>NZ_OY781460.1:2827500-3155000 GCF_963676855.1 uncultured Anaeromusa sp.
AAGCGTCGCGACGAGAACCAGAGGACTCGAATGAGGGTTACGATAGCTAATCGTTTCTCAACCTTATGCTTGTACAGGGGCCGGTTCCAAAGAACCAGCCCCTTTTATTTTCGGCGTTGCTTAGCAGTATGTTTCGATGTATTGTTCAGTCAGTTCGTCCAACGTTTGCCGCAATTGAGAAATAGTTTGTGCATTGAAAGAATACTCGTGCAGATCTGCGCTGTGAACCAGCGATGAGACTTTGCGAATACGAGCCAACAATTCGAGTTTTTCCATTTTCTTCTTTCACACCTCGTTTGAATTAAATCAAAAAAGTAAAATCACAACGTTTTTGATTTTAGCAAGGTTTTCCAGCAATGTAAATGCCTTTATTAATTCACGCAACTGCAAGTTTTTTCAAAAAACTCCAAATTTCTTAGATACGGCGGCCCCGTTTAAATAATCGCAACAATCTCCTTGCCGCAGACCGCGGTTCCGCATTCTCGCATGAATCTCATCGCGAATCTTCCACCAACCAGTCTGCCAATTACTAAATAAGGTATGACTCTCCGGCGCCCGCCCCAGCAGACGCTGCACTACCATATCGGGATGCAGATATTGCAAAAACAAAATGACCCGTTCCATATATTCTTCCATAGAACATAATTGAATACTTCCTTCTTCATACCACCGAGCCATTTGCGTCCCTTTAACAATATAAAGAGCATGCAATTTTACCTGTTCTACCCCCAGCGCCGATAACACCTTCGCATTCTCTACCACATCTCGCCGGTCATCCCAGGGCAGATTCAAAATCAAATGAGTGCAGCATTCCAAGCCAAAGCGGTGCAGCCGACAAACCGCATCCAAATACTCTCCCAACGAATGGCCTCGGCCAATTTTATCCAGAGTATGATAGTTCACCGTTTGCAGCCCCAGTTCTACGCTGATATCTACGTTATATGTTTCTTTAACATTCTGCAGTACTTCCAGATGCGCGTCACTGACGCAATCCGGCCTGGTCGCTAAAGCCAAGGCCACCACGTCGGGTTGGCATGCTTCTATTAAATAGCGCCTCAACTCCTCCGGCGGCAAATAGGTATTACTGAAGTTTTGAAAATAGGGGATGAACTTATTGGCTTTATACTTACTGGAAATATGCTCTCGGTTTGCCGCCAACTGCCGAGTCACCGTCCAGTCCGCTGGTAAATTTTCATAACCTGCGCCAATGGAACCGCAAAAAACGCAGCCCTCGTTACCGCAAGTTCCATCGCGATTAGGACAAGTTACAGGCAGACTAACGGGCAGCTTATAAACTTTTTCGCCATAACGTTCTTTTAGATACTGCGAATAGCTGCGATAAGGTAATTCATTCTGCATCCAATTGCACCTCCTGGGCCAAGCTTCCCTCTGAAAGATCGTAGCGCACTAACCAATTATGACGTTCCACTCGCCCGTCAGCCCCTGGCAAAAAGAGAAACTCCAGATGATACTTTCGTTTCAGCTCCCGCCAACTGCCAAAGGCATACTCTGGGATATACTGCTGCACTGCTCCCTCATCGCGCCAAAATGCCTGCTTTTCGCCTTCCCACTCGGGTCCGTTCCAATTCAGCTCCGGCGGTCTCTGCTGCCCGCCATCGCTAAGAAGTGCATCCAGCCGCAACCATTCGCATAGAATATCTCTGCGTTCTTCTCCCCAACACCACTGGGCATAGGCCAGCAAATTCCGGTACCAACCACGCACGCCTATCGCTGCCAAATCCAGCCGTTGTTCATCCCAGTATTCAGCAATACTGCTAAAACAGGCAAAAGCATCTTGCTGCCAGCAAGTCAGCAAATAGTTCAGAGACTGCTGAAAACGCCCTCCATTATATACATGTTCTACAACATCTTCTATTATACGCAATTTGCGAATTTCTTCCGCCGACATGGCATTGCTTGCTAATACTGTATAAGGAGGCTTTTGCAAGAACCGGTATCGATAGTCTGCTGCTCGCTGCCGCAAGCCAGACGCCGGCAGCATCTTCAAAAACCCCATTTGCAGCATATGAGGCCGCAAGGTAAAGACTTCATTAAAAGAGCGGTGGAATTCTCCCCATCCTTCATAAGGAAGCCCTACAATCAAATCCAAATGCAAATGCATGTTGTTGTGCCTGCGTAAAAAAGCCACGGCCTGCTGCAGTTTTCCCCAGTAATTACGCCGTTGAATTTCTTCCAAAGTCGGTTCATGGGTAGATTGCACGCCTATTTCTAGCTGAAATCGGCCTACAGGCACGGTAGCTAAAAAGACCAAGTCTTCCTGGTCCAGCAAGCCGGCGGCAATTTCAAAGTGAAAGTTTATGTCCCCTTTCAAAGAAGCTAGCCACCTCCACAATGGCCGATAATGATCTTTGCGGGCATTAAAGGTGCGGTCTACAAACTTAATTTGCTTGACGCCATGACGCAAAAAGAACAAGATTTCTTCTTTTATGCGCGCCAACGGCAAGTACCGCACCCCGTCCTGGGCGCTGGAAAGACAGTATTGGCAGGAAAAAGGACAACCGCGTGTCGTTTCGTAGTACAGAATCCGTCCTTGCAGCAAAGCCATTTCTTCTTCCTGGTAAGGAAAGGGAAGCTGCGCCAAGTCCGTCTGCGCTTGCGGTCCGCCCTGTACGAAAATTCTTCCTTCCTTACGCCAGGCAACTCCGTTTACCGTCTCCGCCTGTCGTTTTCCAGCGCAAACCTCCAGCCACTGCGGCAAGACCGTTTCTCCTTCCCCTAAAATAACGGCGTCCGCTCCTGGCATAGCCTCCAAGGCTTCTTGCGGTGTAAAGCCTACTTCCGGCCCGCCCAATACAAGCTGCGCTTGAGGCAAAACCTGCTTCAAGCTATCAACTAACTCCTCCACTAAAGTTCTACTCCAAATATAACAGCCAAGAGCCACCACATCCGGACGCTCACGGCAAATATCGCCCAAAATTGTTAATAGCTCCTGATTAATGGAGTATTCCTTTAACACCACCTCATGCCCGGACGATTTGCAAACCTCCCGCAAATACCGCAGGCCTAATGATGTATGAATGTATTTTGCGTTTAACGTTGTTAAAACGACTTTCATTGCTTTCACCTCACCATGAAGTGTATCGCAAATCAGTACATAGAGCAAACCTTCCCTTCAGGCAGGATTTTCCCCCGCAGGAAGAGAATGAACTTTGAAGAATATCCTTTTAAGGAGTGAACTCATGAAAATGAAATTAGTATCTTCCCTTTTACTTGGCTCTTCTTTGTTTTTTACCTCTGCGGACAGCGAGGGAGCGGCCCTTGTTACCGCAGAACCCGTTTCCGCCGACTGGCGCTGGAACCTTAACGACATCTACGCGGACGAAGCCGCTTGGAGAGAGGATGCTGCCGTTCTCAAAGCCCTCTTGCCAAAGCTGACCGCTTATAAAGGACATTTGCAAGATCATGCCGATTCACTTCCAACGGCATTACAGCTCAAAGACGAAATAGGCAAAAAAAGCAGCCGTCTTTATGCTTACGCCCGCCTGCATAGAGACCTCGATAACGCAGACAGCCATTATCAGAGCATGACCAGCGAAATGGAAGCTCTCTTGGCCGAAGCTGGCGCCGCCAGCGCTTTCATCGAACCGGAGCTTCTGGAATGGCCTGCCGGAGCGCTGGAGAAAAAAGTGCAATCAGATGCTCGCTTGGCCCCGTATGCCTTCGATCTGCGTGAACTAGAACGACAAAAGCCGCATGTTCTCAGCCAAAAAGAAGAAGAACTTTTAGCCCGTTTCCAAGAATCCTTTGCCACACCTGCCACGGTTTTCAATATGTTGGCCCGCGCCGACATGCGTTTCCCCGAAACCTTGACAGACTCTGGCGAAAAATTGCCTTTAAGCGAATCTCGTTATAATACGCTCATTCGCTCTCCGCAACGAGAAGTGCGTAAAGAAGCCTTCGAGGCGCTCTTCTCCACGTATCGCTCCTACCGCAATACGTTAGCCAGCACCTTGAGCGGCACCATCAAAAACCATGTGTTAAGCGCCAAGGCGCGCCATTATGATTCTTCTTTGGATGCTTCCCTCTCACCGCACGCCATTCCTGCAACTGTATATGACGGTTTAATAGGGACCATCCATGAACATTTACCGGCACTGCATCGTTTCGTGCAGCTAAAAAAGCAAGCTCTTGAGTTGAGCGAAATCCACATGTATGATCTCTACGCCCCAGTTGGCGCCTTGCCGCCGCGCAAAATCACTTACCCCGATGCACAGCAGCTAGTTAAAAATAGCTTAACAGTCATGGGACCGGCATATCTGGCGCAATTAGACCAGGCCTTCACCTCCCGTTGGCTGGACGTTCCTGAAGGAAAGAACAAACAAAGCGGCGCTTATTCTTGGGGAATCTACGGTGTACATCCGTTCATTTTACTCAACTATCAAGGACGCAGTGAAGATGTATCCACACTCACCCATGAACTGGGACACGCCATGCACAGCTATTATAGTCAAAAACAGCAGCCCTACGCGACTTCCGCGTACACCATTTTTTGTGCAGAAGTCGCTTCTACTACTAATGAAATCCTACTTCTCAACTATCTTTTAGCGCAAACCACAGACCGCCAAGAACGCATTACCTTATTGCATCAGTATCTAGAGCAAGTGCGCGCTACCGTCTTCCGCCAAACTTTGTTTGCGGAATTTGAACGTACCGTGCACAAACGGATGGAGCAAGGGCAGCCGCAGACTGCCGACTCTCTTTCCAAACTCTGGCTTGACCTTAACCGCCAATATTATGGTCCCGACCTGGTTCTGGACGAATGCTTAGACATTGAATGGGGACGAATCCCGCATTTTTACCGTCCTTTTTACGTTTACCAATACGCCACAGGCTACGCTGCCGCCACGGCTTTGGCGCAAGGTCTGAGCAGCGGCGACCCGCAAGCGCAAACGCGTTACCTGGCGTTCTTGCACAGCGGCGGTTCGGACCATCCTGTAGAGCTTCTCCGCCAGGCTGGCGTTGATATGAGTACTCCACAGCCTGTAGAAGTGACTATGGACTTATTCTCTTCCCGTCTGGCTGAACTGGAACAGCTTTTGAACCAGAAATAAGAAAGAAGTGATTGAAAAAGAGCAGTCTCTAATGAGACTGCTCTTTTTCCTTGTCATCTTTTGTCTTCTGGATTTTTTGCTTTGCGCTTACAGCGCAGGCCCTGCCGCAATAATTTCTGCTGGCATCGCGCCGGAAAACTTGTGGAAGTTATCCTGAAAACGCTCCGCCAAACGGCGAGCCTGTTTGTCGTAATCAGCAGCATATTGCCAGGTTTTTCTAGGGTCCAGCACAGCCTCTGGAACGCCTGGACAGGCAAGAGGAATGGCCAGCTGGAAAATAGGATCTGTCATAAACTCCACCTTTTCTAACGTTCCGGAAAGGGCGGCCGAAACCATAGCCCTCGTATAAGCCAGTTTGATACGATTCCCTACGCCGTAAGGGCCGCCGGACCAACCGGTATTAATTAGATAGACCCGTGTTTGATGCTGTTCCAGCTTCTCGCCCAAAAGCTTGGCATATACCAAGGGAGACAAGGGCAAAAACGGAGAACCAAAGCAGGTGGAAAAAGTAGCCTGTGGCTCCTTAATACCCCGTTCCGTACCAGCTAGCTTGCTTGTATAGCCAGATAGGAAATGATACATAGCCTGTTCTTTGGTCAGCCGAGAAATAGGAGGCAATACGCCGAATGCGTCTGCCGTCAAAAAAACCACCGTATTCGGATGGCCCGCCACACCAGGAACCAGCGCATTGGGAATATAGTCGACCGGATAGGCAGTACGGCTGTTTTCCGTCAATGAAGCATCATCATAATCCGGTACATGAGTCTGCGTATCCATCTTCACATTCTCTAACACACTGCCGAAGCGAATAGCTCCCCAGATTTCCGGTTCGCTTTCAGGGGCCAAATGAATGCATTTTGCATAGCAACCGCCTTCAATATTAAAGATCCCCTTTTCACCCCAAGCATGTTCGTCATCGCCAATCAATTGCCGATGAGGATCAGCGGAAAGAGTGGTCTTACCAGTACCGCTCAAGCCAAAAAAGAGAGCCGTGTTTTCGTCTTCTCCGGCATTCGCTGAGCAATGCATAGATAAAATGCCTTTTTGCGGCAGCCAAAAATTCATCACTGAAAAGATGGCCTTTTTCATTTCCCCTGCATAATGAGTGCCGCCAATCAAAACTACGTTTTCATGTAAATTAACAATGATAAACGCTTCCGAATTAGTGCCGTCAATTGCAGGAATGGCTCGAAATCCAGGAAGGCAAAGCACCGTAAAATCAGGTTCCACCTCAGGCGCCCCTTCTTCCGGCCTTATAAACAGCTGGTGTACAAAAAGATTCTGCCAAGCCAGCTCATTAATGAACCGTACCGCTAAATGGTGTTCTGTATCAGCCCCAGCAAATCCGTCGAATACAAAGACATCTCTGCTTTGAACATATGCCAGCATGCGTTGATACAAACGTTCAAACGCTTCCGGTGAAAAAGCGGCGTTGTTCTCCCAGTCAATTTGTTCATGCACTTGCGGGCAATCCACCACAAATTTATCCTGCGGCGACCGTCCCGTATATTTGCCGGTAGTCACGCTCAAAGCCCCATTCGCCGCCAAAACTCCCTCTCCGCGGCGGATAGCTTCTTCCACTAGGACTGCCGGAGCCAAATTACGCTGCACACGCCCTACCACTTGTAAAACTTCCACACTGTGTTTCATCTTTTAACACCTGCCTCGTCAATATAGTGTTGCGCCTTGTTCCCTCCTACTTTCGCGAGAAAAACGTTTTTTTGTAACGCTATATTCATTCGGCAAAAATACATAAAACACCTTTTATTTTTCTTTTTTAGTAAGAAAAACTTATTTTATCAGCAACTGATAGACCATCGTTTCCATATCTGTTACCGAGCATTCCAGTGAATGCCTAACATCCTTGGTACGCAAAGACGCTAGTCCCTCTGGAATCGAGAGACCGCTTTTAGCCGCCAGCGCCTCCAATAAAGAAAACTCATCAGCGGCGCCGCTCAACGTCTCCGGCGCTAATGCCTCCAGCACGCTGGAATTAAACTTAAAGGGACTGGCGGTGGAGACAACCAAGAGTACGCGATTGTCGCCAGTTTCCTCTTGGTACCGTTCCGCCACTTTCCAGGCAACGGCCGAATGCGGATCCAGTACATAGCCATGCTGCGCGTATACCGTTTTTATCGTTTCTTGTGTGACTGCGTCATCCACCCAGTCCGCCCAGAACACATCGCGAATGCCATCCCAGGCTGCACCGTGGACATCATACAATCCTTCCTCCTGAAGCGACTTCATCCAAGCTGTAACCGCCGCCGTATCTTGACCTGACACATGGTACAACAGTCGTTCCAAATTACTGGATACCAAGATGTCCATCGACGGTGAAATGGTTTTATGAAACGGACGCCGCCGGTCATAACGACCCTCTCTCAAAAACTCGGTCAGTACGTTATTATTGTTGGAAGCGCAAATCAGCTTGCCCAGCGGCACTCCCATCAATCGCGCATAATAAGCGGCTAAAATATTGCCAAAATTGCCTGTCGGCACAACTACATTGATTTCTTCGCCGAACTGTACGCTACCCTGTTTTACCATATCCAGGTAGGCGCTCACATAATATACCACCTGCGGTACCAAACGTCCCCAGTTGATGGAATTAGCCGAAGACAGGCGGATTCCCGCCCTAGCTAATTTGGCTGCCGCTTCTTTATTGCCAAAAATTTCTTTAACACCGCGCTGCGCATCGTCAAAATTCCCCTCCACGGCGACTACGTCTACATTGCTTCCTTCTTGCGTAACCATTTGCAAACGCTGTACTTCACTTACGCCGCCTTGGGGATAAAAAACAATCATAGCCGTATTAGGCACGTCTTTAAAGCCTTCCAAGGCCGCCTTGCCTGTATCGCCTGAGGTAGCCACTAAAATCGCTACCGTATCGCGAATATTAGTTTTTTTCAGTGAGGTTGTAACCAAATGAGGCAGCAATTGGAGTGCCATATCCTTAAACGCGCTTGTCGGTCCATGCCAGAGTTCAAGAACGGCTTTTCTCTCCGCCACTTTCACAACCGGTGCAATATCGCTATGTGAAAACTGCCCCTGTCCATAAGCGCGGGTCACGATCTCCTGCAACTCCGCCTCGCTAAAATCAGTCAAAAAGCAGCCCAATACCGCTTTAGCCCGCTCTTCGTACGATACATTCTGCAATGCCTGTAACTCATCAGGCCCTAATGCCGGCAGCCTCTCAGGTACAAACAACCCCCCATCGTTGGCTAATCCTTGACAAATCGCCTCCGCGGATGTAATCCGGATGTCCGCATTTCGTGTGCTCTGATACAACATAAATTGTCTTCCTCCTCTATCTTTCTGCATCCGGCAATATCCGCCTCTATTCAACAGCGGCAATACCTTTTTCTACCAGCATGCCTCCATTATACCTCATCATCATTTCCGCCGTAAAATCAAGCATAGCTGACAATTCTTCTTTGCTTTCTTCTTCATCAGCATAAACAACACAAAGCAACCGTTCGCTGCTCAAAGTCACTGCCGTTCTCCGACTATCACTGCTGGGGTTCCCAAATATCTCTCCGGCGTCACACAAATAAGGCCTCTGCCCGGCTTGAATCGTATGGCCCGCAATATTGGTGTAAGTTCCTTCGCCGACAATCTGATAGCTAATGCAGTCTCCCTCTACCTTGTCTAGATCATACAAACCAAAGGGCAGCAAATATTTTAACGAACAAAAATTATTCACATCCACTGCACTATTCACAAAGTATAATGAACGGTTCTGCAGCACCCGCCGCACTAAAGCCTCCGATGCAGGCCGATAGCGTGAAGGATCCACAGACAGCTTTTTGTACATATTGCGTACCGCCATGATTTTAGGCACTTGAGGCAGCACATCCATCTGGTATCGTTCTGCCATTTCCGCCTGCAGTTGTGTAATCTCCCGACTTAACGCAGGCGGTGTACCCTTGACGCGGGCGCCAGCTAAGATTAAATAGCCTAACTGGCAGTGCGGCAAACGTTCACCAATACTTTTGTCAATTTTTATCTTCATAGTCCCTCCGCACTCAACTCTCCGTTGCAATGCTGCATACCGCCGCATTGGTTGCCACAATCAAATCCTGCGGCGTTAAAATCATCTGACAGCCGCGCACACCGGCGCTGACAGCAATTTGTGCCTGCGTCACTGCTGTTTCATCCAAATACACCGGGTAGCTTTTCTTAGTTCCCACAGGCGAAACACCACCGCGTATATAGCCAGTCAGCCCCTGTACTTCTTTTAAAGGAACCATTTCCACCCGTTTATTACCGCTGGCCTGGGCCAATGCTTTTAAATCCAGCTCCGCATTGGCGGCAATGCAGGCCAAAAGCACGCCATTCTTATCCCCTCGCGCCACCAAAGTCTTAAAGACCTGTTGCGGCGCCATCCCCACTTTAGCCGCCACAGAAGGAGCGCTCAAATCGCTTTCGTCTACCTCGTACGGCTTCAACTCATAGGAAATATGCTGCTGCTCCAGCAGCCGGACTGCATTCGTCTTTTTTTGTTTCATCTACCTATTTCTCTCCATACCGCATTGTTCTCTTTTTATCGCAAAAAAGCAGCAACACAGAAATCCGCGCTGCTGCTTTCGTTTTCTAAGAGCGCCTTTTCTATAAATCCAGCTCCATTGAATTTACCTTTACCGTAGGAATTTGCAGTAAATCTTGCGTTAATTGCTGCACAACAGCATCCTCACCGAATAATTGCAGCAAAATCAAACCTTGATTGCTGCATGCGTCCGCAGATGCCTGATGCAAGCCCAAACGGGTTCGAATATGACAGCCGAACTGAGTCAGTACTTCCTGCACCCTTGTCGCCGTTTCCACCCGATTTTCCAAAATCACAGCCATCACACTTGTCTTCTCAGCCATACTCTGACCTCCTTGCAGTAATTGCTTTCGCATATACTTATACAATTCCTCGTAAAATTCCTGCCTTTCTCAAAAGAAAAGTCGTTCCTTATAGCGAATCAGCAGGACATCTTTCCGCGACAGCGAAATTTATAGGCTATATTAGAACGGAAAGGAGCCTACTTACGTGCCGATTATCGCCCTTGCGCAAATGCAGGTTCGCCCAGGACATCCGGCGAGAAACCTTGCTTGTATGCTGCAGCTTATTGACGAAGCCCGTCAGAAAGGTGCGGCTCTAATTGTATTCCCCGAAATGTCGCTCCCGGGGTATCTGCTGGGAGATGTCTGGGAACAGCCTGCCTTTCTCCGCGACTGTGAAGCTTGCGGCGCCGAAGTCATCGCTGCCAGTCAGAATATTACTGTTGTTTTTGGCAACATAGCTATTGATTGGCAGCGCCTCAACGAAGACGGACGCCCGCGCAAATATAATGCTCTTTTTGCGGCCAGAGATGGCCGCCTGATAGCTCCGCCGCATTCCCCTTACCCCTTTGTCATTAAAACTTTACTGCCTAATTACCGTGAGTTCGATGACAGCCGTCATTTTTTCAGTCTCCGGCAGTTAGCGGAAGAAAGCGGCCTGCCTCTAGCACAATTGGCGCAGCCGCTTTCACTGCCTATCGGTGATCGCGTTTTCAATACCGCCTGCCTCATCTGCGAAGACGGTTGGGATGCAGACTATATTGTCCAGCCCTTGCATCTGCAACAACGCTGCGGCAAATTAGATCTTATTATCAACATTTCCAGTTCGCCCTTCACCTTAGGCAAAAACAACAAACGACATCGCGTTTTTGGCGCTCAGGCAGCCAGGTATGAAGCACCGTTGCTCTACCTTAACCAAGTAGGCCTGCAAAACAACGGTAAAACCGTATACACTTTTGACGGCAACAGCAGTCTTTATGACGCCCAGGGCCGCCTTCGTTATAGCGCTCCTGCTTTTAAAGCAGGGCTGCATCTAGTCTCTTTGGAAAATCTTCCCGCTCAATTTCCTGCCATGGCCCCTGACGATACAGGAACGATTGTCCAAGCTCTACGCTACGGCATTCGTCAATTTTTACAGCAAACCGGCCTTTCCCGCGTGGTCATTGGCGCTTCCGGCGGTATCGACTCTGCGGTATCTGCAGCGCTATACCGCTCCGTGTTAGAACCGGAGCAGTTGTTTCTCATCAACATGCCCAGTCGGTTCAATTCGGCTACTACGAAGGATTTGGCGGCTCAATTGGCTCAACGCCTAGGTTGTTATTACGCCGTTGTACCGGTGCAAGACTCCTTAGAGCTGACAATGCGCCAGTTCAGCTCGCTCCGCTGCCTGGACAGCCCACTGCCCTTACCAGATCTAACTCTGTCATCCTTTGTCCAGGAAAACATCCAAGCCCGTGACCGATCTAGCCGCATTCTGGCTGCTGCTGCAGCCGCCTGGGGAGGCGGTTTTACTTGCAATGCCAATAAGAGCGAACTTACCGTAGGTTACTCGACACTGTACGGCGATCAAGCCGGTTTCCTCGCCGTACTGGGCGATTTATGGAAATACCAGGTGTATGATGCCGCCCGTTTCCTCAATGACCACATCTATCAACACGAAGTTATTCCTCAAGCCACCATTGACCTAATCCCTAGTGCAGAACTATCTGCTGCGCAAAATGTAGATGAAGGCAAAGGAGATCCTCTTATTTATCCTTATCACGATCGCTTATTCCACGCTTTCATGGAACGTTGGCAGCGAGCTACACCGGAAGATATATTGGGTTGGTACAGCGATAATACGCTGGCCGAGCAACTTGGCTGTTCACCCGAATTGCTTAAAATGCATTTCAGCGATCCTGCCGTTTTTATTGCCGATTTGGAGCGTTGGTGGAACCTTTACAGCGGCATGGGCATAGCCAAACGCATTCAAGCTCCCCCCGTCCTGGCCATCAGCCGCCGTGCGTATGGCTTTGATCATCGGGAAGCGCAAAACGGTCCTTACTATACCCGCCGTTACCACCAACTAAAAAAACAAATATTAAAAGAAAGAAGGTAATTCTTATGCTCCGTGGACATCGCGTCACCTTGCGCCCTATTTCCGAAGAAGACTTGCCTCTGCTTTGGCGTTTGGGCAATGATATTAATGCCAAAGGCAGCTATTGGCCCGCCGAACTCTACACAGAAACCGAATTGAAACAAAAATTTAATGAGCATGGCCTCTGGCAGGAAACTGCCGGAACCATGCTCATCGTTGACGCCCAGACGGATCGTTTGCTAGGAGAATTGTATTATTTTAAGGGCCTCCTCTACCAGGCCGGCCTGGAAGTCGGCTACCGTCTGTACCGTCCTGAAGACCGCGGCAAAGGCTATATGACTGAAGCCCTGCAGCTTTTCATCGCCTTTCTCTTTGCCTCTCGCCCTCTGCCTCGTTTGCAACTGAACGTCTTGAAAGGCAACCAAGCTAGCCGCATCGTAGCTGAGCGCTGCGGTTTCCAGTATGAAGGTACATTGCGTCAAGCGGTGTTCCATATGGGAACGTATCTGGATCTAGAAATGTTCTCTATGCTCCGCTCCGAAGCGCCTTCGCTAGAAGAACTCCTCAAAGACCCTGCTGTTAGAAACAACAAATAGAACTTAACGCAGCCGCAGAAAAAACCACCCCAGCAAAGAGGCAATCACCAAAACAAAAAAGACCGGCAGTAAAAATATAAATACCGCCCCCAAGGCGACCACTGCCAACAACGCCTTCCACCACCAGCCGTCGCCAAAAAGACGAATCTGCTTCACATACACGCCCGACGGCCGGCTTTGTTGATAGGAGGAGCGGCGCTCTTCTCTTGCAGCACCATCATTACCGACCTCGATGGTTTCTCCTGAAAAAGATCGCCGCTCTTGGCGGCTCAATACGCGTACATCGCCTTGCCCGCACTGCGGGCAAGGCTTATTTATATCTTCTTTGGGAGCCCCGCAAAATTCGCATACCGTCACAGCACATCCTCCTAATCCTGTTCCCAGGCCTCGCCTGATACTACAGCCACTAACCCCTGTTCATTCAGATAGCGCACATCATAACCGGTAAGTTCCAAACTGCGGCATAACTGCTCATAATTTTTCTTCAGCAGTGTATGAGACACTTCCAAAAAATCGCTAACAATTCCCGCCTGAATATGATCTAAATCATTGATACCGCCAAAAGCCAAAAGCAAGGCTCCTCCCCAGCTTTCAGGTCTACGAAAGCGAGGACGCCCCTGTACAACACAGTAATGCCGCCACATGGTTTCCAGCATCTGTACATCATAATACGACAAACCAAAAACAGGAGACACTTCTTGAAGCACTTCCATGACTGGCGACGCTTCCTCTAGCTCCGCCGTAACAGGCGGTTTCTCAGGTTCTACCAGCTCCGGCAGCACCTGAAAGCGCTCCCCATGGGCCATCTGCATGATCAATTGGCGCACTGCCGCCGCATGGCGACATAGGAAGGCGTCCATGGAGTCAGCTTCATTCTGACAAGAATACCACGCCTGCATACGCTGCACCTCTGTTTGAATGCGACGCTGCAAGGCGCGGCTTGTTTCATACGAGGTAAAATGGCAAACATAATTGGCCATTGACGCTGCTCCAGTCCGAACATGGCCCAAGAACAGAAACCCCTTCCAATCTAAGCCAAATCCTGGCATCGGCATATTGAAGGACGTATCCCGCAATAAATCAATACATTCTACTGTTTCCGCATCCAACACCCGCTGTACATAAAAGACGGTAAACTGTGATTGCGCCATATCTTCCAGCAAGGCCGCTTCTTCCGCCGACAAATTCGCTTCATTATGGATTAGGAAATGACGAATTGGTTGCCTGTCATTACGCAGCAAATGATAGTCAAAAAGAAAAAAATCCCAAAAGGAAGTCCAAAAAGCATCCCGCTGCGGCCCCTCTTCTGGCGCCAGCATGGATTCTCCTCCATACAAAAATACAGCTCGGTTGATATCTTCTTGAAACACTGTATTTTGGAAATAGCCACTCATACGTGTGTAGGTTCGTTCCAATAAGTCAGCAACGCGCTGGGCTGTTTCCGCCAGACCAAACTGCTGTTGATTACGCCGCACGACTTCGACAACATCCATGCCTTTCGCTTCCGCAAAACCCACTGCAGGCAATTCCAATAAATGCAGGCGTCCGCTTTCCACCATGCGCTGCGCCGCTTCGCGAATGCCCGGCGCTCCGTCAATATATTTCTTGCCTTCCAGATAATCGGCCAAATCACGCAACGTATTCAAAAACGGCCGAACCGAGGACAACTTTAGCTTAAACTCTTCTTCCTGCACAGCCAGCCATTCTACAGCCAAGCTGACCTGAACCGCACGCAGATCTTCAAAAAACAAAATGTCTGCAAACAGCATGTATAACAGCAAGCGGCGCACATTTTTCCATTGCTCCAGCAATTCGGCGGCATTTTTCCCTTGCCAGGCCAACTGTCGCAAAAATCCATCTACGCATTCCTGCGACAACGGAGTCAACTGCGGCGCTTCATCATAAAAAGCTTGAACCTGAGCATATACATTATTCATACGGCGGCACTTCTTTCTCTTAGAGAACCACTGAACACGCACTTACAATTCCCTAAAAATATAGTTACGTTGCCATTATATCACTCTCGTTCACAAACGAGAAGACGACAATCCCTCAGCGGCACCGCCATCTACTCCTGCGTTGGCGACAAAGACAGTTTCGTCCGCAAAACGCGCCGCACCGCTTCATCCAGGCGTTCCGCCGGCAAACGTCCATCTTTGACCGCTTCCAATATTCCTGTATATACCTGCTTCTGGTTAGCCACATTGTGACAAACCAGAAGTGCATCCGCTCCTGCCCCCACAGCCATTACCCCCATGTCACGAAAGGAATAAAGGGACGTCATGGCACCCATTTCCAGGTCATCCGTCACAATCAGACCTTCAAAACCAAGTTCCCTGCGCAGTACACCCTTAAGCAAAGCCTCCGAAATACAGGCAGGATTCTCGGCGTCATACGCCGGATATCGCAGATGTGAGACCATAATCAATGGCGGCTGCGTATCAAATTCCTTGATCAAGCTTCGAAAAGGGACCAAATCTTCCTGCTCTAACACATCCCGCTCTACCGTAATATCGGAAACCTCCTGGTGCGGATCCTTGGGAGCTTTGCCTATACCGGGAAAATGCTTCAACGTACAAAACATGCCTTCTTTGCGGTAGCCCAATACAGCAGCCCTCGCCAAACGAGTCACTTCTGCTGCTTCACCAGCAAAAGAGCGTCCCGCCCCCAGTCCTATATCTACTACAGGCGCAAAGTTTACATTAAAGCCCATGTACATAAGTTCACGCGCATTTTCCGCCGCCCAGTTCTCCACCTGTTCGGCGCTGCCATGCGAACCTAGCTCCGCCTGCGACGGCAACGGCAGCACCTGTTCCCTCATACGCAGCACCCGGCCGCCTTCTTGATCTACGCTAACAAGAAGCGGGAGACGTGGTGATTGCGATAGTGTTTGTTTTTGCAAAGCGTCAATAAGATTCTTCACTTGGGCGGGGCTTTGCATGTTGCGATCAAATAAAACAACGCCTCCTGCATGCAATTCCCTCAGTTGTCCTAATGTCTCCGCATCCGCCTCGGTTCCCGCAATGCCGACCCACAGCAACTGACCCACTTTTTCTTCCAAGGTCATCCCTTGCAGCAACGCTTCCACTTGTTCCTCTTGAGATAACGTTTTTTTTGACTCCGCCGCTGTTTCTCCCAAGCCGCCATTCACTACGCTCAAGCACAACCACAGCAAAATCACACGGATTGCTCTGCTACGCTTTTCTTTTCCGCCAAACAAACTTTCACCCTCTTTCTACCTCATACAATAACGCCGCACTTCCTCCAGCAGAATCAAGAAAGCAGGACAAAGCAACAGCAAATTCTCCCCAGGCAACGCTTGTGTAAAAAATACCGCCGCAACGGCAGGAATGTTTATTTACATCATCTGCATGCATCATAGACCGCCTCCGTCTTTCAGGAGCGTACCCAAGCCACCTGCCCAACAAATTACAGTAGATCCGCTAGCTGCGGAAACGGAGAAAGCGCCCGCGGCAAGATCCCCTGCAACGCCGCAATGGCCACACCATAATTGACAATTGGCACTTGCTGCTGCTGCGCCGCCATCATGCGCGCCAGCATATCCCGCCGGTTCAGCATGCAGGCGCCGCAATGAACAATAACTTGATAGGAAGACAAATCTTTAGGCAGCGTTGTACCGCTGGACCAAGAAAATTCAAGTTCGCCCCCAACATACTGCCGGATCCAGCGAGGAATTTTCACCGTTCCGATATCGTCCTCCACGCGATGATGCGTACAGCCTTCACTCATCAAAACCCGATCGCCAGGTTTTAAAGCCAGCAAAGCCTTTGCCCCTTTAACCAGTGTTTCCAAATCTCCCTTATAGCGAGCAAAGAGAATGGAGAAAGACGTCAACAATACATCCGGCGGCGTATCGGCGTCAGCTTTTAAGAACGCCTGTGAGTCTGTAATGACGATGCGGGGTGTTTTTTTCAAATTTCCCAGACATTCTTTAAGCTCCCGTTCCTTGACTACGTACGCCATAGCGTCGGAATCCAAAATATCCCGAATAACTTGCACCTGCGGCAAAATCAGCCTGCCTTTAGGGGCCGCCAAATCAATAGGCGTCACCAACACCGCCGTATCCCCAGGCTGCAGTAAATCGCCTACAATCGTCGGCTGTTCAAAAAGAAGAGGCGCTGTTTTCACCATGGCAATCTTCAAATCGCCGATGCCTTTGCGCTGCAAGGCGCTCACAGAAACCATCTCCGCCGCCTGCAAAGCCCCTTGCCAAGCTTCCAGCTGTTCTGGGGTAGCTTTCGCTTGATCTTGTTTATTGATCACCGCAATCACCGGAATTTTTTTCGTTGCACAAAGAGCGGCAATCTCTTGCTCTGGCTCGCCGCAGCCATTTTCTACATCCATAATAATTAACGCCAAATCCGTCTTCGCCAACACCTCCAGCGACTTTGCCACTCGCAATTCTCCCAGTTCACCAGTATCGTCCAAGCCAGCCGTATCAATAACGACCACCGGGCCTAGCGGCAGAATTTCCATAGACTTATATACCGGATCCGTCGTCGTCCCGGCAAATTCCGAAACAATCGCCAATTCCTGGTTGGTCAAAGCGTTGATCAAACTTGATTTCCCGGCGTTTCTGCGCCCAAAAAGCGCAATATGAAGTCGGTTGCCTCTGGGAGTTGTATTCATAGCCAGCACTCCTATGCTTTGATTTCTTCGCCCACAACACCGGCATGGGTAAGATGCCTATCTTGCAGCCAACGTTCCATTTCCTCTTCGCTCAGCAGTTTTTGCTCCAACAAAAGTTCCAATACTTGCCGTCCGCTGCGCCGCGATTCTTGAGCCAAGTCAGCCGCCTTTTCGTATCCCAAAAGCGGCGCTAATACAGTAGCTACAGCCGTACTTTTTTCTAAATGCCTCCGGCAAGCTTCCGGAACCGCTTCAATGCCTTCAATGCATTTTTCCGCAAATAAATTCATCCCTTTTGCCAAACTGTCCAAAGCTGGCAATAGATTAGCAGCAATCAGAGGATAAAACGCGTTCAATTCCAACTGCCCGCTTTGCGCCGCTAAGGTAATGGCCAAATCCCGCGCCATCACCTGATATGCTACTTGAGAGATCATTTCCGGCATCACCGGATTCACTTTGCCAGGCATAATGGAGGACCCCGCTTGAAGCTGCGGCAAGCGCAGTTCGCCAAAAGGCTCTGACGAAAGCAAACGTAAATCGCCGCTAATTTTCTGGAGTGTTACAGCGCAAGCTTTAAGTAAGCCTGAAACTTCCACAAAGACATCGGCATTTTGGGTTCCGTCCACGCCGTTTTCATCCCGCGCCAGCCCCAAGCCGCTCAAGCTGCGCAACCGTTCAATCACCATATAAATGTACTTGCGCGGAGCATTCAAACCAGTTCCTACCGCCGTGCCGCCAAGATTGACCTTGCGCAAGCGCTCTTCTACTTTATAAAGACGCCAGCGGTCGCGGCTGATTGCTTCTGCCCACGCGGAAAAAGACTGACCAACGGTAATCGGCACGGCATCCTGCAGTTCTGTACGTCCCAACTTAAGGATACCGGCAAATTCTTCTTCTTTGCGCTGCAAAGCCCCTTGCAGATTGGCACAAGCTTCCGCCAACGGCAACAGCAGCTTGATGGCCGCAATACGTAGCGCTGTAGGATAGACGTCATTCGTCGACTGTGACATATTCACATGATCCAAAGGGTGAACCAGGCTATAGTCTCCTTTAACGCCACCTAAAATTTCAATAGCCCTATTAGCGATGACTTCGTTTGCATTCATATTGGTAGACGTGCCTGCGCCTCCTTGAAAGGCGTCCACCAAGAAGAATTCCTGCCATTGCCCTGAAGCTATCTCGCCGGCTGCTTGAAAGATGGCTTGTCCCAGCCGCTCTTCCAGCCGTCCCAGCTTCATATTGCTTTCCGCCGCCGCTTGTTTCACGACACCAAGCGCGCAAATCAGCTCTGAGTGTACTTTTTCGCCGGATACGGCGAAGTTTTCCATGGCGCGCAGCGTATGAATGCCATAGTATGCGTCTTCTGGCAGTTCCCGTTCTCCCAAAAAGTCTTTTTCCAGCCGTCCCATATGCATTCTCCTCGCAGCAATGTGTTTACTTTCTATGTTACTAGCAACCTTTGACATGTGCAAGAGATTCACAATGAAAGAAAGCGGCGCTTGGAACTTGATCCAAACGCCGCTTTCAGAGATTTTGTTGTTTTATTGTACTGCTTTTACTGCCTGCACCATTTCACGCACATACTTTGCCACATGTGGTACACACTCTTGGCCATACTGGGCTACGATTTTTACAATAGCACTGCCCACAATGGCTCCATCTGATACGGCAGCCATCGCAGCAGCCTGCTGAGGCGTGGAAATGCCAAAGCCAATCGCACAGGGAATATCTTTTGCTTCTTTAGCCGTCTGAATCATCGCCGCTACATGATTCCCCAACTCTTGACGCACTCCGGTCACACCCATGGAGGATACGCAATATAAAAAACCTTCAGCATCACTAGCAATAGTCTGGATACGCTGGTTGGAAGTTGGCGCAATCATGGAAATCAAACGCACATCGTGTTTTTGGCAAAACGGCAGCAATTCCTGCTTTTCTTCATACGGCATATCCGGAACAATCAGCGCATCAATGCCGACTGCTTGGCAATTTTGCAAAAACCGGGCCGCTCCATACGTAAAAATAGGATTGATATAGGTCATGAAAGCCATAGGCACCTGACAGGTTTTGCGAACTCTCCCTACCATCTCAAAAATCTTATCCGTCGTCGTGCCTGCCGCCAACGCGCGAATATCGGCCTCTTGAATGACTGGTCCTTCGGCGACGGGATCGGAAAAAGGAATCCCCAGCTCAATTAAATCGGCTCCAGCTGCTGCCATCTGCAACACGAGCTGCTCTGTCACATCGAGCGATGGATCGCCTGCCGTAACGAAAGGAATAAAGGCTTTTCCTTTGGCAAAGGCTTGTGTTAACTTATTCATAAATTTCTACCCCCTTATAGCGTGCAATGGCGGCCACATCTTTGTCGCCCCGTCCGGAAAGGCAAATGACCAAGGTCTTGTCTTTAGCCAGTGTAGGCGCTAGCTTCATCGCATACGCTACCGCATGAGAACTCTCAATAGCCGGAATGACGCCTTCCGTGCGTGACAAATATTCAAAAGCTTCTACTGCTTCATCGTCGGTCACCGGCACATATTCTGCCCGCCCCAAATCCCGCAGTTGGGAGTGCTCCGGCCCTACACCAGGATAATCAAGTCCAGCAGAAATTGAGTAGACCGGCGCAATCTGTCCGTACTCGTCTTGACAGAAATACGATTTCATTCCGTGGAAAATCCCCACAGATCCGGTCGCCATGGTCGCTGCGGTCTCCGCCGTATCTACGCCTCGCCCAGCGGCTTCACAGCCGATCAACCGCACACCCTTGTCTTCGATAAAGTCATAGAATAAACCCATCGCATTGCTGCCGCCGCCCACGCAAGCCAACACAGCATCAGGAAGTTTCCCTTCCTTTTCCAACATCTGCGCCTTAACCTCGCGGCCAATAACGCTTTGAAAGTCGCGCACAATAGTCGGGAACGGATGCGGTCCCATAACCGAGCCCATCACATAATGCGTATCATCTACCCGGCTCGTCCATTCCCGCAGCGTTTCATTGACGGCATCTTTCAGAGTCTGTGTCCCGCTTGTCACTTCATGAACCGTAGCTCCCAAAAGCTCCATGCGATATACGTTAAGCACCTGACGCTCGGTGTCTTCTTTGCCCATGTAGATCTCACATTCCAGCCCCATTAAGGCTGCCGCTGTGGCTGTCGCCACACCGTGCTGCCCAGCGCCAGTCTCGGCAATAACGCGTTTTTTTCCCATGCGCTTGGCCAAAAGAACTTGGCCCAAGACATTATTGATTTTATGCGAGCCTGTATGGTTCAGATCTTCTCGTTTGAGATAAATCTTAGCGCCCCCTAAATCTTGAGTCATCTTAGCAGCGTAATAAAGGCGCGACGGACGTCCTGCGTAGTCGTTGAGCAGTTCCGTCAGCTCAGCGACAAATTCCGGATCTTCCTTGTAGCACTTGTAAGCTTTCTCCAATTCCAACACTGCATTCATCAGTGTCTCTGGCACATATTGCCCTCCATGAAGTCCAAATCTTCCTTTACTCATTTTCTTCATTCTCCTTTTATATCATAATCGACAAAAATAAAAGAGCCTTTGTCCCCCTAAAAGGGACAAAAGCTCTGTGCTTCTGCGGTACCACCCAAATTGACGATAAATCGTCCGCCTCTTTTTGCATACAAACATATGCACCCAGCTGATAACGGGCAGGGCCCCCGTAGACGCCTACTTTCTTTCGATTTCGGGCCTCCCTCGCAAGTCCATTCGGAATCACCTTTGCAATCGCATTCTCACCAGCTAGCGACTCTCTGAGTACAACCAATGACTCTTACTCTTCTTGCTCATAGGTTTATCATATTGATTCATATTATTCCACGAACTATCATTTTTGTCAACTTCTAGCTCGATTTATTTTTACAAAGATCCATATTCGCCCTGTTGCGCCAGAAGGTTTTTGTCGATAAATCCTGAACATATATATAAAATCATCGTTATTGCTGTCGGAAAGGAGCCTTTTATGCGCTACCCTCTTGAGCCTTTTAGACGCAACTATTTTTTTGTTTTTCTTTTAGTCTTAGCCTTAGCTTTGACCCTGTTCCAACTCCAGAAGAATTCAGATTTTACCCACTCTGCGCAGGAGGTTCAGGCAGCTGCCCGCAGCCCTCATTTTCTGGAACTTTATATCTACAATGACGACTGGCTGCTGCTTACATGCATCCTGATTACTTTGATTTTAACACTGCTTAGCTTTTTCTTGCTGCGAGACCATCTGCGCTTGGCGACAGCGCTGCAGGCGGCCCATGAAGCCAACGAAAAGCTCTCCTGCCAAGAATCCTTATTGCGCGCCATCTACGACAGTTCCGGCCTTTCCCTCTTATTACTGGACTCGGAACGCAATATTCTCTATGCCAATCAATGCATCGCCGATTTATTTCAAAAATCACCTACCGAAGTGTTGGGTACCGATTATTGCCTCTACTTAGAGCCAAGTATGCGCGAAGAAAGCAAACGCAATTTTCACCAAGCCCTAGTTCACCCCCAGCAGCCTGTTTTTGTCGAACGCAGCCATCAACTACCTGACGGAAATATCATCTGGTATCGCGCCGCCAGCCGCGCTTTTTTAGATCATGAAGGAAAAGCAAGCGGCGTAGTCGTAGTTGTCGAAGACATCACCGAACGGCGCCGTGAAGAAGCGTCGTTGCGTTTGGCTCGCACCGTATTTGAAACCAGCCCAGTCGCCATCGTTGTAACGGACGCACAGCACCGCATCGTTTCCGCGAATGCCGCTTATGTCCGCATATCTGGCTATACTTTGCCGGAAGTTCTTGGTGAAAAAAAGACAATGCTCCTTATTGGCAAGCAAAACAGCGCTTTTTACCGAGATATGCTGCATACCATCCGCGCACAAGGCCATTGGAACGGCGAAGTAGTCAGCCGCCGCAAAAGCGGCGAAGTATATCCGCAAATGTTATCTATCGCACAGGTCTTGGATAAAAATAATGCTATTGCTTATTACGTCAGCATGTTCCTTGATATTACCGAACGTCAACAGGCAGAAGAAAGAATCCGATACTTAGCCCATCATGACTACCTGACAAATTTGCCAAATCGCGTGCTGTTTTTAGAAAAATCAGCTCAGGCTTTGATCCTGGCTAGGCGTTACCATCGACAGCTCGGCATCCTGTTCATCGATTTGGATCGTTTCAAGCCTATTAATGACAATTACGGTCATGACGCTGGAGATGCCCTGCTCTGCGCCATCGCTCACCGTCTCCGCAAAGCCATTCGTAAGTCCGACACGGTCTGCCGTCAAGGCGGCGATGAATTCGTTATCCTGTTGCCGGAAATAAAAGACCGCGAAAGTTTGGCCGGCTTGGCAGAAACACTGCTGCAGCTCATTGAACAGCCCTGCGCCTTCGAAGAACATCAGCTTCAAGTATCCGCCAGCATCGGCATTGCGACCTATCCTGAAAACGGCAACGCCGTCGATGAGATTATTCAAAGCGCCGACTCGGCCATGTATGCCGCCAAAGCCCATCCGGAAACGCATATCTGTTTCGCCCCGCCAAAGGCGCAGAAGGAATAGAAGAAGTAAAACGTGTAAAGTATAAACACGAGTAAAAGGAGGACGTGGCGGAGGATTATGCAGTCCTACAGAAATGCAAAATGAAGGCAAACCGTTTTTTTACCGGTTTGCCTTCATTTTCATAGGCCTGCTTTAGGAAATGTAAAGCGCTCCAGCGCCCGATAGACCCTTTTGCCTTCCATCAGTTCACTAATCATTAAGGAAAAGCCTGTCACTTCAAACGCGGGCGGTCTTGGCGTTAAAATTTCAATTTCTCCCTGCGCCAAAAGCACCTCTGGTGAAAATACACAGTTACGAGCCAGCGTAATATGAGGAATATACGGGCGTTCTTCTTGCGATAGCCCCGCTTTCTCCACGGCTTGCACAACAAGGCCTTGCAGTTGCCGCAACGGCTTGAGTTCCCCATGTAATCCAAGCCAAACCACTCCGACTGGTTTTTTCACTCCAAAGTAACGCAGTTGTTTAGCAAAGCGCAAAGAAAATGGTTTCTCTAAGTTTGCCACTTCCTGCAAGAACGGAGTCAATCCCTGGGCTAGTTCTGGCTTCGTCTCGCCTAAAAAAGACAGCGTCAAGTGCAAATTGCTTCCAGGGGAAAATCGTCCTTTGATCATCTTTCTTCTTATCTCCTGCTGCACGCTTTCAAGAGCCGTCCTCACTGACGCAGACAGTTCTATAGCAATAAAAAGCCGCATTGCGTCTTCCTTCCAACGGGTTCAGGCAAGGGATATCCGCCCTAACACCTCGCCGATACTCTCTTGGATAAGCAGCTTCGCCTTTTTGTCTGAATGCGTAGCACCGCGATTAATCAAGACCAACTGCCGCCCCCGGTAATAGTCAATCATCCCCGCCGCCGGGTAAACGACTAGCGAGGTTCCCCCCACAATCAGCACATCCGCTTTGGCGATGAATTCCATAGAACGCTGCATCGTATCTTGCGACAGACCTTCCTCATATAAGACAACATCCGGCTTAATAATACCGCCGCATTCGCAAGTAGGAACGCCCGTACTTTGCAAAATAAACGCATCATCATAAAAAGCTTGGCAACTTTGGCAATAGTTTCGCTTTACCGAGCCATGCAGCTCCAGCACATTCTTGCTGCCGGCCATTTGATGCAAGCCATCAATGTTCTGCGTAATGACCGCTTTCAATTTTCCGGCAGCCTCTAACTCTGCCAGCTTAAAATGAGCGGCATTGGGTTTAGCCGTCGGGCAAAGTAGTTTTTCCCGATAAAAATCATAAAACTCTGCCGTATGCTCTCGATAGAAAGTATAGCTAAGCATGACCTCCGGCGGATATTTATAACGCTGGTTGTATAAGCCGTCCACACTGCGAAAATCCGGGATGCCGCTCTCGGTAGAAACTCCCGCGCCGCCGAAAAAGACAATATTATTCGACGCCGAAATGATGTCTTGCAGCTGTTCAACAGGAAGCATAGTGAGCCCCTCTTTCTTCTCAATTTTTCTTTCATCATAACATACTCGTTAAAACCCTGCGAAGCATCACGGATCTCTCAGCGCCGCCACCAGTCTAAGAATGTACTCTTGGCATCCGCTAGCCAAGCGTTCCGCTTCCGCCGGCTCCCACGGCTCTTTGGCTGCTTCGTTGTTGGAAACAACCCGTATACAAAGATACGGAATTTGATACGCCGCCGCAAGCTGTGCGCTGGCTGCGGCTTCCATTTCTTCGCCCAAGACATTTTCTTTTTTTTGCCAATACGCTATATAGTCCAGCTCCCGCGACCAACGGTCACTGGAGAAAATCGTCCCTGTATGCACCCGCCCTTGCGAATACACTTCTTTTAAAGCTTCCGCCAAGCGTACCAAGTGGGCGTCACTCCGCCAGCGAACCGGGCCAAATTCATCACGCACTGACCATTCGCGTACTTCAAGTCCCTGCCCCGCTTCCCGTCTGGCAACATTAACAGCCCCCGCATTGGTAATGGTCGCCCCAATAATCAAATCGCCCTGATGCAGCCAGGCCGGATAGCCTCCCGCCGTCCCCTGATTGATAATCACAGTAGGTGAAAAATGCTGAATTCCCAACAGTGTCGCTGCAGCGGCATTGGTAGTCCCCACCTTAGTTTGTGAAACCACTACCTTCTGATCGTCAACACGCCCCTGCCAATAGGTCCAGCCGTCAATCATTACGGTTTGCGGCTCTTCCAGTCGTTCTACTAATGTACGGATCTCAATCTCCATAGCGCCTTGAATCAACACGCAAGCTTCTTGGGCCCCAGCCGGAACAGCCATCGTTAACCACAAAGCTACAAAAGAAACAATAATTTTTTCCAAATGCACGCTACTCCTCCTTTGCAAGCTTTTTCACACTTTCGAGCAGCTTAAAAATAAAAAAAGTCGCCAGTCCCGCCGCCGTAATCGCAGCCACTGTGTGGCTCCAAAATACGCCGGTTTCACCCCCTAAAGCTGCCAAAAAATAAGCTGCCGGTACGCGAACCCCCAGAGCATGGGTTGCCGAAACAGCCATCATATACACCGGACGCTTCAAGCCTTGGGCCAAGCCCAACAACCCAAACACAGCCGTCATGAAAATCCCTGCAATACCGGACGCTCTAAGCGCATAAGAACCAAGCCTGAGAAGTTCTGGCGTCGGTTGGAACAAGGCCAACACCTGTGCTGGGGCCAGAAGAAATACAAGCAGCACCGGTACGGCTACCGCCAACGAAATCTGAAAAAAGGAGTGCACACATTGCTGCACGCGCGCATATTCTTTTCGGCCAAGATTAAAGCTGATCATCGTAGCCATGGCGTTTCCCAAACCCATGACCGGCAGCATAACCAACATTTCCAGGCGTGACATCATGTTCCAAGCTGCCAACGCCGCCGGGCCGAACTGCGCCAACACCGCATTAAGAAAAAACAAGCCCACCGGAATAATCGCATAAGACATTGCAATATAAATACCTTGTCCAAGAATCCGTCTCCACTCGTCAAGCATGCCCACGCACCAGCGCAGCTGCGGCAATTCATAATCGTGGTGCCGTAGCGCTCGATATAAATAGACACCTGCTACAATCTGCCCTAACAGTGTAGCTAACGATGCACCGGCAACTCCCAAGTTGCAGAAAAAAATCAATATCGGATCCAGTCCCATATTAACTATATTGCCAAGGGCCATCGCTTTCATTGGCGTCAGTGTATCACCGCGAGCCATAAAAAAAGCTTCCGCCGTCATCACATAACCCATGACAAAGAAACCGGGAATCAACCAAATTATAAAAGCGTGAATCATAGGCCAGAGAGCTTCATCCGCTCCTATGACGCTAAAAAAAGCCGTGTTGACCGCCGACACCAGCAAGGGAAGAAACACACACATGCTCAAAGTCATCAGAGGCAGCATGCCTTGAGCGACACGAACCGCCTGCCCTTCCTCCCCGCTGCCTCGCGCGTGACTCATGAGCATAATGCCGCCCATGGAAATTCCCTTAGCCATAGATAAAGAAACATACATCAAGGGAACTACCATGGAAACAGCCGCTAAAGGCACATCCCCCAGCCAAGATACAAAAACCGTATCCACAAATGCATACAGATTTTGAAACAGCAGTGAAACCATCAGCGGCAAAGCCAACTGCACCAAAGTCCGCCTTACTGCAGGGGAAGCTAAATCCGCCGGTTCCTGGACTATAGAAAAACAACTTCTACTCTTCATGTTTCACCATAATTTTCATAAAATGGCCTTCAACGCCCTGATAAAGTCTTCCATCACTGGCAGCGTATCCAGTGTAAGTCGAATATGGTTGGGATAGCGAAAGCCGGTCATTGTCCGTACCATAAAACCGTGCTGCATCAACTTGCGATATGCCAAGGTATCACTAATCGGCAGGCGAATCATCATGTAATTTCCTTCGCCAGCTAGATGGTGCAGCCCCATAGAGATAAGCTCATTATTCAAAAAAGCCTTCGCCTCCCGCACCAACGCCCGCGTATTTTTCACATGATCGCCCTTATTGTCCAACGTAGCCAACGCAGCAACCTGAGCCAAGGCATTCACCGAATACACGACACAGGTACGGCGAATGACATTCACCACTTCTGGCGAACCGGCCAAATAACCAATGCGCAAGCCCGCCAGGCCGTACATTTTAGAGAAAGTACGAAAAACCACCAGATTTGGATACTCATGAAGCAGCTTCATTCCATCTGGAAAATCTTCTTGCTCCACAAATTCCGCATAGGCTTCGTCCAAAACAACGATCTGGCGCCCACCTACGGCCTCTAAAAAAGCTCGCAGTTTTTTCTCAGACCAATAGGTTCCCGTAGGATTGTTAGGGTTGCATATAAATAAAATTTTAGTTCGTTCATCAATGGCCTTGAGCATGCTTTGCGCATCAAAGGCTTCCTCGCACAAAGGCACCTGTTTAGCCTGATAGCCCGAAAATTCCGCTACCCATTCATAGACGGCAAAGGTTTTATCTGCAGTAATAATATTATCACCAGCCTGACAAAACGCATTGATAACAAAAGCAATTACTTCGTTAGCGCCATTTCCTACCAAAAAGCAATCGGCATCAAAACCAAAGTTCTGTGCTAAGCGCTGGCGCAGATGATACGCATCGCCGCTAGGATAGATAGCCGCTGCCGCCGGATCAAAGGCAGCAATAGCTGCCTGCGCTTCTTGCGCCGGTCCCAGCGCATTTTCGTTGTTGTTCAATCTGTGAATCGGCGGACAATGAAACATATCCCGCAGCACATCATCCGGCTTGCTGGGGATATATGCCTGAATGGAGCGAATATGCGAAGGAATCAGGGTTTCCCATCTAACTGTCTGCCCCTGCATTATTGCGCCTCCTCCGGCAGTGTCAAAAGCAGCAAGTCGCCCCGTCCACCCCAAGGCAAAATGAACTGTGGCATAAAGCCGGCAGCTAAAATAGCTGGCGCCGCCTCTACTTCTGCAGCATTGCCCAAGTCCAACTCAAAAAATAAATTTTTGATGTTTTCATTTCGCAAGGCAGCTACATGCATGGCCAGATTTTCCTGCATATCCGCGCCTGGCGTCAACACTGCCAAAAACGCAGTCAGCTTACGCCGGTCCAAACGAGTGGACAAAATAGAATCCGCCAATTGCTCTTCCCCTTCATAGATCACCGGCTGCAGCTTGCGGGGCAACGCCAAAAATTCATACTGCTGACGCAAAAATGCTTCTAGCACAGGATGTGCAAACACACTCATGCCGTTATCTTCTTCCAATTGCCGATATAACGCCGTATGACGCCGCACAACGCCTCCAACAGACGTCAAGGCAACGTTCCCCAGCGGCTCAAAGTATCCGGCTGGCGCCTGTGCTGTCGGCTGGCGCATAGTCATACACACAACGCCAGTGCGCGCCAACTTGTTAAGAGCCCCTTCCACCAAGGCGACAGCCAGGCCGGCTTGCTCTGAGAATACATACGGTCCAAAAGCTTCTGCCATTTTGCCGCCACACTGCCAGAGAAAGCCACCGCCCACTTGTCCCTTGTTGTCTTGCACCAGCACCGCGCCATATTCACCGCTGGCAAGCATATCGACAAGCTTACCCGGGTAGTGAAAAAATTCTGGAGCGCTGTCGGCATAAGCAGCCAGCACCCTTCTGGCAAACTGTTTCAAAGCTTCCCGCTCTGGCTCTGCTAACACAAACCCTAAGGGTGGAAGCTCTTCCAATTCCTCTGGTATTGCCGGAGGATATCGTTTTTCTAGACGCAACTGCAGCCCCATGCGATTATCGGATAGCATTTCAAGACAAAAATGGTCTACCGTACGCGCCGCCAAAAGCAGCCCCATTTCCGCTAACGCCGTATCATCATCCAGCGACATGCTGGCGGTTCGATTGAATACCTTCGTCGGCAAAGCGCGTCGCGGAAACATACACGATGCTTCCAGGTAATAACCGCCATGCCGGCAGGAAAATTGCATCTCCCCGGCATCATCTCGTTGTCCGCTAAGAAAAGCAAATAGCTCTTCCGTCGCTAGGGAAAGGCTTAATTGCTCTTCTTTGCCAAAGCCAAAAGCTTGTGCGGTGTTTTCCGCACAACATACAATGACCGGCAGCATCTCTTCCTGTAACGGTATGTGTAGCTCTACAGACTGTTTTTGCTTCATAACTGCTCTCCTTTTCACCAGGCTGCCAAGATTATGCCGCCGCCTGTTACTTCAGCCCTTTGGAAAATCCACAGTAGCGGAATGCCAGCATGGTAATATCATCCGACTGCTCCGCGCCTGCGGCAAATTCGTGCAACTCCGTTCTTACTTCGTGCAGCAATACATCTGGAGCGGCCTCGCGGCGACTGCACAATGCCGCTTCTAAACGCGCCTCGCCAAACAGTTCCTCATCTTTGTTAGCAGCCTCAGTTACACCATCTGTATATAAAAGCAGCATGTCATCAACTTCTAAAAGACAACTTCCCTCGGTATAAGTCATCCCCTCCATGCCGCCGATAACGGGTCCCTTGGCTTGATTCAAATACATAAGTTGCCCTGTTGTTTTAAGCAGCATGGGCGGACAATGCCCGCCACTGGCGTAACGGCAGGCGCCGCTCGGCACATGGACTGCCGCACAAAACAGGGTGACAAACATGCAGGATTCATTGTTGCGGGATAATTCATCGTTCAGGCGATTCAACAGTTCTCTTGGTTCACGTTTTTCCCGCACCAGCGAACGCAGAAGCGTTCTGGCAATAGCCATAAACAAAGCCGCGCCGATGCCCTTGTCCGATACATCGCCAATCACCAAATATAACGTTTCCGTCTCTTCATCCAGAAAAAAGAAATCATAAAAATCGCCGCCTACTTCTCGCGCCGGCTCCAGCAACGCAAAAAGCTCAAAATCCGTCCGCTCCGGGAATGGAGGAAATTCTTTCGGCACCAGCCCCATTTGAATAGAACTGGCAATGCGCAGTTCGCTGGCAATGCGTTCTTTCGCCGCCACTGTGGCCTGCATCATTTCCATATAAATTTTCAACTCGCTGATCATAAGCATAAACGCTTCCGCCAGCCGCGCCACTTCATCTCGACCGGAAATAGCCGGAATCGTCGCTTCAAAATTGCCTGCCGCCAGCTTTTGCGTAGCCTGTTCGAGTTGGCGCAACGGCCTAGTAATGGAGCGAGCAATACCAAGAACCACAAGGCAAAGCAGTAAAAAACCACCGGTACCTAAATACCATTGCGTACGGCTTAAATCAAAAACGCGCGCCATAAGCTCATCACGAGAAAAAAAGATGCCTAAGGACCAGCCAGTAGACGGTATCGGCATGTACATCACCCAGCCGGTCTTGCCGTTTACTTTGCTTGTATGAGCAACATATCCTTTTTGCCCTTGAATCATTTTTTGTCCTAATTCACGCAGCCCAGAATCTTGCAAGCTTTCGGCCACACTAAAAATAGACTCCCGCATGACATAGCCGCCAGTAGGATGCGCGATAAACCGCCCCTGTCCAGAAATGATAAAAGCGTAATTTTCCCGCCCCAGCTCTAAAGAATCCAAAAGTCCCGAAAGAATGGTTAGCGACATATCTCCAGTTACAACGCCGCGCACCATTTCTGGATCGGATGCAGAAAATACAGGTACCGAATAGGTCGCCATCAATACATTGCTAACGCCCTCGTCAAAGTACGGTTCGCTCCAAACCGCGCTTTTCATTTCTACCGGAAGCAAATACCAGTCCTTAGTTTCATACGCCTGCGCCGGCCCTAAAGAAATCTTTTGCAAGCCCCCATAGGTTCGATACAAATAGGCTCCAATACCAACAGGATGATTTTTAGTTGCTGGCAAGGCAACTGCCGTACCAAACACATCCTCTTGGCCTTGCAAAAACTTTTCCATCAACCGATAAGACTGCTCCGTAGAAACCGGCATGACTTCCACTACTGCCGCCATTCCCTGCGCCATGCCTTCTACGCGCCGCGAAGAAACCTCTATCCGTGAGGTAACCGCTGCCGCCACATGCTGAGCCTCTCTCATCATCTCTTCTTCCAGCAATTGTTTAGCCGAAAAATAGCTATAGCCAATTACCGCTGTAAGAATGGTGCCGACGCCTGCCATGATAAGTACCGTCAGCCGCCATGTAAGGCTCCATTTATTGAATATCATTGCCTGTCCCCCGGTAAAAATTTTCGTAAGAAGGATTGGCGTGAAGCAAGCCATTCCACTGTAACGCCTCCACGGTTCGTTGATAGTCCTCTTTAGCCAATACGCCAAATTTCCACGAAGAAGAGGCTCTATCAGGAATAATGGTCGACAAGATGGTCTTCAGCATCCAGCGCATATGCGCGCGATTCGTTGGCATATTGGCCTCTTGGACATACTTCATCACTATATCTAATGCTTCTTCCTCATGTTCTGCGGCGTACTGCCAACCAGCCAGAGAAGCTTCTGCAAACGCCCGGCTCTCTTGCGGATACGCTTTTAAAGTACTGTCTAAACAATATAAACCATCCTCTGGAAACCCGCAGCCGTAATCTTTCATGAAAAACGTACTCAATTGCTGCGCATCAATGCCTGCCTGATACAAAACATGATATTCGTTGTAATGCATAGCCGAGCAAACTGCAACCCCTTTGTTGATAAATAAGTTAACTGAGTAATACTGCGGCAAAAGCTGCGGTCGCAGTCCCCGCGCGACAAAAAAGCTTTGAAAATCCGCTTGGAAAACTCCGCCCCAAAGGCTGATCCTTTTACCATGCAATTGTTGCACGCTTTCTATTCCTTGATCTTTCCAGCCAATAAGCATCAAATTGGATTGATTGACAACCTGAGCCAAATTCACTACTGGCACACTCCGATCACGCGCTGCTAAGGCGCCTGACAAAAAGAGCACTCCAAAATCCGCTTCCCCTCTTTGTAAATAATCCACGCCGTCTCGATCTGGACCACCCCTGATAATACGGACATTCAATCCTTTTTCCTTGTACAGCCCCTTCTCTAAGGCCACATAGTACCCAGCAAACTGTGCCTGCGGCACCCATTGCAAAATCAAAGTGAATGGCTTCTTATTTTCACTGCCTTGTTCCTCTGCCGCTCCCCGCTCCTGCCAAAAGAACAGACAAAGGCCCAAAAAAGCTATCCCAAAAATTGCATAAAGCTCTTTTTTCATAAGCGTGAAACAGCTACCGCCAAAACATTCTGACCGTCCATCCGGCGGTAATGCACTTCATCGGTCATACGCCGTACGAGAAAAATACCAAGTCCCCCTGCTTCCCGCTCATTCAAACCCGCCTTTAAATCTGGTTCCGCTGCCGCCAAGGGATCAAAAGGAATGCCGCTGTCTTCAAACTCAATGCCGAATTTGTCCTCTTCACAATACGTACGAATAACAATCTCGCCCGGCGGCACCTCATACGCATAATGGCAGATATTGACGACCACTTCTTCAATAACCAGCTCCAACTGTAAAATCCGTTTCGGACTTACTCCCGCTAGTTCCGCCTGCTCGGTGATAAAGGCAGTAATGGCCGGCACATTTTCATCCTGAGCGGCAAATATACGACTCGCTGTAGTCGACGACATAGCACTACCTCCTGCCTTGTTTTCAAAAATTCCCAGCAGCGTCTTCCGCTGTTTCGTACACTGGAAAAAAGCTGTCAAAGCCCGATACAGAAAATACCTCTTTCACCAAACCAGACAACCCGCAAAGAGCCAACGCCCCGCCTGACGCTTTCAGCTTTTTGGCAATAGACAAAACGCAACGCAAACCAGCACTGCTGACATACTCCAGTGCCGTCAGATCCAAAACAAACTTACTTCCGCCGCTTTGAATAATATCGCCGCACTGTTTCTCCCATTCCGGCGCGGTTCTTGTATCAAGACGTCCTGTTACGGCAATCACCGTACATGTCGCTTCGTTTCGTACTGAAATCTCCATAAAATAACCCCTTTCTTTACTGTAAAAACTTACAATCACTGAGATATAGAAGCAGATTGCTTGCCAGCTGCCGACGGTATGCCGCGCTAGCGCGAATATCATCAATCGGTGTTACCCCTTCTTGAACCAATGCCCCTGCATGACGCAATACTGCGTCGGACAACCGTTTCCCCTGCAAAAACCTCTCCACTTGTGGCAGTTGCACCACCGTAGGTCCCACGCTGCCCCAAGCCAGTTTCATGTGTTTTATGGTTTTATCTGCTTGCAGCTCCCATTTGGCCGCCAGACTAGCAATGGAAATAGCCAAAGCCTTGCGCCGCCCCACTTTAAAATAAGAGGAACTGGTCTGGTTCTCAGGCCGCGGAACATGCACGCCTGTCACAAATTCTCCAGAATTCAACGCCGTACGTCCATGACCTGTAATAAAATCGGCAATCGCCAAACTGTGCCGCCCTTGTCTCCCGGCCACCTCTACCGAAGCGCCCAGCACATAGAGCGGCGGCAATGTATCACCAGCAGGCGAAGCTGTACAGACATTGCCTACTAAGGTACCACTGTGGCGTATGGGAGGCGACCCCACAACAGCGACCGCCTGTCGCAGCACCGGAAAGCACTCTTCCAGTGTCGGGAAATCCAATAGCTCCTGATAGGTAACTCCAGCACCAATAAAGAGTCCATCTGCTCGCATTTCTACCTGCCGCAGTTCCTCCAAACGTTCCACAGAAAACAATACAGACGGCATAGACAACCTGCGGTGCTGTACCCAATAATCGGTACCGCCGGCAATAACGCGGCCATTTGGCTGCGTTGCCAATAGTGCCTGCATTTCCGCAACAGTACGGGGAAAGAGGATCTCCATCAGCTCGTCCTCCCCTGCAGCTTGGATGCCGCCATTAAAGCCGCCTCCACAATTTTTTGGTAACCCGTGCAACGGCATAGATTGCCGCTGATTCCCTCTCGCACTTCCGCTTCCGTCGGTAGCGGGTTACGGTGCAACAGATCGAGCACCGCCAACACCATCCCAGGAGTGCAAAAACCGCACTGCACCGCGCCGCAGTCGATAAAAGCCTGTTGTACAACCGACAAGCCTTCTTCCGTAGCTACGCCTTCGATGGTTACTACATCCGCACCCTCTAGCTGCGCCGCCGCCATCAGACAAGACAAGCGGCTGGAGCGGTTCACTAAGATCGTGCAAGCGCCGCATTCTCCTGCACCGCAACACTCTTTCGTTCCTATCAAGCCAAAATCTTCCCGCAGTAAATCTACCACTCTACGATCTGGCGGCGCATCAATGGTTACTTGTTTTCCATTTAACGTAAAAGAGACCTTCAACGTACCGCCTCCAAATCAGCTTGCCTCAAAGCGGCCAGCACTTTTTCTCCTGTCAACGTTCCTTGGGCAAGACGATTTCCCGTGATAGAAGCAAGACCATTGGCAATAGCCGGCAGCACGCCGTCAATGCTAATTTCCCCCGCCCCTTTCATACCGAAAGGACCGTCATCTTCATAGACATTAGCTACTACCGTCTCCAGCGCCGGAAGATCCAAGGCTGTAGGAAGAATATACGTTGAAAAATCACGCGTCCTCACTTCTCCAGCCTGTAAGACAAAATCTTCAAACAGAGCGTAGCCGATACCTTGAGCCGCACCGCCTTGAATCTGCTGCTCAAACACCTGCGGATTCAAGACATTCCCTGCATCAATGCAGTTCAGAAAATCACAAACCGTCACTTCACCGCTCAGCGTGTCTACTTCTAAGCGGACCAATTGCGCTCCGTAAGCGAAAACACGGTGAGGGAAACCATGTTTCCGCAGTTTTTTCCCGGTCTCCGGCACTTGCTTATTTACCGGGCAGGTATGACTATAGGTAACCGTTCGCTCACTCGGATCCATAAAGCCAGCCAGTAAAGCCAAAGGCACTTCCCTTCCCGACGATTGATGAACAATTCTTCCTGGACAAAGCAATAAGTCATCTATATGTACTTGTTCCAAAAATTGAAAGGTAAACAGCATCACGGCCCGCGCCAAAAGGCGTTCCTTCAATATTCCAGCCGCTCCTTCCAACGCCTTGCCATACGTAAAAGTCGTTCTGCTGGCCGAAGAAGAGCAAGAAGGCAGCGTTTGAGACGTATCCGGCAGCACCAATTCCATCTCTTCCATATCTTGAAACAGCAAATGTCCCACGATCTGCAAATAGGTTGATGCATTCCCCTGCCCCATGTCCGCAACCCCGGCATACACGCGCAGGCGACCATCCGCTTTCAGTTCCAGCTTAGCATTGGCATAATCCGGAATAATCGGTCCAAAGCCTACGGCATGATAGCAGGCGGCTATGCCCACTCCCCTTCGCTTAAAAGCAGGCGCCTCTTCGCGCCAAGCTTGGCGCTGCGTCCACAAAGGATGCGCCGCCAGCTTCTTCAAACATTCTGTTAACCCGACGCTTTGGGAAAGCCGTACGCCCGCAGGCGTTGTTCCTCCCCGCTGCACTGCATTTCGCAACCGAAACTCCAGCGGATCCAATCCCGCGCATTTTGCCAATTCATCCATTGCCTGCTCAATGCCAGCCGCCGCTTGGGGTACGCCAAAACCGCGAAAAGCGCTGGCAAGAGGATTATTGGTATAAACAACCGCTCCGGAAATACGTGAATTAGGAATGCCATAAGGCCCTCCCGCGTGTTCCATAGCCAGTGCGAATACTTCCGCCCCCATCGCGGCATAAGCGCCTGTATCAAATAAAAGTTCACAGTCTAACGCCTGAAGCTGTCCTTCGCGATCACACCCCAGGCGATAGTTCATCTGCGCCGGATGCCTCTTGGTGCCGGCCACAAAGCGTTCTTCCCTCGTATACTGCATGCGCACCGGCCGCCCGCCAGCATGCAACGCCGCCAATACTAAAAAGCCCTGCACCGTAATGCCGTCCTTGCCGCCAAAAGCGCCACCAAGATACGGCGCCATGATATGCAACTTTTGCGGCATCACTTTGAGGGCTTCCCCCAGCTCCAACCGATCCCGAAAAGGAGTTTGTGTAGCAACAATCAGGCTAATTGTGCCGTCTTCCTCAACTTTTGCCATTCCCGCTTCAGTTTCCAAAAACGCATGATCCTGCCAATTGACCTCAACAGACACGTCTACTGAGAATGCGCATTCAGGCAACGCCGCCGCGCCGCGGCCACAGCAAATTTCATCGCGCAGCAGCACGTTGCCATCTGCACGCCCTGAATGAATCACCGGACTTTCTAGCTGCAACGCCAGATGCAAATCCAGCACCGCTTCCAAATTTTCATATTCAATTTGAATAGCTTCCAGCGCCTGCTCTAACACAGCCTTGCTTTCCGCTACCACTAAAGCGATCGCCTCACCGCAATAACGTACAACCTCTTCTGCTAAAATCGGCTGATCTTTTTCAAATATCCCCAACCGATTGCTGCCTTTTATATCCCGGCTGGTCAATACCGCCACCACTCCAGTCATTTGCCGGGCTGCTTTCAAATCTAGCTCGACAAGACGGGCATGAGTTTGGGAAGAGCGTTTTACTCCTGCCCATAAGCACCCGTTCGGATAATGATCCGCGGCATACACTTCTTGACCGGTCACCTTCGTCTTGGCATCCATTCGGGGAACGGAGCAGCCAATGCCCGGCGGATTTTCATAAACCCTCTCGCTTTGCTTCATTCGCATTCTCCTGCATCTGAAAACTAACGTTACTTACTCAATAAAATACCATTTATTCTCTTCTATATCTTTTTACAAACCCCTCTAAGTTCTTACTATATTATTCCATCTTCTTAGCTAAAAGAGTATACTATAAATAACAAATGTTCATTATGAACAAGAAGATAAAATTTCATAGTTAAGGGAGGGGATGACCATGAAACGTTGGATAAACCGCGCCCTGCGTTCTGCCAGAAATTATTCCCTCATGGATTTTGGATTTTTAAAACTCACGCTTATCTCGCTAGGCATTCTAGTGGGAACTTATTGGTCCGAGTATTTTCTGCGTCATATGCTTTTCCTTTGGTGCGTATTCCTTGTCTCCTATCTATATATTTTATATCGCACCTTTGTATCGCATCGTTATTAATAACTGCAAAATCCCTGGGAAACGCACAGCTACACTTGGCGTCACCCAGGGATTTTTTTATTCAGCGTAAAACATCTTTGGTATCATGCCGCCGCCACGAAAAGCACGCATAGACTCAGTTACGGCTTAACGAAAGCGCCGTCCCCCTATAAAATACTTTTTATTCCAATTGTCAAAAGCGCTTATCAGTACCTCACCTGTGGCTCCAGGCCCTGCTCCCACAGTGTTTTGCGCATCAATATACTTCCCATTGCCAATATAAATACCTACATGCTCCGCGTCCCCGCCATGCCAGGCAAAGAACACCAAATCTCCCGGCAACAGGTCTTTAAGGCCAATTGCCTCTTGCCGGTGATACTGCAAGTCCGCTGTACGTTCAATCGAAATTCCCAACTGTCCAAGTACATAATAAGTAAGTCCAGAACAATCAAAGCCATTGGCTGGTGAAGAGCCGCCCCATACATACGGCTTGCCCCTCAGCTGCATTGCCAATTCAACAATTTTACTGCCAATACGATTCGATGCAGTCTGCGTTGGTGCCGTATTCTTTTCATTCCCTAATAAAATCCGCGCCACGCCGTTACTAATCTCAAATTTTCCAAAAGTCACCAACTTGGCATCAGCTTCAGCTGGAAAATCTTCATCTTGATAGTAACGAAATTTTCCTTTAGGCACGATCATCTGCATATTGTCACTTTTGTCCCCGCCTTGCCAAGCGGAGCTATAGGCAAATGCATAAGGCAGATTTTGTGATTTAGGAATGGAAATTTCTTTTTCTTCTCCAGCCAGCACATTATACCAACCGACGCAAAGCCATTTTTCTACACTTTCATCAAAATAAAGTAGAGAAATGCTTTTTTGTTTGTCAAACTGATTGGCCACCGTAAGTTTAAAGGCAGCCGCCGGAGTAGTTACAATGCTTGCCGCCACCACAATCAATCCCATTAACAACCACTTTTTTGTTACTTGCAACCACATTGCAAACTGCCTCCTCTTAATGATTCCCTACATAGTCTGCACATATTTAAAACAGAGTCTTACTGCACACCCTCCACAGGTCTTGAGTTATCCCAAGCCATAACATAGACACCTAGCCCCAAGACTAACGATCCCACACCATAGAGCCAGAAGTTTTTTCCCAACCGCACTGCAATTCTTCCATACAGATATATCAATACTGCAAAATTAACTACCGGCAAACATAGACCCAAAAACCACAATGGACTTGCGCCAGCGCAACGGCAAAGCAATACAATATTATATAAGGGAATGAAATAGTGCCAGAATTTTCCTACGGCAAGTTTTTGACCAATTTTAGCCATAGCATACGAAAAAACAAGATACCAAATAAAAGAAAATATAGCTTCCATAAACCACACGCACTCCTTTTTATAATAAGTTAGCAAGCCACTGCTTGACAATAAACTTTTACGCTTATTTCTGGGATAACCAAGATAGCCACCAGCGCCTTGCTTCACTTATAGGTGATTGCCGCTCCGCCCGAACTTTTATAGTAGTAGGTTATCTCCCCTATTTGATTCAAATTATAATCGTTTTTCTCCCATTTCCAAACCTTGCCACTGCTGTCTTTGACACGGAAGTTCCACCACTCGACATTGTTTGAATTTTCAAAGGAAATATCCACGCTGGAATTAGGCGGCAAGTACACTCCATCCAACAAATTCTCCTCCCAATTGTCGCTATTCGCTGGAGCTACCCAGAAACCGACCATATTAAAAGGAGAATTATTAACCAAAACAAAATCCTGGGTCCCCGCCAAGGCCACACTCGGCAAAACTAACACCGTTAACAACACCATCATCAATATTATTTTTCTTTTTACAAAATTCATGACGCGCCTCCTTCATTATTCTCTTCACAATACACAGCATTCTTTAGTACCTTTGCTTATTTTTGCGCCAAATGAAATATTTCGTTTACCGAAATCTCCACTTGGTTACCCCAGCGAATATATTGTCCATCGGTGACCGCCTGTTCAAACACAGCCGGTTCCTTTAATTCTGCAAAGCGAAGACTATTTAGCCTTGGCTCCATATTCAAAATGATAGTAGCCTGATTATCAAAGAATATTTCCAGCCAATATGGTTTGGCTATTACCTTAACAATACGCAGCAAATCCATCATCCCCCTCAAAAAAAGCTTCCCTATACCTTAATTGTATAGGGAAGCTTGGGTCTCTTCTATCACCCAGCGGGTGACAGTTCTTTAATTTTTCTTCAACAACGCCCGCGAACGAATACCCAGTTTTTCAAAAATACGTTTAAGCTGTGTCTTCACTGTATTTTCGGAAATCCCTAATTCTGCACCAATCTCTTTGTTCGTCAGTCCTTCTGTCGCTAAAGCTACAATCTCTTGCTCCCGTTGCGTCAGCTCAGGAGCATCCTGCTGCATCCGTAGCAGCGACTTTTGATAGTGTGGCACCAGCTTGGCAAGCTTTGCCCCTTCCTTACGATACTTTCCACGAACAGCCTCGTCTAGAAGACTCTCTACATAGGCAGCATTTTCCACAAAAGGCATAAGCAGACCATCTGGAATCGCCAGCTCCAACGCAGAAGACAGCGCCTGCCTCGCCGCTTCCCTACGAAACAACTTTTCATTAGCCGCCGCAATATAAATGTAGAGATAAATCTGGGCCAGCAGATTAGGAAATAAGGCCGCCGTCTCCAATAGTTGTTCCGAAATACCTAACAGCTTTCTTTCTTCTCCTGCCGCTAAAAGAACCTGACCATAAATGATGTTAAAGTAACCCTGGGCTGGAAAAAGAAGACGGCTCGAAAAAAACTCCCCTTGGCGAATCCATGGCGCAATACTTTCCGGCTGCTTTAACTGCGCCGCAACAAAAGCCCCGCACAAATCGGCCGTATGCAAATACAAAGACTGCCTACTAAGCTGAATTTCCGTATACATCTCCTCCAGCAGTGCTTGTACCGTCTGCAGATCACCTCGTTGAAAAGCCAGACGCAATTGGAGAAACAACACGCTGACTATACTGCCAATCTGCTTCCCGCTTCTAGCCAACTCCAGCGCCTTATGACTGCTAATTTCGGCACTTTCAAAGTCGCCCTGCCCATACTGCAGCTCTCCCTGCATCACATGCTCCACACCGGCGCCATGACCATTCGTCAACGCATAATAAGAAGGCATAGCCTCCAGGAGCGTTTGTGTATGCTGCTGGAGCCTCCCTTTTTCCCGATAAAACATGTAGAGAACGGAAGGTGAGCCTAACGTCCACGGCGTATTGTGATCACTCAAACGAGAGGCTCCCGGCAATAAAGCATGCGCCTTTTTGATATGTTCCGCCATCGCCGCAATGTCGTTATACTTCGTGAACATGCCTACAAGTTCCATTTCTCCTTGCAGCCAATTTCTCTTTGTCTCATCGTCAATACGGTTGAGATCCTCCGTCAATTCCTGAGCATACTGATAAAACCGTTCCATTTCTCCAAATAACAACAGTTCTCGACAGAAAAGGACACCGGCAACAGGATGCTGCGCTCGAGTCTTCTGAGGGCATTCCTCAAAATAGTGAATGATTGTATCTTTGTACTCGCTATTAATGCTGTTGCCTTTATCACGTTCCAGCGACGTCAGCAATCTCTCAAAATCGCCCGCCTGATAAAAAGAGTTCATCGCCGCTCGATAGTCTTCCGTCTCTACATACCAAAGTCCAGCCCGTCTCCAGATTTCTCGCCTCACCGTCTCTTCCTGGGCAGCAAACATCCGCCGCAAGTATTCGGCAAAAATCGTATGTATCTGATAGGTGCGCGTCCGCGCATTGAACTGCATAAAAGCATTCTGCGCCAACAATTGCCGCAGCAGCGTCGCCGCATCATCCTGGCACCACATAGCTTGCGCTTGGGCTTCAGTAATACTCGGAAACAAACAGATACAGAGCAAAAATTCTTTTAGTTCTTCTGTTAATGGTTGATATACTACCCGCGCCAAAAGGTCCTGCATGGTAGCGGGTTTTTCTACCCGCCCTTCTTGCAAAAATTCCAATAAACATAAATACAACGCACTGATCCAGCCTTCAGTATAAAGATACAGCCTGTCAGCTTCTTCTTTTTTCAAGGAAATACCGCAAATCTTGTAATAACGGATAATTTCCGCCGGCGTCAATTCTAATGCTCCTTGGGTAATATGCTGGGCAATCCCCTTGAGCTTCAGTTCGTCAAGAGCATCCAAGGCAACTGCCCGCGTCGTAAGAACCAAGTGTAAATGCGGAAGCTCTTTTCTTGCCAACAACACAATAAATTCATGAACATTTTCGTCCTGCAGTAAATGATAGTCGTCAATCACCAGCACAATGGCACGATTGAGCGTAATCCCTGCAAGAAGCTGCACCGCCGCTCTACGAGTCACAGCATCATCCGGCATCCCCAGTTCTTCCAGTTTGAAAGCACATTCGTCGTCGATAAATGCTATAACTTGACAAAAGTCATGCCAGAAATGTGCTGTTTCCTGATCGTATACTGTTTGCCACAACCACTCAGTTTCCGCTTGGTTTAAATATTCTTTTACCGCCGTTGTTTTCCCATACCCCATGGGCGCTTCGATAATCGTTAAAAAATAGTCGGGAATTTTTTTTAGTACAGCAGTCAACCGCTCCGAAAGGAACAGACCACGAGCATTATATTGCTTGCTTTTCAACATCCTTGCAGCTCCTTTGCCTCCGCCAGGCCTCCCAAGGCATCCTCAATTAGCAAATTTTATCGTTTCGCTATCTTAATAGCATTATTCCCGCTTATCCATTAAAATACCTCTCGGATACTTACAAAACATCAAAATAATGTCATCTGTAAAATTTTATGTGATAACGCCTTTTTCACTGTCACAACTTCATCTCCCTGCGGATAGCCCTGCAGCATAGGCGCATGTGGGTCGTGCCGCTTGACGAATTGCAACGTCTTTTTTTCACTTGTTGTAGCATAGCAATACAAACAGCCTAAAGAACAACTGTCATAAACGCCAATATCAATGCTTCCACAACAACCGCAAGCAACTCTCTGGTTAGCATCCTTTTCCACTTGCAGTGGGTACCCTGTAAGCTGCTCGATTAACGATGCATCAATGCAAGCTGCCGGCTTAACGCCACAGGCAGCTAGATCCCCTTGCTCTGAACAGCTTGCCACAACCATCTTATGCTCCTTGGCAATAGCAGCAAAGCCTTGCGCAAGCCGCTTGCGCGTTGTCTCCTCGCCTTCTCGAAAGCCCACTGTTTGCATGCGTCCTCGCATCTTCGCGTACATATCCAAAAAACTGATTGTGCACTGTTCCGTGTAACCACTAAGAGTGTTACTCAAGGCTGCAAATTGCTGCAAATGATAGGCTTCGTTACATTCTTCGCTGAAAACAATAGGGTCGTAACGCCAAATCACGCGCCGCGGGCCCACTTTATCACTTAAGCGCTTAAAGTTTTCTATAATTTCCGTTTTAGCTGGCAGTCTCTTTTCCACCCTTTGGTCATACGGCGTAAGGGTAAACTGAAAATAATAACGATACCCCATCGCATCAAGTGCAGACAGTTTCGGCAGCATAGCCCGGGGATTCTTCGTCCAGAACACCAGGCAGTCCACACCGACTGGGTCCAGATCCACTTTGGTAAGGCACTTAGGATTGCGCGGATTCGCAACATATACAACCCCTTCTTGGAGACGCCTAAGAAGCCACTCCGAATAAAGCGCAGGAATATCGGTCCGCCTGCTGGCGCTGATAATCATCTTCCCTCACCCTTTACTATCGTCCTTGAATTAGTTGCGCCTCATGCTGCGAATTTTGATTTTACTTTCTGCATCCACGCGATACGACTCCGTAATCTTTTGCAAGGCCTTGTTATACGTAAACGTATCCAGTGGACTGCTTTGCAAAGATACTAGCGTCAGCTCCGAAAATTTCACATAGCATATAGAAAGAGCCCACGCTACTGCCATTTTCGCATAATATCCCTCTTGGCGCAGCGCATGCAGGCGAAGCAACACTGAGTCGATATAATCTTCTTCAATAAAAAAGCTAAGCAGCATAACTACGCCAAAGCGAATTTCATATTCCTGTGTTGATACTAGATAGGGCTGCAAAAAATTCCAAACCAACTCCTTATGATTTTGGGTAAATTTCAACCCGCTGCAAAAGCTATCGCAAACAGACCAATTATCAATACGTGGTACAAACTCAACCACATAGGCAAGAAGCTCTTCTACATCGGTTCGCACATATCCTAGAATCATGCCTTGCAGCATCGTTTCTTCAAAATAACAAGGATCTTTGCTTCTTAGATAGCTTCTCCAATCTTCTTTAGCAATCTTTTGGGCCAACTTCCGCAACAACGGCAACCGCACCCCCAGCAAGTTGTCCACGTTCGGCAGCAACGCAGCAGCAAACTGCTGATATTTAGGATCGGCCATTCCTTCCAGCATTTCTTTAATACTAGTATTCACGATATCCTCCCAGTCGTCACTCCGCTTATCTGTTGTTTCTCCATATTCAGAAGATATTCTTTCGCTGCTATCCCGCCTGCATAACCAACAAGTTTCCCGTTAACCCCCACAACGCGGTGACACGGAATAAAAAGCAGTAACGGATTTTTGTTGTTGCCCAAGCCCACGGCGCGCGCCCCTTGAGGACAACCAATACTTACAGCAATCTCTCCATAGGTCCTTGTCTCACCATAAGGAATTTCTCGCAACGCACTCCAAACACGCTGCTGAAAGTCTGTTCCCACTGGAGCTAAGGGCAGTGTAAAGTCTTTGCGTCCTCCTGCTAAATACTCTTTCACCTGCCTCCCAGCTTCCTGCAGCAACGCAGTTTCTCGCAACTCCGCTTCGCGCGGTCGTTTGACTTCCCCAAAATACAGTTTAGTCAACGCCGTTCCATTTTCTTCGATGCCTACGACTCCCAACTCTGTTTGATAATAAAAAACAGCGGCCATTTTTTCGTGCTCCTTCTTACATAGTTCAATGACTCTCTCTATTTTACAAAATGGCTAAGCACTTTGTCTTACCAACCGATATGTGCTAAGCAAATCCAGGATCTTTCTTAAAAATAAATACCCAGTTTTTCACGACTATCCTTGACATGGAGTATACTCAAAGTTGTATTATAAATAGTAAACTGTAAATTTTATTGGTTTTCTTTAATTTTCACTAAGTACTGTGAGGCAGCGTATGAATTCAAATATAGACTGGGAGTTACAACAACGAAAAAAAGCATATTGGAAAACTTGTTTTCTCGCCTTAGCACTCTTATTCATTTTTTGTCTAAATCTGGCAGGACTCTTTCTGGGCAGCGTAATCTATGAAGAAACAAGCATCATCTTCTCGCAACTGAAAACGCAAAACCGCAACAACACCCTTCAACAGTTGATGAATAAAGGAACGGCCAATTACCAATGGGAGAACGTAAGCATTTCTTCCCCCTTTGGCTATTCCTTGTCTGGAACCTTTATCCCCAACGCAACACCCACTCATAAAACGATTATTTTTCTACATGGCTTTACGGAAAACCGCACGATTGGTTTATACTATCTAGAAATTTATCTCCGTGCTGGATTTAATGTGCTGCTGGTCGACTCACGTGCCCATGGCGAAAGCGGCGGCGACTCCGTTACTTGGGGGAGTTTAGAAAAATACGACTTGGATCAATGGGTCAGTTGGCTTGCGCAGCGCATCCCTAACGGGGCCATCGGCATTCACGGTATTTCCATGGGCGCCGCCACAGCGCTGCTGCACGCAGAGCTTAACGAAGAAAACAAACGAGTAGCTTTCTATGTAGCCGATAGCCCGTATTCCGATTTTGAAACTCTGCTCTCCCTCTACGTACGCCAATATCTATACCCGTATATGCCCCCCCTTGATTCTCCTTGGCTTGCCGATCTAGATATCGCCAGCCTCCTCTTGCCCTATGCGAATATTGTATCGTACTTCCATTCCCGCTCTACCTTTCATGAAGCATCGCCACTACAATCCGTACGCCATGTTACTACTCCCATCTTGTATCTCCATGGCGAAGCTGACAAGCTCATTCCCGCTTCTATGTCGCTAGAACTACAGCAAGCCACCAAAGGCCCTAGTCAATTATATTTATTTGCCAACTCCAAACACGGAACTGCTATTTTTGACAACCACCGTCAGTATAACCAGGTGGTGCAACATTTCTTACAAACCATCGGCGAGCTCAGCTGAGTTCCGAAGCGATACGAAAGACGGTCTGCGTCATTTTCAAGATAACGCAGACCGCTTTTTCTTCATGTTTTGAGACATGCAATTTCCACAACCGTAAGAATATCCTCGACTACGATGAACCGAACATCAAGGCCCGCAAAGGGAATTCCAAAAATACGCTCAGAATCTTGAACATATGCCGGCCGCGGATCTTGTTCCAACACGCTGTGCAATCCCTGGCGCAAGGGCTCTGGAACAAGAGAAAGCCACCGCTCTGGAAAAATCACCTTTAACTTATACGTTTCATGGGAAACGGCAAAACCGGACGCAGCTTCCGGGTGGCTGTCCGCATAAGGCAGATACGGCTTAATATCAAAGATTGGCGTCTTATCGATCATATCTGCCCCTGACACATGCAACACAGGTCCCCACTGGGAATGCATCTCAATTTTTTCCAACTTGACAGAGGAAAGCCCCAGATGATTGGGCCTAAATGGCGAACGTGTAGCAAAGACGCCCATCCGGGTGTTGCCGCCTAGCCGCGGCGGTCTGACAGTGGGTGAAACTTTGCTGCCCACCGCTTCTGAAAACTGCCAAATAAGCCAAATGTGAGAAAATCCTTCTAAGCCCCGTAGCGCGCTAGGATTCCGATATAACGGTTCAAAAATAATCGTAGCCAGTAATGGAGCCAACCCACTTTGGCGGGGAACGCCGAATTTAGTTGGAAAATCCGTATGAATTCTGGCTATACTCTTTATGGTTGCCACAACACCTAATTCGTTCATAAATTATCTTTCCTTAACTCCAAAATGATTTTCCTCGCCTACTACTAAAACAGATTTTACACCATTATGCAAAAACCAACCAGCAAATAAAAAACACCATCCAACTGGACGGTGTTTTTTGATTGTATGAAATTTACTTAAATGATCAAATTGCGCCGGTCAGATGAACTAGGTCTAACGCTAGAAAAGACAGTGCAATAAATGCAAATGCTGCTAATCCCATTTTGAAAGCCATCTTCTCATCTCCTTTTATATCTTATTCCACCCGCTTAAAACAAGATGTTTTTAGCAGCAGGTAAAATAAAACAATATAAGATAATTAAGTAACTAACTTAATTTGATCCTCTCTTAGTTTACTGCTACTACGGAAGTAATGCAAAGAAAGAGACGAGTCATATCAGACGCAAAAAGTCATACAAGCAGATAAATTTAATTTAATTTTATATATTTAAAGCAAAAATTGCTTTTTTCTCTTTTTATCTCTTCTATTCTAAATAATTGTAATTTTCAAAACAAAATTCACAACCAAACTCTCATCTTTCTCCTAATCATATATCTATTATAATTTTTCATAATTTTCCGTATAAAACTTTCTCACAAAGCTCATTCACCGCACAAAAAAAGAGCCCTTGTTTTCACAAGAACTCTTTTTCCATTTTTAGAATTTTGCCATCCACAAACCATGCAAATTGCAGTATTCATAAACAATGCCAGCAGGCATTTCACAAAATTCCACTTTGGGTTCTTCCCCAGGCTTCAAGAAGCGAATAGCAACCCGATCCTCAGTTACTAAGGCAACCCACTCAATGTAGTGTTCCGGCAGCATAGGATGCAACGTAGAGCCTACGGCTACTTTAATTTTGCCGTTCTCTTTTGTCACAACCGGCACATGTTTTTCTTGTGCTGCATCAGTAGAATTAGCTGAAAGCTCTTTCATGGCTTGCCCACAGCAAGCCAATGGTCCGCCTCCTTTTTTGATCAAAGCTAAAATATTACCGCATGTTTCACAACGATAGAAAACTACTTCACTCATCTCGATTCCCTCCTTGAGTATTAATGTGTTCTAAGAGTTATTTCTATTTAAGGAACTCATTTCCTGCTTGAAATCATAATTTAAGCAAAACTTTTCTCTGCTACTATCTTTTCCTGATGCTAAGCGCTACGACAGTAACACCACAACCTCAATTTTCTTTCTATTGTTAAGTTTTGGTTATGAAACGATTAAATAATTATTCTTAAAAAGACATTATTCCTTTCTTGATGTATGATTAGATCAAGAAGGAAAACTGCATAAGGAGGTGACTACACCATGAAAAAATTGTTTAGCATGATTTGGGAAAGCTTCAAAAAATATGCCGAAACGTTCGCCATGGTGAGAAAATATGTTGATTAGTCAATACGCTTTCGCATAAATGCTCCCGAGTTAAAGAAATTTAACCCGGGAGCATTTTACATGTTTATTATACATCGTCCTTTTAATAGCTGGCAAACAATTGCACGCCATAAATAGTACCATCTTCTTTAGTATACAGCCCTACGCCGCCATGAGTATACCCGGTGTTAAGAATGTTGGCCCGATGCCCCGGGCTATTCATCCACGCCTCCTGCATATTTTCGAGCGAATGGTTATATGCAATATTTTCACCAGCCGAACGGTATGCAATCCCCTTCTCCGTCATACGGTCAAAGGGAGATTGGCCCTGCAAATTAGTATGGTTGAAATAATTTTGTCTTGCCATATCGGCAGCATGGCTGCGCGCAATCTGCGTTAGCTTCGCATCTGCACTAAGTGACGTCAAGCCATTCTTGGCGCGATCACGATTCAACAATTGGATAGCTTGCATCTCTTGTTGCGTAATACCTCCGTTTTGACCGCCAGTACTCCCTTTAACGCTTTGCTTCTCTTGTCTCGCAGATCCCCATTCTATCGAAACAGCATCATTCTCATCGACGGCAAACTTGTAAAAACGTACTGACCGCGAATTAGGTCCATCCGGGCATTTATTGCCGTCATAGTACTGAAATTGATTGCTTATAACCGTACGGGTAATATGCGGAGCGTCATCGCCGCCGCATAGTTCCGCATTGCCCGCTTTCGCATACATATACATATGCGAAGTTTGAACTGCTTTGCTGATCGTAAAGTTTTTTGTTGCCCCCACAGGTACATTGTACCAGCCACTTGTTGACCAGCGCTTGGCTGAACTGTCAAAATACACAAGGGCGCAATTCATTATCCGATCTTGATTATTGGTAACTTCTAATTTAAACGCTTGCGCTTGCTGTGGAACACAAGCAAGCGCTCCACAAAGAACCAGCACGCTAAGTATCATTTTAAGAACGCATACATACTTTTTCATCTTATCTATCTCCTTAAATCTATAAATACATAAAAACTAAGCTTTATCTAAACAGGTTCAACAGGAATTTTTATATACGTATTATTATATCCCATCACACTCAAACGGCTGATTCTCTCCTCATTTTCCGGTTGCAATAACTTTTCCAAACCGCTGTCATCACGCAGACGAATTTTTATATAACCTTCGTGCAACACCGCCATAAGATCAATCGTTTTTTGCGGATTCGCTTCCTTCTCCACAATATCCAAAATCACTTGATAAACCAAATGCTTCGCATCTGCTGCTACTTGCGGAGCAACTTGCTTATTCACGAAAAATTCCTCAATCATGTCCGCATATCCCGCAGCCTCCTCTTGGGTCGCATAAATTGAATTACCCAGTACATAATCCGGTTGCACCTCATGTATAAAAACACCGTGATACTTGCCATTGGATTTTTTGCCAATGTATTTAGCCGTTAAAACACTCAAAAACAGCAAGACTGCCTGCGCTGCAATAGTATGGCTCCACACTCCAATATTTCCCAATGAATATCCAAGCAAATAAATAAAGAGAATTGCCAAAAGCTCCGTTCCCACACTGATGGCAATGGAAAAAAGCTTGCGAGCCGTAGTCTGCATATAGGTCATTAAGATATAACTCAAAGAACTTAATAAAAATCCTAGTGCATAAATCCGCAAGGCCGGCACGCCCATTTCCATAATGGCCGCATCATGAACTCCGAAAAACGCCAACAAATTACCAGGAAGCAATTCAATAAGCAAAATACTAACAATGACAAATCCCATAACCATTTTAGTAATGCGCATGGCCACCTGATGCATTGACCACCAATCTCTTTCCCCAAAGAGAGCGCCAACAATTGGAACCATGGCACTTGTCGCAGCATAGCGAAAAGAAGAAATGAAAATAGAGATAGAAGAGCAGACCGTACTTACAATGATGCCGCTCTTGCCGGCAATATCCAGAATCACTACGTTAGTGCAAAACGTAGTAACCGCTCCCAGCCCTTGACCCATCGCCGAAGGAAGACCTGCAATAATAATATTTCCTAAGCGCCGCAAATCTTTCACAGCTAGGGGAACAAAAGAAAGAGTTCTTTTTTTGCGCCAAAACAAATACGGCACTAATAGTAAAAACCCAGCGACAAAGCCAGTTATGGTTCCGTATGCAGCCCCTTCAATGCCCAACTGCAATGGTCCAAGGTATAACAGCTTGCTGACAACGCTCACTATATTTACAAATACCATAACTCCTGCCGCAAGTTTGGGCAGAGCATCTACTTTGACAAAATAAGTCATACTAGTAATGCCAATCATCAGCGGCGCCGCCACAAACATAATACCAATATAACGCAACACCAAGGGCGCCATCTCGCCATTTCCACCGCTTAAGACTTGTGCGATCAGTTCTCTGGCACTAAGACCGCCAAGCATAGTCACCACGCTTACCGCAATAAGGGTAACCATGCTCAACGAGAACAGCGTATTAGCTTCCGTTTTGTTGCCAGCGCCCTTGGCCGCTGAAACCAATACTTCACCGCCGATTCCTAACAGCATATACACCATGTTAAACACCATGGTCAACGGCAAGGCTAAATTAACCGCCCCCATGGCAACTGGCCCCAACATCTGACCCACGATAGCAATATCAAGAAACATACTCGCTGTAATGGACAAGGCAGATAACAGCCCTGGAAAATAGAAGGCATTAACCCTTGCATTCATTAAGCGTCCTTTATAATCGTACATAGAAACTCCTCCGGTTGGCATAAAAATAATCTTGCCGCCAAAGCAACAAGTTCAGCTACAACTTTTTCCATCGAGCGCAGCATCTACAGCCATTTTTTTACTATTCTAGGCAAGTCTGGTAAACCCTTCCCGCTTCTAATAGTTTACAAAAGTTCCTTCCTTGGTCCTAGTTTTTACTGCAAAAGAAAAAACGCAAGGGCATTTATATGCCTTGCGTCGATATCTTGTATTAAGTTCTTCGGGGCTTCAACCGATGAGAGCTCCGTTTACGTTGTTCTACTTCTTTATCAAAAATATATTTAACAATTCGCTCGGTCGTTTTTTTATCCATTTCGCAAAATTTTATCGAAGCAAAGTGCTTTTGGTCTTCTGTTTTAGGATACTTAATTCGGACAAACTCCCCTTTTGCATACAAAACCTCTTTTTCGTCCAAAGTCAAGCTGATGATCACATTAGAACCTTCCGGCGGAACTGCCGGCATGACTACTTGCAAACCGCCAGCGCTAATATCCTTGGTATAGGTTTTCATCACTTTCCGTTGCATCTTTGCATCTATATATTCCAGTACTACTTCTAAAATGGTTTTCACTCTAACATACCTACGCCGTTGACTCCGCTGCAGATAACTTGGCAATGAAAGTTTCCACAACTTCCCCTCTTGAAAATGGTGTTCTAGAACCTTAGCTTCAAAAAAATACGCACATTCCGCAACTGTCATTCTCGCTTTTAAAACATCACCAACACAAGTGTTCAATGCTTCTTTTTCTCGCTGCGGCACGCAAATAAACAGCGATTCTGCATCGACTGATTCAATAAAGCTTGAGAAAACAACTTCTTCATTTGTTTCTATATCTTCACACAACACATCAAGCTTTTCTACGGCGCGAAAAAGACTTGTCTGCATAACTTCCTCCCGTATTATATTGAACCAGTCCTTAGCCATTGCCAACTTACAGGCCATAACTATTATTTCAAGCTAACTCTACACCCCTTTTAACAATTCGAAGTAAAACGCGTTAGCTCCTGCATTCGAAATATCAGTTTTAAAAAACCGAACGCAAATTCACCAACCTATCAGAGCATATTATAAAAAACGAAGGTGTTCTTCCCCTTCTTCTTAGCCGCATAAAGCGCTGCATCCGCTTTTACATACACCTCGTCAAAAACAGTTCCGTCATCTGGAACTATACAAATTCCTATGCTTATTGCCACACTAGCACTACCGCTAATGCCTTTAAGCAAGTTGTGCATACTTTGGCAAGTTTCTTCCGCTTTTCGCAACACAATCGCTCGGTCCTCTACATTTTTCGCAAGCACCAAAAATTCATCGCCTCCAATTCGACCAACAATATCGGAAGCTCTAAATGAACGGTTCAATTTCTCAGCCACCCTGGAAAGCACAGCATCACCAAAAGCATGACCGAAGTGATCATTGATAAACTTGAAATTATCAATATCGATGAGATAAACTGCATGCATTCCTTGGCCTTCCATAGAGAGCAAAAACTCATCAATAAGCTCCTTCGTAACAATCTTATTGTATAAATTAGTCAGGGAGTCACGCTGGGCTTTTTGAAGAATCGCAAGTTCTTTTTCTTTTTTTTGCTGAATGTTTTTTACATGAGAGATAATCCGTATTGTTCCTGTATCAAAAGAGCGATAAATGCAAACAGACGTCTGCACCCATGCATAAGAGACTCCGTCAGATCGCTCAATAAATTCATACTCAAAACTGCGCTGCCCCTCTTGGTACAGCTTTAGTATAGCTTCCCGTGAAAATATTTTTTTGTATTCCTCGCGAAACTCCTCTCTCACTAACCTTGAAACTACAGCTTCAATTATTTCTTCATAATTATCGCTATTGTTTAAGCCAAGCAATCCAGAAAGTTTACGAGCGTTCTCTCCCAAAACCCGATTTTCGCTAATATCTGCTTCCAATACATTGTTGAATAACCCAAAACTTATTTCTCGCAACATCTTCTCCTGAGCAATTTGTTTTTTTTGCACTTCTTGTTTTCGAAAAGCCTGATATTGCAAGAAAAATACATACCCAAAAAGTCCGCCCGCCAAAATTGCGGTCGAATCTGTTAACGCCAACAGTAACGGTCCCCCGACCGCCGCCCCCAAAGCAGCCAGCAACATTTTTCCGCTCACGCTGCTTTTTAAGAAATCCATTCTCTCTCTCCTTCCCCAACCCTTAAAATGAAACATAATTACGCGCAAGAAAAGGAGTATCCTTGCTATTCCTATGCTTCTATCCTATCAGCAAACAACAGGCGACGTCGGCATAGGACCTCATTGGCTCCTATGCCGACGTCGTTAAATTTTTTATTAGAAGCGTTTTTTTCAGACGATTATACTTTAAACTTTCCTATCATAACTTGCAAGGCTTCAGCCATTTTAGCCAGATTTTGGCTAGATGAAGCAATTTGTTCCATAGAAGCAGCTTGCTCTTCTGTTGCTGCCGATACGGTCTGCGTCTCCGCCGCTGCTCCGCGGCTCAAATTTTCCACCAATTGAACGGATCCTACAATTTGTTGACTGCCAATAGCCGCTTCGTGAATAGCCTTAGAAATAACAGATACTTGTTTAGTTACGTCTTCTACCATATCTCCAATTTCTTTAAAATTGCCGCCAGCCACATTCACCAGCTCAACTCCTTGATTAACGACTCGTATTGCCGAATCGATCGTACCGACAACATTCCCAATGCTTGCGTTATTCTTTATAATCAACTCCGTAATTTTACTAGCCGCAGTTTCACTCTGCTCCGCAAGTTTCCTAACTTCTTCCGCCACTACAGCAAAGCCTCGTCCCGCTTCTCCGGCTCGTGCAGCTTCTATCGCCGCATTTAGAGCGAGAAGATTTGTCTGCCCGGCAATGTTAGAAATCAAATCTACAATTTCACCGATTTGCTGCGACCCTTCCTTCAATTCTTCCGCTGCTTTTTGAGCCTCTTTCGCCTCCCGGCCCACAGAAGACATTTGAAGTACCGCCTTGTCAACCGAAGTTCGCCCTTGATTAGTAGTGGAAGACGTTTTTTCGGCGAGCACCGTCATTTCATTAGCCGTCGCAGCCACTTCTTCCAACGTCGCTGAAATTTCTTCCACTACGGCGGAAGTTTCATTCACTGCATTTACTTGTTCTTCTGCGCCGGAGGCAACGGTTTGAATCGAGTGAGCTACATTGGATACCGCTTCTGCTGATTGTTGAGCGCTGGCAGTTAATTCCTCGCTTGAAGCGGCTAGATGCTCGGAAGACTGAGCAATATTTTTTAGTACATGACGCATATTTTTCGTCATTTCTTCAAAAGCTCTGCCCATCAGACCAAACTCATCGCTTCGTTTTAACACCTCTTCTGAAACATCCCTAGAAAAATCGCCTTCGCTCATTAGACGCAAATGTTCCGTAGCGCCCGTTAAAGGCCTTGTTATCATTTTTGTGATCGTAAACGTAGTAGCTCCCGCAATCAATAATGCTACAATAAAACTAATCCATGTCGTTTTTTTTGCACTCCCAATGTCATTTTGAGACTCTTCAAACGCGGTATCAATCTGTTGATTGCGAAATTCAATGTATTCCTGCAGCTTTTGGCGGGAAGCAGCAGCCGCCGGTGCCAGTTCCGCCGCCATCACTTGCTGCACTTCTTCAACTTTCCCGTCTTTGCGTAAAGGCACTATTTTAGAATATACAATGGCAGAGTAAGCTTCCTCCAGACTTCGTACGTCTCTCGTAAATTGTTTTCCCTTTTCGGTAAGCGCCTTTCTTTCCAACTCATCCAAAATCGCTTTGTTTTGTTCTACCAGTTTATTGTAATCGTCCATAAATGACTGGTTTCCGGTAATCACATAGCCCCGAGCCGCAGCCACCTTGAAACCGTTATTAATAGTAACTTGATAGGTCTTTTCTAATAAAGGCAGGTTTACGTCCTGCAATGCATCACTAACATTAGCAATTCGATTTAACAAGACACTGCCTAAAATCCCAGATATGGCCATTAAGAGAATTACAACTAAAAAGCCGCCTGTAATTTTTGCACCAATCTTCATTTTCATTCCTCCTCGAAAATTTGTATGTACGTTGATGCACAAGCAGATTTCGAATTGTGTTAATTTTCACTTTCTTTATTCTTCTTTTTCTATATTTTTCCTGCAAATTAAAATAGTATACATTAGTTTTTTCTAAAATAAAAACTCGCGAATAAAAATAGCCCGTCAACACCTGCTAAATTCAGGTATTGACGAGCTGCCGCTTAAACAATTCAGTATTAGCTGCCGGAAGCTTCCTTATGGATGCTTTCGCAAATTATAACCGTACGGTTTTACGTTACTCAGTAAAACCCTTTTCTTTCATGCGATTTTTATCTGTAAAGGATGCCATACCGGTCAGCATCTTCCGATAACCCAATTTTTGATAAAAGACTTCCTTGCCTGGACTTGCGTAAAGTATCACATTGATGTCGCCCAGGTCTCTTTGCAGCTCATCCATAACCAGCTTTCCAATTTTCTTCCCTTGATATGCTGGGAGAACTGCAATATCATATACCGCAGCCTGATAAACACCATCAGAAATCATCCGGCCACATGCTATAATCACCCCGTCATGAACAACAAAGACCACTCGATAGCTGTTTTCAAAAGCTTTTTTCGTTACTTCAACAGGATGGACAGCTAAGCCAGCTTCTTTAATAAGCTCGCACACAGCAAGCCAATCCATCCCTTCGCAATCTGTTTTCACTTGATAGTGCATGGTAGTGCCTCCTCGGTTGGCTCAAGGCTTAAATAAGCCATGCCGTTCCACTTTGCATACGCGAGTAGCAAAGCTATCATACCACACATCCGCTCCCAGCTTTTGGGCTTTTTGATGCTGTTCGTTATTTTTCCAAGCAGCTATCGCTTCAAGGGACGTCCAATAGGATACAGTAATTCCTACGCCATTCGCCTCTCGAACGCTTTCCGCCCCTAGAAATCCTTGCTGCTCTGCTCCTAATGCCGCAATATGTTCCGCCATTTTCGCATAGTCTTTATCTTCAGGCCCTTTTACAGAAGTAAAAATAACGGCATAATACGGCGGCTGCGGTGTTTTAGCAATGCTCTCCATATAAGCGCTCCTTTCCTAGGTATCACAAACAGGATTCGCCTTAGAACCTGCGCTTCCTCTTTACACTTACGTCCATACTACATTTCTTTCCATAAAAAAGGTGCGCCGATGTAGCATCGGCGCACCTTTCAAATTTTTATGCAATACCCATTACAGACAATAAGAACCTCATTAACAGCATAGAAAGCATAGCATCAATAACCGGAATCGCAATCATCAAGGCGTGATGCCGGGCGTTTGTCCCGGCTGTAACTACACAACGAACGAAATGGCCCATAAGCGTCCCCATGGTAATCGTGGCCGGAAAGAGAATGGTTGCTTGCGCCGCGGTAATCACGCCGTCTGCATACAACGTCGCCGCAGTGGCCGCTCCGGCCGCTTTTGCAAAAAAAGCAGACACGAGGGCGATAACAGCTTCTCCCGGCAGCCCGAACAACGCCATAACTGGTGAAATAGCTTGCCCAATAACGGCCATCAAGCCGGTCATTTTCAAAAACAGAATAATAACATAGGCTAAGATCATGGCAGGCAAGATCCGCTCTACCCCTAAATAGAATCCATTCTTCGCCCCAAAAATAAATTCTTCCAACATCGTTCTCTTAGTAGCGCCTATTGTATTGTCCATCATTGCAGTCCCCTTTCCTTATCAAGCAGACTTAACCTGTACCGATTCAGAAACAACTTCTTTTTCCTCTTGCCACTTCAAGTAAAACCGCACTACATTGGCGCCTACAATTTTCACGAAAATCTCCACAGCCAGGATAAGGCCAATGGGCAGCACCGCAATAGAAAGAAGCGGCGCTCCGCAATCGAAGGTGTTGGTTATAACACCGGAAGCGGCATATTGATAAGCCACAAAAATGCTGCGTTCTTTATCGGTCAATTGCCCTTCTTCGTATAATTGCTTCGTCATAGCCGCGCCGACATCCGTACTGGTCATGCTGCTGACAATAGCAAGGCCTGTAACTCCAGGCAATCCCATTAGCGGACGAAGAACCGGGCGAATTAATTTTTCCGCCGCTAAAAGAGCGCCTTGCGATTCTACAACGCGGATCATGCCAAGAGCGAACATTACCGTTGGAATCAGCGTCAAACCGAACATAAAGCCGTCTCGCGCCCCTGTACCGCCTTTGCCAACAAAACTATCCGCCGCGCCAATCTTACCAAAGCCTCCAATCAGGTTTTGAAAATCAACGGCTCCAAATACAGGGTGACTGGCAACAATTCCAGAAAACGAAATCACAATAAAGACAAAGGATACCCACCCGCGCCAAGTCAGCTTTCTTTCAAAATCCATCATCATAACTCCCCCTATTTCTTTTATTATTTATGCCAGAGCAAGCAAGACTGCACATAGCAATTTGGTGCGACTAAATAACGTCTCTACAACAGCAAATTCTTCAATCGTATGGTTGCGCCCCCCCTGCACTCCCATCGCGCAAAGCGTAGGAATCCCAAGGTCAGTGAAATACGCCGAATCGGATACTCCGCCGACTTCCTTAGGATATAACGTTCCAAAACCTTCCTTTTCACTGATTTTGTTCACGAACTCAAACAGCTCCAGCGATGCACCTAGTTTCTTCATCGCTTTCGCTTCAATAAGCGGAGTTAGCTTTGTAGAAGTTCCCTCCACATAGGTTTTCTTTACCACTTCCTCAATTGATTGCTTTATTTGGGGCAGCGTATCCGGGTTCTCGCAGCGCAGATCACATACAATCTTTGCATACGCCGGAGTTGCATTAGGAACCGTTCCCCCTTCAATCCAACCAACATTAAAGGTATTTCCTTGTTGCCAATCGGTTAGCGCTTCTATGTCGAGAACCTTATAGGCAATCTCCTTGATCGCACTACGCCCATTTTCCGGGTCATTTCCAACATGCGCTCCTTTTCCGAAAACCTCTACCATAAATTGATACAGGCCTTTGCGTTTTACAACAATGCCCCCGTCGACAAAACCCGTCTCAAAATTAAAGGCTGCTTTTGCGCCAACCGCTTCCCTTTGTATAGCTGAAATGGCTGAGCTTTTTTGATGCCCTACCTCTTCATCGCCAACAAGGATTACTTTTATCGGATGCTTTTTATAGTCGATTTTTTGCAAAGCCAATAATGCGTATAAAAGAATGACAATGCCGCCTTTCATATCCAAGACGCCTGGACCAAAAGCTTTGCCGTCTTCGATTCGGAATGGCCGTTCTTCTGGAGTTCCTTTTTTAAAAATAGTATCCATATGCCCTGTTAAAACAACAAAAGGCTGCGTCATATCTCCGAATTCGCCGATAAGCACGTCTGGCGCATCATCCATGCTAATGCCCCTGGTTTTGCCGCCAATCTTTTCTATAAATGAGGCAATGCGTCTACCTATTGCATCGGTTTCGGTTTTGCAAAAAAGTCCGCTTTCCATAGTAACGAGCTCTTCCCACAGGTGAATCATCTCTTCTTTGCACTCGTCAACGACCTGGTATGCTGCTTTGTTTTCTTTCATATAATGTTTTCCCCCTATGAATTTCTTAGGCAAACAAGCCATAAAAAAACTGCCTTCTCTCTTCTTTGCAGAAGAGGAAAGCAGCGCTGCCGGTGTTTTATGGAATTTGAAAGCGGAGTTCTTTCTTGGATTTAGAGTAAATCATTCCCCTGTCACTGTCAATTAATTTCTTTAAAATTTACGATTGTATCCTGTATACTTTCGAAACATTGTTTGCAAGTTTTGAAATAGGTGCTATATTTAATTCCATGAAGAACACATCAAAAAGCTTAACCAAAACCAAGAGAATCACCATCCCGGAAAGCATTAGCAACCATTTGCGCAAACAAATCCTAATCGGCGAAATTCACGCTGGCGAGCCTTTGCGTCAAGAACTACTTGCTCAACAGTTTGGCGTGAGTATCAGTGCTTTGCGTGAGGCTTTAAAAATTTTGGAAGGAGAAAAACTAGTCCAATTCTTGCCGAATCATGGGGCGGAAGTCATTCGACTGACCGCGGAAGAAGCTCTTGAAATCTATGAAATTCGTATGATGTTGGAAACGGGTATTCTTGCCCTTTCCATTCCAAAACTGAAAGAAGAAGACTTTCTGCGAGCGGAAAAAATTCTTGAAGAAGAAGCCTCTTGTGATGATCCGGCTCGTTACAACGAAATTAACTCTCTCTTTCATGAATATCTTTATGAACCGGCAGGCAACCTACGTCTTCTTGATATGATCCATCTGCTGCATAACAACGTCGCACGCTATCTAGTTTTCTATCTAGACAAAATGGATTTCAAAGACTTTTCTCATACAGAACATACCGCGCTTCTTGCCGCCTGCCGCGAAAGAGATATCCGAAAAGCAAAACAAGTTTTAAAAAAACATATGAATAAAGCTTGTAACCTTTTAGTAGAGTATCTGAAGATGCATGAATAATAGAAAATTCTAAGGAGGACCTTCTTATGACCACGCACCGCATTGCTAAAATAAAAGAACAATACATTGATACAACTCCTTCAATCAGTATCGAACGCGCTCGAATTTTTACAAATTCTCACAAAAAAACGGAAGGAGAAACCGTTATCCTCCGCCGCGCAAAAGCATTTCAAGCTGTATGCGACGTCATTGAGCCCGTTATCTTTGACGGGGAACTTCTTGTCGGCAGTATCGGCGAATTTCGCCGCAGCGGCATTATTTGCCCGGAATATTCCTGGCAATGGGTCGAGCAGGAAATGGACACGTTTGCCGAACGTACACAAGACGCCTATACGATCTCACCAGAAGCCAAAAAGGCTCTGCGAGATGAGATTTTTCCGTATTGGAAAGGAAAATCACTGGAAGAAACCTTTTTAGCCCGTCTTGACGAAGATACTGCCCGCATACTCGTCGATACAGGCATTGTCGACAACGATTCCAAATGGCGCAGCGCCGTCGGCGAGGTAACTGCGGATTATCAGGATCTTGTTTTCCAAAAAGGTTTCGGAGGCTTTCGTAAAGAAGCGATCGCCGCTCTAAGCAAGCTCTCCCCTACCGATACAGATGAACTGGAACAAATGGATTTTTATCGCAGTGCCATTATTGTATCCGAAGGAATCATCACGCTTGCTAATCGATATGCAGAAAAAGCCGACGCCTTGGCGGCGGCAACCGCAGCCCCCTCTCGCCGCCTTGAGTTAGAAGAAATCGCCTCCATTTGCCGCCGGGTACCTGAAAATCCGCCGCAAACCTTCAAAGAAGCCATCCAATGCGTATGGTTTACTCAATTGGGCTCTATTTTATCTGAGAATTCACTGGCTTTAAATCTGGGACGATTCGATCAATATATGTATCCTTTCTATGAAAAAGATATAAACTCCGGTCTCCTCACTCGGGAAGAAGCGCTGGAGCGTATCGAATGCCTTTGGCTCAAATTATCCGAGTGGGTTTGGGCTATTTCCAGCAATACGGCTCAATTTTTTGCTGGCTATAATTCTTTCCAAAACCTCACCGTAGGCGGACGTAAGCGTGACGGCAGCGACGCCACCAACGAAGTTTCCTATCTTTGCCTTGAAGCAACAGAACGAGTTAAAACGCATCAACCAGGACTTAGCGTCCGCATTCACCCCAATTGTCCTCCCGAATTTTTGCAGGCCGTTTGCAAATTAGTCCGTTGTGGAACTGGATTTCCTGCCATCCACAATGACCGCGTTGGTTCGGAAATGCTATTAGCTGCTGGGCTCTCCCCGGAAGACGCCCGGGATTGGAGCAATTGCGGCTGCGTAGTTCCGCATTTTCGCAAAGTCGGCGAATGGACATCCGCGGTCAATATTAATTTGGCGGCGGCTATGGAATATACGCTCAGCGGCGGTATCAGCCACATAAACGGCAAGCAAATGGGATTGGCGACAACACTCGCAGACAGTAACCGTTTCGAAGAATTCAAGTCGCTATTCTTTCAACAAGCAGCTCATTTGATAAAAATTGGCATCATCGGCTCGCTCACCGCACAGAAAGTACATGCTGAAATCGTGCCACGCCCTTACCTTTCTCTCTTAGTAGACGGCTGCATGGAAAAAGGCCGCGATCTCAGCCGGGGCGGCGCCAAATACTGCCTGGGCCCTGTGCTTACAGGCATCGGCCTTGCGGATAGCGCCAATGCCCTTGCAGCCATTCGCAAGCTTGTTTTTGAGGACCAAACGTATCAACTGCAAGATTTTGCTGCGGCTCTAGAACATGACTGGGAAGGATTTGAAGCACTTCGGCAAGCCGCTTTGCAATGTCCAAAATACGGCAATGACATTGATGAAGTTGACGCTCTCGCCACAGAAATTTCCGATTTCTATCATAAGGAAATCACGCAATACACCGATATTTTCGGAGCTAAATTCAACTCCGCGTTTATGGGTATTTCCAACTACATCCCTGCCGGCTCAGTGGTCGGCGCAACGCCGGAAGGACGCAAAGCAGGCACGCCCCTTACTGAAGGCGTCTCGCCGCATGCAGGCACCGACATAACCAGTCCAACCGCCGCCATGCGCTCAGCAGCAAAAATCAACCATGATATTCACAGTGGCGGAACACTCGTCAATGTCAAACTCTCCCCAACGCTGTTAGAAACGAATCGTGGCCTCAACAACCTGGCCTCTTTAATTCGCGCGTATTTTTCACTGGGAGCTTTTCATATTCAGTTCAATGTCATTTCTCCGGAGGTTCTACGCAACGCTCAGGAGCACCCGGAAAACTATCGCGATTTACTTGTACGTGTTGCCGGCTACAGCACACAATTTGTAAATCTTTCTCGCAAAGCACAAGACGCCATCATTGAGCGAACCACTTATGAAAGCATGTAACGTCTTTCAAATCCAACGCTTATCGGTCAACGACGGCGACGGCATCCGCAGCACTGTATTTTTCAAAGGGTGCCCGCTGCGTTGCCGTTGGTGCGCAAACCCAGAGTCTTGGTCCCCTCATCCAGAATTAATGTTTCTAGCCCACAAATGTACACACTGCCGACAGTGTATTTCTCACTGTCCTGCTGGTGCAATTTTCCCGGAAGAAAATCAGGTTCGCTTTGCGTCTTCCCTCTGTGAACAGTGCTTTACCTGCGTTTCCGTTTGCCCCAATAAAGCACGCCAGAAAATGGGCGAAAGTCAGAGTATTGATTTTCTAATGCAGCAAATAAAAAAAGACTTTCTTTTTTATCTGGAATCTGGGGGCGGCGTCACTTTTTCCGGGGGAGAACCCTTTTATCAAGAAGAAGCTTTGCGCGCATTAGTAAACCAATGCCAAAGCCTCGGCATAGCTACAGCCGTCGAAAGCTGCGCTCAATTCAACTTCACTAACTGCAAAGATATTATTCAAAAACTAGATCATATCTTTTTTGACCTCAAGGTAATGGATACTACTAAGCATCGCTTCTTCACCGGAATAGACAATACAACCATTCTGCAGAACATCAAAGCGGCTTCCGATTGCAACGACAACATCGTCATTCGCGTACCTGCAATCCGCGAAGTCAATATTGACGATGAAAACATCGAGCAGTTAAGCCGCTTTTTGCTTCAGCAAACACGAATCCGAAAAATTGAACTCCTCCCCTATCACACACTGGGAAAAGAAAAAATAGAAGCCCTCGGCCTTCTATTTACCAACTTTACAACGCCCACAGCTGACGAATTACAGGGGATAAAAGAAAAACTCACTTGCAAGGGATTAGAAGTTGTCAGTTATTCTTAAAAACAGCTCCAGGGAACTTTCTTTAAAAAAAGAAGTCCCTGGAGCTGTTTTCATTACATGCAATTGGAAGTAGTGAGTCTCACGAGACCATCAAGCAGGAAACTGAAGGCGCTATCACGATTCGTTAAAGATTACAGTTTAAACTGAACCACCAAACTTCCCATCTTGCCTGCAATCTGTTCCAACGATACTGAGGAAGATTGAATCGACTTCATTTTCTCGCTTACTCCTGCCGTGTTCAACGATATCCCTTGCGCTTGTGACGAATTCTCCAAGATCACTTCAGCGACCGATTCAATGACTTGAGATATCTCTTTTACTTCATGAGATACTTGCTGCAATTGAGCGCTAATATTTTCCGTCGTATCAAAAAAAGCTTTTGCATCTTCCTTATATTGTTCTCCTACTTTAACAAAGGAGTTATAATCTTCATTTACGGTTCCATTGATAAACCCTAGTATCTCTTGGCTGCTGTCCACCAATTTTGATATCGTATTTTGGACAGCTTGCGTCATTGACTGAATCTCTCCTACCGCCGTCGCAGACGCTTCCGCCAGTTTTCGAACCTCCTCCGCGACAACGCCAAATCCTTTGCCGCTTTCTCCAGCTCTCGCCGCTTCAATCGCTGCATTCAGAGCCAACAAATTAGTTTGCTTCGAAATAGTTGCAATCACTTCCACCATAGAGGATATTTCTTCAACAATTTTGGACTCATCAATAGAGCGAAGCATACTTTTATTCATTTCATCGTATAACGAAACTGCCCTTGTTCTGGAAGCGTGCGCATTTCCCTCTAGTGTTTCTGCACGCTCTTTGATATTTTCCGCAACACTTCGTCCTTCTTCGGAAAAAAGAGCCATCTTTTCAATATTAGCTTCCACATTTCCAGCAGAAGCGTTTAATTCTTCCGTAGAAGCCGAAAGCATTTCTATCCCTCGTGACACTTGCGACGTAGCATCTGCTACATCATCAGCCAACGATGCTGATTGCTCGGAACTAACTGACAACTCTTTAGAAGCAATAATCAACCCTTCTGACTGTGCGGATATTCTTTGCAAAATATCTCTCATGTGAGCAAGCATTCGATTAATCCCTTTGGAGATACTACTCAATTCATCTTGCGAATGCAGTTCAATATGTACCGACAGATCTCCATTTTGAATTTTTTCTAGATTCTCTCCAATTATAGAAACAGCATTAGTAATGGATAAAACTAATGCAATACATACATACGCTAAAATAGGCAGTGAAACAAGAATAGCAATAATGACTATATTCGCCTGCTGCTCGTATTGCAGTACACGCGCATTACATAATTTCCACAAAGCTCCTCCTATAGAGGTAAATAATTGATCATTCGCGGAAATGGCTTGATCAATGTCCGGAAAATCCAATTGAACATAACCTTTTTCTTTTTCAAGCTCTTCATCAAGTTTCTTTAAAAATTTGCTTTGGATTTTCGTGAAATCTTTTATTGGAACCACAATGTCTTTCAGTATACTTTGACCTTTCGCTTCATTAAATTCGCTTCCTGTTTGCATATCGGTATTAACAGTGTCAACCAAGATTGCTAACTGGGAGCTCAAGGCAATTAGTTTTTTCCGCTCACTGTATGCTAATCCTTCCGGCGGCTGAGCTGCTACAATTTCTCTAATTTTGTATAGAGATTCCGCAATAGCAAGGCTGCGAAACATCACTACATCCATACAATAATACGAATCCAAGTCTGGATCTAGGGTTAAATTGGAGTTATCAGAGATATTGGTATGCAACGTTGTAAGCGCCGCTGACAACGTTGCATATGAATTCGCATTTCCTTTTTCGACTTTATGCCATAACGCTTCACACTCTTGGATATTCTTTGATACTTGTTTATTTTCTTGAGAAGAATCTAAAACATGTTCATACGTTTGATCTAACTTTTTCAGCTCGATCAAATCCGCTTCTACAAGGTTAGCCGCACCTTCTTTTTGCAAAAACCAATACTCTTGAATATGCCTAGTTAATCGTTGAGATAATTGAGCATACTCAACCCCATATACTTCTCTTTGTGAAAAATCTTTGCTTGCATAATTCCCCGAAAAAAACTGAAAGAGCGCGACGCTCAGTAACACTACTAAAATCAAGCTCACCATCAGAAACTTAGCCATTAAGCGGAATCGACTCATAATAAAAATTCCTGGTTGAAAAATCCGCCTTACCTTCATCACCATTTTCACCTTCCTCTAAAAAGTCTCATCGTTTATTCCAGCAGAAATTGCGCTCCTATTTTTATATATGCTCCGCAAAATAAAAACAGGTGTTTGAAAAAGAATTTCTCTTTCGAACACCTGTCGCCATTGACATTCAACGTTTCTATTTATTTTTTTCTTAAATCAATTTTGAAGAGAATATACTGATGCTCTTTAGGATAAAATGCAAATTAAAAACGCCGGTTACTTGAACCGGCGTCACATTAGTAAGCATTCAAACCGGCAACCTGGCAATCATAGACATTCCGTCCTTAGACCCATGGCTTTGCGTCCTTGCTTTTCAACAAGTTTGCCTTTTTCATTCAATGTTTTTATTCATTTTTTACAGTCTAAGCCATTTTTAAACAACAGTCAAACAACGCTTTGCATATTCATACTAATTTATATACTTTTTTGCTGTTTATGTTCAAAAACATGACTTTAGTCTAAATCTACACTCTTGTACAGAGCAGCAAGAGCAATGCCCTATCAATTCTCCTATTCTCTAAAAACAAGCAACCCGCCGACACCTATTGAACATAGAAGAGGCGTATATAATTGATTCTACAGATACGACTCTTACGATTGAGCTGCCGCACAAAAAACATACCTGTCCTGTTTGTGAACAGCGTACCGATAAAATTCACGATTATCGCTTGCAAAAGTTTAAACACATTCCCTTGCTGCATAAATCCTATGAGCTGTTTTTCCACAGGCGCCGCTATTACTGCCCGCGCTGCACAAAGCGTTTTACCGAAAATGTTCCTTTTCTTAGCAACAACAAGATTTTACTTCTTCACAACAGATTTACAATCGCAGTAAGCGAATGTAATCTCTTTGCGCCTGTACTACTTACTCTGCAATGTATTCCGCAAAAAAATGATGACCTTTTTCTTTACGTGCATCAATACACATTTAGTAGTATAATTATATTGACCGAAAATTCTTTCTTTTTTAAGGGTTTAAGATGGTTTTCTGAAATTCCAACGCCGAAAAGGAGGGATTGGAAATGAAAAAGTTTGATTCATTTACCGCATTAGTATTTATTGTGGTTTTTGTCGTTGCCCAAGGAGTAGCTACTGTTTTTTCGAGTTCCCATGACATCGTGAACTTATGGAGTATAGTAGGTGCGTTCTTTATTGCTTTTCTTGTTTCTTCCTCAGTTCAGATTGCAAATCAATGGGAAAAAGTAGTCATCCTACGATTAGGAAAATTCCGCGCTCTCGAAGGGCCTGGTTTGTTTTTCATTATTCCCATTCTCGAAACAGTTCCTTACTGGATTGATACCCGTGTGATTTCGGCTTCCTTTAACGCAGAAAAAACGCTTACCAAAGATACCGTTCCGGTGGATGTTGATGCAGTGCTGTTCTGGAAAGTACTAGACCCCCAAAAAGCGGCTTTGGATGTAGCCGACTATAGGAGCGCAATCAGTTGGGCTTCACAAACGGCTTTACGTGATGTGATCGGCAAAACCATGCTTTCCAATATGCTAGAAGGCCGAGAACAAATCAGCAATGAGTTACAGAAGATCATTGATGAACGCACAGAGCCCTGGGGCGTTAATGTGATTTCCGTAGAAATCAAAGATGTGCGAATCCCGCCTGCATTGGAAGATGCAATGTCGATGCAAGCACAAGCAGAAAGAGAACGTCAAGCTCGAGTCATTCTTGGAGATTCCGAAAGACAAGTAGCAGAAAAATTTGGCGAAGCAGCAAAAACTTATGCTAACGACCCGATTGCGCTTCATTTACGCGCCATGAATATGCTCTACGAAGGGTTAAAAGACAACGCTACTATTGTCATTGTGCCTAGCTCAGTGGTAGACACTATGCAATTAGGCAGTATGGCAGGATTAACCGCCTTGACGATGGGCATAGGCCAAGGAATTGCCCGCAAAGAACCGGCTGAAGAGGAAAAGAAAGAATAAGCATCCAATGTGAGTATATGTACTCATTGGCTTCCCCCTTGCTTAGACCGTGTTTTTAGCTGAAAAGACAAATAACCCGCCGACACCTAGCAAACTCAGGTATTGGCGGGTTTTATTGATTGGAAAAATCCCGATTTGTTTGGTGGAGGCGAGGGGAGTCGAACCCCTGTCCAGAAGCATTGCCATATAGGTGTCTCCGAGCGCAGTCGCTGATTTAGATTTCGCCCCGTTGCCGCCCACCGACAGGCTGCGCTGACGCTATCTCGATAAAGATTCCCAGTCGGTCCTCCGAGAATTGGACTTCAGGTATCCCGCATTGTGACGAGACAGCTTCCCCGCGGGAGGGAGAAACTGGCCCGTTAGCATTAAGCTGCTAAAGCGTATTCTTCGTTGGCAATTAAAATTGTCCCACCGTCTTACGGGCAGATGGAACCCCGGCTCGCTACCCATACCACAACCACCCCTGTCGAAAACCAGTACGCCCCCTGATTACAACGAAGTTATTATGACTGTAAAATTATTATAGCACGCACGTTCCATAAACACAATGAGTCTGCTAGGTCACAGCCGTTTTTACAGTGGTCTTTTTCTCGGCCTGCCAGCTTTGCCTTGTTTTTTTTCATACATAAGCGCATCGCTATGTTCGACCATTTCCCGTACACTGCGATAGCCCTCATCAAGTGTAGTCAGTCCATAACTAAAATGAATGGCGTACGGAAGCTGAAACTCCTTGATGCGCGCATCAAGCCTCTCCTTCAGCTTCGCTATATACTGCTGCAGAACTTCCTGCCGCTCCTCTTGAAGCAAAACCAAGAATTCATCGCCGCCCAAGCGCACGGCCAATCCTTTCCCTGCAAACGTCGCCGCCAATTCCTGAGCAAACAATTGCAACGCACGATCGCCTTCGTGGTGTCCAAACGAATCATTAATGCGCTTGAAATCATCCAGGTCAATATTGATTGCCGCCAAGTTTCCGCTGGTCCTTCGCTGAAATGCCGCCAAATACTCCTCATAAGCCATACGGTTGGCTAAGCCAGTCAACGGGTCCCGCTTCGCTTGATTATGAACAATATAAACATAATTAAGAACCAGTGCAATCGTCACGCCAGACCAGATAAAGTGAGCCAATTGAAAAACAGAAAAAAGCAGCGGAATGGCCGAAAGCAGGCTCAATACCACCACTTCTTCTCGCGTCACTTTCCAGCGCCCCATATAAATTACAAGGAGGTTTACCAAATAGTAAAATCCAGTAGCCAAATAAGAAAACGAAGCCAATAGGCTTTTGGCTTTCCCATGGTCTACTTCTGTCAGTGAAGGAGACAACAAATAACTAGCCACCGCAATCAGCAAATTCAAAAGCAATGGTAGACTTAACCGTGACCATTTTCTGTTTCGGGATGAATCGTAGCGAAAAACACGCTGTTGTGAATACAAAGAAATGCAAAAAGGAAGCAATGGCGCTAGAGCAAACCCCAATACTTCTATGATTCGCTGCAGACCGCTAAGTCTTTGATATTCAGGAGCAGAAAAAAAGACACTGAACGTCTCCAGAACCAAAATCAGTAAGGTTAGCAACAATAAAACCAGGAAGAGAGGATTTCCTTGCTCACGCCGCTCTAGCTTCAAGCATGCATGAATAGCGATGCTTACCAACAGCAACGTCAAATAGATATTCATTTGTACGTCAAATACAGCATTGATAAGCTCACCCTCTTTCCAAGATTCTCCGCCCAACCGTCCAGCTACTATGGTTTTTGATTATTTTGTATATTATACCAAATAATGACTGACCAGCGTAACCCGTTCATGAAAAATACCTATAGGACCTTGGTTGCAATTCGGAAACTTGTTCTTTTTCCTGATATAACCAAGTATAATTAAATATAAATGTTCTTATTGCAAGAAGGGAGTTTTTCCGATGTACCATTGGTTTTCTGGTATTTTCATTTTCTTAGCGCTACTGCTTTCTTGGGGAGGATCGCCTGTCTCAGCCTCGACACAGCCGCCGTTAACACTTGCCTGGGACCATGTGAAAAGTCTTTCTGAAACTTCGGAAACGGCACCGGTACGAGAAGGTTTGCAGGTTTTATCCCCTACCTGGTTTTCTCTCGCGGACGCTACTGGTTCCATTCATTCTAAAGGCAGCGCTGGCTATGTTACCTCCGCTCATCAAAAAGGCTGCCAAGTTTGGGCGTTATTTGATAACGGGTTTGACGCAAACCGGACCCGTCAGTTTCTTGCTTCGGTCCCTGCGCAGGACAAAGCCATTCAGCAACTAAGCCGCTATGCCTCCCAATACCAACTTAACGGCATCAACATTGACTTTGAAAATGTAGCCGACGAAGACCGCGACCGCTTTACTCAGTTTATCCGCAACCTCACTATGACGTTGAAGAAGCAAAACCTTATTATCTCTATTGATGTGACGGTCCCGAATGAAACTCCCTCTTGGTCTCATTGCTATGACCGCAAGGAGTTAGCTGCGATTGTTGATTATGTTATGGTCATGACCTACGATGAGCAGTGGGCCACCAGCACCCCTGGCGCGCCTGTAGCCTCGCTCCCCTGGGTAGAAAAAAATCTGCAAAAAACCTTGCAAGAAGTGCCGGCAAATAAATTGTTCCTCGGCGTCCCTTTTTATACAAAACGTTGGGAGCACGCCGAGGAACAAGGCAAAGCGGCCTATAAAGGAAAAACTTTTTTTATGGAGGATGTAAATGCAGTAATACAGAAACAAAAGGTTTCTCCGCAATGGCATTCCGACTACGGTCTGTCCTACTTAGAGTATGAAGAAGACGGCAAAAACTATCATATTTGGGTTGAAAGTAAAGACTCTCTGGCCTTGAAAACCGCATTGATTCATACCTACCAGTTAGCCGGAGTAGCCTGCTGGCGTTTAGGTTTTGAAACGCCAAATATTTGGCCTTTACTGCCATAAAGGAGGGGAAACCATGCATACAATAAATCTTCCCCGTAAAAAAGCACTGCAAATTAAGCAAGGCAACATTACCGTCGAAACGACTGATGCCATTGTCAATCCAGCCAACAGCTGTTTGCGGCACGGCGGCGGTGCAGCCTTAGCCATCGCGCGAGCTGGAGGCCCTATCATTCAAAAACAAAGTCAAGAAGTCATCAAAAAAATTGGCTCTCTTCCTGTCAGCCACGCGGTCATCACTGACGGCGGTTTGCTGCCTGCTAAATTCGTCATCCACGCAGTCGGCCCGCAGTGGGGTGAAGGCGATGAGGAACGCAAGCTGCGACAAACGGTTGAAAATGTTCTTTTTTTAGGGCATCTTTACAATCTGCGCAGCATCTCTATGCCAGCCATTAGCTCTGGCATCTTCGGCTTTCCTAAAGACCGTTGCGCACAAATCCTCTTGCAAACAGCCATTGATTTCTTTCTTCGCCTTGATACGCCTTTAGAAAGCGTCACTTTTTGCAACTATGACGCAGAAACCTGTCAACATTTCATACAGGCTGCCAGCGCCGCAAAGCTTATTGATTCATAGGCTTTTACTTATGAATTACTTACCCATAGTAAAGCCGTATTTTTCAAATACCTTAGCAGCTTCCGGACTTAAAAGATATTGCAAGAAAGATTCCGCTTCCTTGGGCTGTTTAGCGTTTGCAAGGATAGCCGCCGGATAAATAATAGGCTGGTGGCTTCCTGCGGCAGCGGTAGCAATAATTTTGATCTTCGTGCTTACCGCCGCATCGGTCTTGTACACTATGCCTGCGTCCACATTGCCGCTCTCCACATAGGTTAATACCGTGCGTACGTCTTTAGCCAACACCATCCGCTCTTCTAATTTCTCCCATAGGTTCAGCTTCTTCAACACCTGCTGCGCATACTGTCCCGCTGGCACTACTTGCGGCTCGCCTACGGCCAAGCGCTTAACAGCAGGCTCTGCCAATTCCTCAAAGTTTTTAATAGTTAGCTGCGAGTTTTGCGGCACAATCAGCACCAGCTTATTTTCCAGCAAATTCTTCCGTGTTTGCTGTTGCAACAGTCCCTTAGCCTGCAAATCATCCATTTGTTTAGGAGCTGCCGAAATGAAGAGATCCGCCGGCGCGCCTTGCTCGATTTGTTTTTGCAGCGAACCGGAGGCGCCCAGATTAAAAACCAGTTTTACATTTGGATTCTTTGTTTGGTACTGCTGTTGAATTTCTTCCAGTGCGTCTTTCATGCTTACCGCCGCAGATACGTTCAGCTCTGCAGGCGCCGCCGCTTTGGGCTGCGTTCCTCCGCAGCCAGCCAATAGCAGCAAGCAAAAAAATACCCCTGCCATCCCTAACCAACTTGCTTTTTTCATAACAACGCCCCCTTAAAAAATAAATGCCAGAAAACGCACTATGCGTCTCTGACACTACTCCGTATCATTATGCTCTTCTTTTTCCCTTATTATATATGAAGAGTTCTTATAGTACAACTTCCTGCAGCCATAAATTCCACATAGAGAGAAAGCCTCCTGACAAGCAGGAGGCTTTCTCTTTGTTTATTTTACGATATCCGCACCGAACCATTTTTGCGAAATTTTCGCTGAAGTTCCGTCTTTTTTCATTTCATTCAGTACGCTCTGCACTTTGTCGCGCAGTTCTTTGTCATCTTTACGGAAGCCCACGCCATAAACACCAACTTCTCCCAAGGGCTGCTCAATAGCAACATAGGCCCCAGCTTCTTTGGACATGTAATAACGTCCAAGAATTTCATCAGTTACAACCGCATCCAAACGACCCGTTTTCAGATCCATAAAGGCGGCTACACAGTCCGGATATTTTTTGAAATCTTTCAAAGTCGCTTTTAACTTTTCATCTTTAGTAACCACTTCTTCACCAATACTGGACTGCTGCACGCCAACCACCTTGCCATTCAAATCAGCGGCGCTTTTAATCGGAGAATTAGCCATTACAAAGATCAATTGCTTGCTTTCCATGTAAGGATCGCTGAAAAGCACGTTTTTCTTACGTTCCTCTGTGATATTCATGCCGTTCCAGAGCGCATCAATACGCTTGCTGTTCAGCTCAGCTTCTTTACTGCTCCAGTCGATACCCTTGAATTCTACTTCGATGCCCAGGCGTTTCGCCGCTTCTTTGGCCATATCAATATCAAAGCCAACAATATTGTTCTTTTCATCTTTGAAACCCATCGGCGGAAAATTGTCATCTAAACCAATGACAATCTTTTTCTTAGCAGGCTCCGTTTTAGTTGTGCTGCCACAACCGGCAAACAATACCCCTGCCATCACCAGCAACAACACTACAGAAATAATTCGTTTCATGAAAATCCTCCGTTCTAGTCTTTTTTTATCGGCTTCTTTATTTTACTTTACTTCGGTAAAATAAGAAAGGGGTAACTTGGTGATAATCGAAAATAATTTACGTATTTTTTTGACCGGTTTGTGTTTTGACGGTCATCTTTTTGTAACCATGCTGTAACAAGAATACGCTAAACTAAGTTCATTAAAGCGCAAGGGGGATTCACCATGAATAACATAGCAAAAAAAGCAGTCTTTCTAGCTCTGGCAGGAATTATCCAGTTTGGCATTGGAGCGGCAACGATTGAAGCTTCTCCAGCGCATCATGACCGCGAAGAGATGCGGCAACAAGACGAGCAATTTGAACATGATCGCAAGGAACGTGAACATCGGGAACGCATGGAACAAGAACGCCGTGAGCGCGAACGCGCCGAACAACGCCGCCATGAAGAATCCATGCGCCGCCATCATCACGAAAGCGAAGAAGCCTGGCACGAACGGCAGCGCCTAGAAAATGAACGCCACGACAACGAAATGCGAACCATTGCCGCTATTGTAGTTGCCGCCGTATTGAAATAAGGTACGCACAAAAAAGGCCTTTGAGAAATCACTTCTCAAAGGCCTTTTAATTATCTTCCCTAACCCTTCCGTAACCTTGGGACCACTTATTCATCCTTCACGATTAAAGGCTACGCAGCGATTTTTCAAGGGGCAACAGCAATAGGCAGCACATATTGCGCTACCGCCACAAAGTGAGCAGCGCTGCCTCCCATGACAAACACATGCCAAACCGCGTGATTGTAAGGCATTCGTTTGAAAAGATAAAACACAGCCCCCACGGTATAAAGCACGCCGCCAAGAGCCAGCCAGAACATGCCTTCCGGCGCCAAAGCCGCGGCCAAGGGCTGTAAAAAGAAGACGATCAACCAGCCCATAAACAAATAACAAATGGTAGCCGTCTTTTTAAAACGATTGACAAAAAAGAGCTGAAAAACGATACCTACCGCCGCCAAGCCCCAGACGATGCTAAAAATGGTCCAGCCAAGCAAACCATGCAGCACCACCAGCGCAAAAGGCGTGTATGTACCGGCAATCAACAGATAAATCGCCGCATGATCAAAAATACGCAGGCGATGCTTTCGCTTTTCATTCTGAAAGCTGTGATACAGCGTAGACGCCAAATACAACAAAACAAGAGACGCTCCATAAATGCTGAAGCTGACTACATGCCACAATCCTCCGTACACATAGGCTGATACCACTAAAAACACCAACCCAGCCGCAGCTAACGCCGCACCCACGCCATGGGTAAGCGCATTCACGCGTTCTTCCACCGGTCTCCCCTCCTCTTGCTAATGCATTCCATCTTATGCTCTATTATACCATATGGTTTTGCGAAGAGATAAGCAAACAAAGCAGATTCCAATTACAAACAAGCGGTGTTTACGCTGTAAAACCAAAGCGCAAACACCGCTTGTTTTATAAAATTATTGTTTCTTGAATTTACTTCGCCAGTTGTTAAAACGCATAGTTAGCTTCTCCACTACCACGAATAACACAGGAATCAGAAAAATCCCTAGAGCCGTAGCCATGAGCATACCGCCGACAACCGCCGTCCCCATAGAATTCCTGGAACCAGCGCCTGCGCCAGTAGCGATGGCCAAGGGCAAACAGCCGATAATAAAGGCGAAAGACGTCATCAGAATAGGCCGCAAACGCAGCTTAGCCGCTTCAATGGCCGCCTCCATAAGCGGCATGCCTTTATCGAAACGCACCTTGGCAAATTCCACTATCAAAATCGCATTTTTAGCAGCTAGGCCAATCAGCATAACCAGGCCGATCTGCATGTAGATATTGTTTTCTTGACTAAATAGATACTGAAACAAAAACGCGCCGAAAATTCCGGTCGGAACCGAAAGCAACACCGCAAACGGTACGCTCCAACTTTCATAGAGGGCTGCCAAGCACAGAAAAACAAAGACAATAGCCAAACCGAATACAATCGGCGCCCTGCCGCCGGAAACCTTCTCCTCCCGACTCTGGCCAGACCATTCATACGTATAACCACTTGGCAGCACTTCTTTGGCCACTTCTTCCAGTGCCGTCATCGCTTGACCGGAACTGTACCCATCCGCCTGAGTACCACTGATTTTTACCGCCTTATAGCCGTTATATCGAGATATGCTGGCCGCCGCTTTCGTCTTTTTCGGAGTTACCAACGTATTTAAGGGTACCATGGCATTATTGGAACTTTTAACAAAAAGATAGCGCAGTACTTCCACGTCACCGCGGAATGGCGCTTCCGCCTGTGCAATCACTTTGTAGCTGCGACCAAACTTGTTAAAATCGTTAACCTGCACCCCACCCAGAAAAATCTGCATCGTAGAAAAAATCTCATCCACGTCTACACCCAATTTTTCTGCTTTTTCTCGGTCCACTTCAAATTCATACCCCGGCGTATCAGTAGTAAAAGTGGTTGTCGCCGAAGCAATCTCCGGGCGTTCTTTGGCGGCGGCAATAAACTGCTGCGTAACCGCATCCAGTTTTTCCAACGTTCCGCCGCTGCGGTCTTCCAGCATGAAGCTATAGCCACCTACACTGCCAAGTCCCGGCAACGCGGGAGGTGTAAAGGCAATAACCCGTCCTTCCGCCATCTGCGCACCGCTGGCAAATGTCTGCCCAATAAGACTTTTCACCTGAGTTTGTGAACTAGTTCGTTCCGACCAAGGAGCCAACGACACAAACACTGTGCCGCCGCTGGATTTAGCACTGCCTCCCATCATGTCAAACCCAGAAATAGCCATAACATTATCAACGCCAGACTGGTTGCGGGTCTCCGCTGCCACTTCATCCATAAACTGAGTGGTCCGATTCAATGAAGTAGCCTCCGGCAAAGACACGGAAATCATATACCGCCCTTGATCTTCATCAGGAACAAAAGAGCTAGGCACCAAGGTATACAATACGCCCAGCATAGCCACTACCCCTGCCAGCATCATAATGCACAGGCGCGCTCTAGGAATAATCCCGCCCAAGCGCTGACCATATCCTTCAGTTTTCCGCTCAAACCAAGCATTAAACGCCTCAAAGAAGCGCCCTAAGCGCCCTTGATGCGCCTGGGGATCATAGGGTTTTAAGAGCAATGTGCATAATGCCGGCGTCAAGGACAAAGCTACCAGCGCGGACAGCCCCATAGAAACGGCAATGGTTAAAGCAAACTGCTTATATAAAATCCCCATCATGCCGCCAAAAAACGCTACGGGAATAAATACTGACGCCAAAACAAAAGCAATAGCCACTACCGGGCCAGACACTTCCTCCATGGCCAGTTTTGTCGCTTCTATAGGAGAAAGCCTTTTATGCCGCATATGGTGTTCTACCGCTTCAATAACGACGATGGCATCGTCCACCACCAATCCAATAGCCAGCACCATGGCAAACAACGTTAGTGTATTGATGGTAAAACCCAGCAATACAAAGGAACCGAAAGTGCCGATTAGCGACACGGGAATTGCCAGCACCGGAATTAAGGTAGCCCGCCAACTCTGCAAAAACAGAAATACTACCAGCACCACCAATAGCATTGCTTCGGCAAAACTTTTCGCCACTTCCATAATGGACTCGTCGACAAAACGAGTGTTGTCCACTACTGTCGTATATTTCATGCCGGCCGGAAAATCTTTAGCCAAACGATCCAGCGTAGCTTTGACTTCTCCCACCGTTTGCAATGCATTCGCATCACTTGTCAACTTAACGGCAAAACCGGAAGCTTGATGCCCATTCATGGCACTGGCAAAAGAATAGTCCTTGCTCCCTAGTTCCACCCGGGCTACATCCTTCAGACGCACAAAGGAGCCGTCCGACTGCGCTCTAAGGATGATGTTCTCAAACTGCTTGGGATCATCTAAACGACCCTTTACTCTTGTCGTATATTGATAGTCTTGTTTTCCGTCTACAGGCATCTGTCCCAAGCTTCCGGACGCTGCCTGCTGGTTCTGGTTTTCCAGAGCCGTTTTCACTTCCGCTGTCGATATACCTAAGCGAGCCATTTTTTCCGGTTGCAGCCAAATACGCATGCTGTAATCGGACCCAAATGCCATGACGTCACCAACGCCGGAAATTCGTTTTAATTCGTCCACAATGTAGATACTGCCGTAGTTTTTGAGGAATTTCGTATCATACACGTCTCCGTCTGACCAGAGAGTAAATACCATAGCCATATCTTGCGATGATTTCCGGGTGGTCACACCGGTATTTTGCACAGTTGTCGGTAAAGAAGGAGTGGCTTCGGATACACGACTTTGAGTCTGCACCGATGCCATATCCGAATTTTTACCAGATTCAAACTGAATATTCAGCGAGTATGACCCTGAATCCGAACTGGTCGAGGACATAGAGACCATGCTTTCGGTACCGTTCACCTTGTCTTCCACTACTTGAGCGATAACCTGGTCGATTACATCGGCATTAGCGCCTTGATAAGAAGCGCTTACCGATACCGTCGGCGGTGATATGTTCGGATATTGGGCCACCGGCAGTTGAACCGCTGACAACAGACCTGCAATAGAAATAATTAATGACAACACGATGGCAAAAATCGGCCGTTCGATAAAAAACTTAGCCATGCTGATTCCTCCTCAGGCTCTTTCTCAAATGGATTCCGGAGAAAGCAGCGTAACCGCCATCTGCGCTCCCTGTTTTACCTTGTCGACTCCTTCCACAACCACTCGATCTCCTGCTGCCAGGCCGGACTCGACAATATACCAGTTTCCTACTTTTTCGCCCAGCTTAACTGGACGGCTTTCTGCGGTATTACTTTCTGTAGCCACCGTAACAAAGGTATTGTCCAGCATCTCCTTCACCGCTCGTTGCGGCACTAAGAGCGCGTTAGGACGAAGTTCCCCCTGCGCCACAATCTTTGCAAAAAGACCAGGGAGCAGCATTCTTTGTGGATTAGTGAAGGCCGCTTTTAGGGTAATCGTTCCTGTCGTATCGCTGACGCCTTTATCCACTTGCTCGACTTGGCCCATTTCCGGATAAATCGAACCATCGCCAAGCTGCAGCTTCAGCTGACTGCGAAAAGATTCCGGCAGAAGACCATTCCCCTGGCGCACCAATTTCAAATATTCATTTTCACTCATACTGAACTGCACCCACACTGGATCAAGCGAGGAAACCGTTCCCAATGCCGTCGAGCCGGCAACTACAAACTGCCCTACGCTGACGTCATTTACATCGATACGGCCGTCAACCGGCGAGACAATCAAAGTATCCTCTCGATTTTCCAGAGCTTCTTGCAGGTTTGCTTCGTTCATAGCCACATCCGCTTCATTCTGTTCCACTTGCGAGCGGTAAGAATCCAATGTTTGCATCGAAACGCCCTGCACTGATCCTAAGTACTCATAGCGTTCTAAGTCGCGCCGCGAATTGGCCACCGTCGCCCGCGACTTATTTAGCGTCGCTTGCGCCGAGCGAATAGCCGATTGGTACTGCTTGTCATCAATGCGAAAAAGTGGTTGTCCTTTTGTTACAACCGCTCCGCCCTGCACCATCTTAGCAACTACCACGCCACCCACTTTAGAAAGGATTTTCACTTCATCCTTCGCTTTGACTTGGCCTACAAATTCGTACGAAATACGCGCATCTTGCTGTTGCACTTGCACTGCCTTAACCGTTACGGCCTGCGCAGCTTGCGTTTTAGAGCCCCCACCCAGCCAGCCGGCCTTGTAGCCAACTATGCTTAGGCACACCAGCACTACGCCGATGATTGCATAGTATTTTTTTGACATAATTTTTTGCATGACGCACGCAACCCCTTTTCCCACTTTTGCTGTTTTATTGTACCAAGACTGCGTGACAGTTTTGTTACAATTTGATGGCTCCTCTATGTCGGAAGCCAGAAAACATAAACTATCTCTAGTCTACAAGGAGCGACTTTTCAAACCAACATAAAAGCCATGCCCAACAGGCATGGCTTTTTGAAATATAAAAATTTATTCTGCAGGACGACCCATGGAGTGCTCCAACTTTGCTTTATTGATATTGTAGTCATACAGCGCCTGGAGGCTATCCCGTTTGGCCTGATCTAAGGACAATACCGAATCCCGTAAGTCTAGGTTGGTGCCGACGCCTACTTCATACCGCATTTTTTGGATGCTTAGGCTTTCTTCCGCTTGCTGAATGGCCACTTTGTTGGTCTCGATCCGTTTGGCCGCTTCTTGCATACTCAGGTAATACTGCCGCACTTCCAGCAAGACCGTATCTTCTTCTTTGCTTTTTTGCTCTGTAACCATATTCAAGTTATATTTAGCCTGCTCCACCTGCGCTCCAGTCACACCGGAGTCAAATATATTCAAGGAGGTAGTTAGTGAAACCGACCAGTTGCTGTTTTTAGAGCCAGGAAATTGATCATCATTCCATCCCTGAGCAGCTGACAGAGCAACCGTAGGACGATAGCCGCTGCGAGCCACGTCAATTCCCGTTTGAGCACTGTTCACCTTCGCTTTATATTGTGTAATTTCCGGCCGGTGCTCTTTGGCATAAGCCAAGCACTCTTCCAACGACAAAGGATAGCCTTCAGAGTTAAAGGCATCCTTCAGTTCCAATTCGGTTCCATGAGGCAGTTGCAATTCATTATTCAAAGCCGCTACAGCATTGCGATAGTTATTTTCCGCCTGCACCTGGCTGTCTTGCGCTTTAGCCAAGTCTACCTGGCTTGTCAGCACGTCCAGTTTGGCTACCATGCCAGCGGCGTATTTGTTTTCTACCAACTTCAAATGGTCTTCATAGTTTTTGGTTGTATCCTGGCTCACTTGCCAGATTTTCTGATACTCCAGCACTGACAAGTAGTTGCTTACCACATTCAATTTTACCAGCTGCTGAGCCGCATCCACATCCAAATCTGCAACATGCAAAGCCTCTTCGGCCTGCTTGATTTTCCCTTCCAGACTACCACCGCTATATACAGGCAGAGTCAACGCCACTTTATTTTGAAAGCTATTTACGCTTTGAGCTACTGTATCTGTATGGGTGAACGACGCGGCAAGGCCTTTGTTGTTTTTCGCCTCTTTCAGACTCCAATAGCTTTTTTCACGAGCTGCTTTTGCATACGACAAATCATAATGCTTAGACAGCGCTCTTTGAACACTCTCTTCCAACGACAATTGCAGCGGCGCCGTTCCTGCATATGCCGTTCCCAGCAGACTGACGCAAAGCAGGGCGGACACACCCCCGACAAGCAATTTCTTCATAGGTACCTCCCAAATACAGGCTCAAGAAGCCACTCCTGGCTCCTTACCATTCAATTGTTGTTATTGTATCAGATGTACGTGACAGATTTGTTACAGTTTTTATTTTCTTTCGTTCACAGAACGCTTTCAACACCATACCTGTGGATTCAGTCCGTGGAGTTCCTCTAAAACAAACAGTCCGTCTTTACGCACCAAACGACCATCAAACCAGATCTCCCCACCACCGTATGCGGGCGTCTGCATACATACCAAATCCCAATGAATGGCGGAACGATTGCTGTTATCCGTATTTTCATAAGCATTTCCTGGCGTGAAATGGAAGCTGCCGGAAATTTTTTCATCAAATAAAATATCGCCCATCGGCTTAGTGATGTGCGGATTAACCCCTAACGCGAACTCGCCAACATAGCGAGCGCCCTCATCGGTATCCAAAATCCGATTCAATTTTTCCGTATGATTCGCCGTAGCCTTCACAATCCGCCCTTGGGCAAATTCCAGACATACATTTTCAAAGGTTACGCCTTGATATACACTCGGACAGTTGTAAGAAATCACTCCATTCACCGAATTTTTCACTGGAGCTGTAAACACTTCACCATCGGGAATATTACGCAAGCCGCAAGATTTACTCACGGCAACTCCTTCAAGGGAAAATGTTAGATCGGTTCCTTGTCCAAGGATGCGCACTTCTTTCGTTTCTTCTATAAGTTTAAGCAGCGGTTCTTCTGCCTCGGCCAAGCGGGCATAATCCAAATTCGTGACTTGAAAATAGAAATCCCGAAAAGCCGCCGTACTCATGCCAGACATCTGCGCCATCGCCGCATTAGGATAACGCAGAACGCACCATTTTGTGCGGTTAACCCGTACTTCAGAATGCACCGGATGCCACCACAATCGTTGGTAAAACTGGGACTGCTCCTGCGGCAAATCCGCCATTTCACTATGGTTATAGTACGCACGCAGACCTATGTACGCATCCATTTCCTCCATCCGCGCCTTTTCCCACGCAGCAATACGCTCTACCTGCGAAGCCCCGCATTGCCGCAGCAGTTCTCGCTGCAACACCATATTTTTTACGCTGATAAACGGAACGCCACCAGCCTTATATGCTGCAGCCACCAATTCTTGCGCTAAATCTTCGCCACCGTCAAATACCTCGATTAAAACCTTTTCACCTGGCTGCAACTCCACCGAGTAATTAATGAGATTTCCCGCCAGCTTTACGATACGTTCTTCCGCCATGATCGTTCCTCCTGTTTTCCGCAATCTAGGGTCTCACTCCCATAAATAGCAAGCCGCTAAGTGCCGTTCTGATGCTACCACCTGTAAGACTGGTCGTTCTTCACGACAGCGTTCCATAACCTTAGGACAGCGCGGTGCAAAAGCACATCCAGGCGGCGGCTTAGCTGGCGAAGGTACATCTCCTTGCAAGACAATACGCTCCCGCTTGCGTTGCGGATTAGCTGCAGGAATTGCCGAAAGCAAGGCCTGCGTATAGGGGTGTAATGGTTGGCTGTATAGTTCTTCCGCCGGTGCGCACTCCAACAAGCGACCCAAGTACATAACTCCTACCCGATCGCTGATATGACGCACCACCGATAAGTCATGGGAAATAAACAGATATGTCAAGCCCAACTGCTGCTGAAGCTCTTGTAACAAATTGAGAATCTGCGCTTGTATGGAAACGTCCAGCGCAGAAACCGGTTCATCGGCAATAATTAATTTAGGACGCAATGCCAAAGCTCGGGCAATGCCTATCCGCTGCCGCTGACCGCCGGAAAACTCGTGAGGATAACGGTTGCCATACTCCAACGGTAAACCGCATAATTCGAGCGTCTCCTCCACCTGACGGCGAAGTGCAACGGCATCCTTCAGACCGTGAGCTGCCAATGCCTCGCCAACAATGTCAAACACGCACATGCGGGGATTTAGTGAGGCATAGGGATCTTGAAAAATCATTTGAAAATCCCGCCGTTTGCGGCGCAAAGCCGCGCTTCCCAGCTCTTCCAAGTCTTCGCCCTCAAAAAAAATCCGCCCCGCAGTAGGCTCCATTAAACGCAGAATCGTACGCCCTGCCGTTGATTTACCACAGCCTGATTCACCAACCAAGCCAAAGGTTTCTCCCGCAAACAGGGAAAAAGAAAGGTCATCTACGGCTTTAACTTGTCCCACTACCTTACCGTTAAGACCGCCGCGCACATCAAAGTATTTCTTGAGTCCTTGCACTTCCAAAATCGGCATTTGCACCACTGCGCTCCCTCCTTTCTCCATACAGCCAGCAACGACAGTAGCGACCGTCTGCCAGCTGCTCAAGCAAGGGCATATGTTGCCGACAGCCTTCTACTGTATTCGGACAGCGAGGTTCAAATCGGCAGCCCGCCGGCATGCAATGCAATGACGGTACCTGTCCCGGGATGGGCTGCAGACGTTCTTCTTTCCGATCATGCCAAGGTATGGATTGCAAGAGTCCTCGAGTATACGGATGCTGAGGCGCGTCAAACAAGGCCTCCACACTGGCTTCCTCCACAACCTGGCCAGCATACATAACGACAACTCGGTCACACAATTCTGCCACCACGCCTAGATCATGCGTAATGAGCAAAATACCCACGCCAGTCTCTTCCCTCAAGTTACGCAATAATTCCAATATCTGGGCTTGGATGGTCACATCCAAAGCGGTCGTCGGCTCATCGGCAATCAAAAGACGTGGCCGACAAGCCAACGCCATAGCAATCATCACCCTCTGCCGCATCCCGCCGGACAGTTGATGCGGATATTCCCGGCAAATTTCCTGCGGTCGAGGAATTCCTACCTTGGTCAACATTTCCACAGACAACGCCCGTGCCTCCTGCCGAGACACTTGACGGTGCAAAAGCGACACTTCATCAAGTTGCTGACCAATCGTCTGCACCGGATTTAGCGATGTCATCGGTTCCTGAAACACCATGGAGAGCATATCGCCCCGCAAAGAACACATACTTTTTTCCGGCAGCGCCAACACATCGGTTCCATCCACTAGCACCGCCCCAGCTACGTGTGCCCGTTCTTCTAAAAGACGCATAATAGCTAAAGCCGTCACCGACTTTCCACAACCGGATTCACCCACTAAGCCCACAACTTCTCCGGCCTGCAGCTGAAAGGACAAGTCTGCTACCACCGCAACAGCCTGCGCTCCTTCACCAAAGGAAATATTCAAATTCTTAACGTCTAAGATTCTTTGCGCCATCAGTTCTGCATCCCCCGCCTTATTTTAACTACTATGCCTATTCGCTAACTATAGCGTCCTTCCCTGCCGTTTCTGTAAGGAGCCGCCGACTTATTCCGCGGTTTCTTCGCTTCACAGCAGGGAAAACAAAAAAGCAGGCCCCTAGAAAAGTTAATTTTCTAGTAAACCTGCTGCTACTTACAAATTAATGAATCGCTTTTTTCTTAAAACGCCCGCCCATAACCTCATGAACATCAGAAATAGTCACAAAAGCCGTGTCATCCCATTCGCTTACAATTGACTTTAGTTTCGCCACTTCCAAGCGCGTCACCACGCAATACAGCACCGGTTTCTCTTCATTGCTGAAACCACCTGTAGCGTGCAGAATGGTAACCCCCCTGCCAAGACGCGCCATCAAGGCATCGCGAATGTCTTCCATTTGGTCGGAAATGATGTAGACTGCCTTCGATTCGTCTAAGCCTCGCAAAGTGATATCGATAACCTTAAAAGCTACAAAATAGGTTACAAGAGAATACATGGCCTTGTCCCATGAAAAAATAAATCCGGCAGCTGTCAAGATAAACAAATTGAAAAACATGATAATTTCTCCAATGGAAAAGCTAGTGCGCTTATCCAAAAGGATGGCTATCATCTCCGTACCGTCTGTACAGCCGCCATGACGAATAATAATGCCGATGCCAACACCAATGGTAATACCGCCAAATACGGCTGCCAAAAACAAGTCGTTTGTCACTTCCGGAATCGGCGTAAACACGCCAACCCAAAAAGCTAGGGAAATGATAGAAAACAAAGTGGAAAAAGCAAAGGTTTTACCAATTTGCGTATAGCCCAGGTATAAAAAGGGCAAATTTAAGAGCACCAGAAATACACTCAGGGACCAGCCTGTCAAATAACTGGCCATAATGGAAATGCCGACGACGCCGCCATCGATAATATTATTCGGCACCAGAAATACTTCCAGGCCTGCTGCGGCAATCACAGAACCAATCCCCATCAGCACTACATTTTTTACGCGTTGCAACATCGTTATTTTTTTTGTCATATAAGACCTCCCCTATAAATTCTTTACCTTATCACTTGACCATCGCTTGCTTGCTGCGGCTGCCAAGAGCCAGCAAAAGCAGCACCCCTGCCGTCAACAAAAACACAGGCCGTATGCCCCAACTAGCGCTGATAAACCCACCCAACAGAGGCCCTGTCATACAACCCAATTGGTTGGCGGTAGTAGTTAATCCAAACAGACGTCCGCGAAAATGTTCGTTAGAGGATTGCACGGCGATCGTATTGATAGCCGGAAATACGCCAACTACAAAAAAGCCAAACAACGCTTGCAACACAGTGAATTGGACGATATCCGCCGCAAAAAACTGCAACGCATTCCATACTGCAGCACCTAAAAAAGCAATCTGTAAAATAAGAGTAAAGCCTTTTTTCTGGCCTAAGCGCCCCCACAAAGGTGCTGCCACTGCACCAGAAATACCGGCAACGCTACAAACGATACCGGCAGTCAAAGCTACCCCTTCCAAATCTCCCTGAAGTTCTGCAACAAACAAGGCCAACAATGGCTGCAATACCAGCGTCACCAACTGCACTCCAAACATCAAAAACAGCATGCGCATCAACGTTTTGTTGTTCCAGGCTTCTCGAAAATCATCAAGAACACTTCCCTGTTGAGACGTCAGCGCCTGCGGCGGTTCCTTGACCCAGGCCGCCACGGCCAAAGTACCAATAAAAATAACAGCCGCAGCCACCACGAAGGACATGCGCATACCGAATACATGCGACAACGCTCCCCCCGCCAAAGGACCGGCAATGCCACCCAAAAGCAGCGCGGTTTGCATGAAGCCTAGATTGGCCCCCAATCGCTCTGGCGGAGAAGTGGAAGCTACGATCGCCAACGACGCCGGTACGAAACCATTGGCAAATCCCTGCAGCAATCGCACTGCAAGCAGTTCCCAGGGATTCCGTACAAAAGCTCCCAAAAAATAGACTGTTGCCAAACTAAAACCAGCTCGCAGCACCATGCGCCGTTTACCGCTGCGATCCGCCCGCCGCCCCCAATAAGGAGCCATGACAGCTGCAACGAAAAAAGTAATAGAAAAAATGAACCCAGTCCACCAGTGAACCTCTTCCGTCGTAACACCTATTTCCAACAAATACAATGGTAAAAATGGCGTCAGCATAGTATAGCTTGCTCCTGAGAACATGCACGCCATAGCCAACAGCCAAACTGTTCGCTGCCAATGCACAGTTTTGCACCCCCTACACAGCCTTCGACAGCCCTGCGGGACTGCTTTTATTGTACATTTTAGTTTATCCTATCTCTTCCCAAAGGGCAATGTCATTATTTTCAAGCTTACTGCAGTTTGTGCCGCCAAAACAATTCCCACACGTAAGTCCTAGGCCCATTGAACCAGTATCCATTGACAATAGACTCTGTTGTCTATATACTATCTTTATAGATAGTAATTTTTGCCAAGGCAAACTTCGCGAAAGCGGAGGACGCAAAGCCATGGGTCTACAGGAGATTCTCCCATGACCGCCAGGCTGCCAAAAGATAGTATTCCATCTTTGGTCTGCTTCTCCGCGCTCAAAAGTTGCCGGTCGACAAAGGAGCGTTTATTATGAAAAATGGAACTTCTGCCATGGAGTCATTGCAAAGCCTCGAAACATTCTTCACTAGTATTTGCAAAGATGCCGTTCTTTCAGCGCATGTTCAAAAACATTCGCAAGAAATCATTGACGCCATGCTGCATATTACAAAAAAGTAAGCTAAACAAAAGCCCTGTTGCTGCCGTTTCACCGGCAAGCAGCAGGGCTTTTTTAGGCTGGCCTCCTACAATCACCCTTTATTCTTCCATAATCTCGGAAAAATAAATAACGGTGACCATGTCCTCCATCGTCAGTGCCTTATTATAAATACTTTCAAAGAAGCGCAATAACGCTTCCACTGAGTCAATATCCGGATTCTGATGCTGCAAGTCTTCCATGGTCAGTTGGGAAAAACGTTTTGTTTTCGTCCGGTCCACACTGGCAGCATACAACTTGCGTTTAGGACCCATTCGCTTCCCTACAGTAATCCAGACTACTGAATTTTCCGGGTATATGTTGCGTACATCTCCTAAACGCACTGTACAATTTTTAGTCCGAGCAATAAGCAGTTTTTCATGATGCGGCGATTGAAAGTTAAGAGCAAACATAATATCCCCCTTTAGCAACAGTCACTTTTATTTATAATCAGTATAGCTTTTTTTGTACAGCATTGCAAAACAATCATTTGCCTTTTCCACTTTAAAACGCGCCGCAAATGCAACCCTCCTGCTTCTTTGTTGGTTCCTTCAGCATTCAAATAAGCGACGTTACTGCAACCGTCTGAGCACTTCCACTAGGCGCATATCACATAAAAAGCCTTGCATATTGCCCATGTAGCGATTATGCCGCGCCCGCTCCGACAACTCTTGTAACCAATCCCGCCGCTCGGCCAAAGCTGGCTTTCGTACGGTCATGCCCGGCGCCACACGCTGCGAATTAAAGGTCAGCATAGCATGCTCATAGCGAGACAACACACCTTTTTGGTACAACCGAGCCGATAAATCACAAAGTTCGCCAAAAGAGGCATCTGTCGGGTCATAATCCATGCGCAACTCCGCCCAAAAAGAATCTTCATTGGTCTTGCCTATTCCGACTTTCTCCAAAGTAACCTCGTATTCCGTATTTCCATCTTGCAAGTCAAGCTGTTCCCAAGGCGGCAAATTTAATACCGATTCTTTTTTTTTCACAGTCTCACCCGCCATTCATTATTTGTTTTTTCTATTATTTCTAAATGAATTGCTAAAATCCTCCTGACATTTTCTGTAAAATGAAGTTTGTTTGTAATTCGACAGCTTTTTTCTAGTAGACAAAATGAACTTTTCCAGTGTATGATATAAAAAACGTCCAATATGTGACAACTGCAAAGTTAATCGGCAATGAAGCCTCGGTGAATTGTTAACCAAACATTCACCGGGGCTTTTTATTATCTCAAGAAAGGACAGGTGATCGCGTATGATTCAATTATCTCAAATCCACAAATACTTTGGCAGCCTGCATGTACTCAAAGGCGTTGATCTTACCGTTGCCGCCGGTGAAAAAATTGTCATCATCGGCCCCAGCGGCTCTGGGAAAAGCACGCTAATCCGCTGTATCAACCTCTTAGAACGCCCCACAGAAGGTTCGGTGGTAGTTTCCGGCACCGATTTAACGGCACCAAGTGCCGATATTGCCAAAATCCGCCAGTCTATGGGTATGGTGTTTCAACAGTTTAATCTATACCCGCACATGACGGTACTGGAAAATCTCACACTGGCTCCAGTCCGGCTGCAAGGCGTTTCTACGGAAGAAGCAAAGAAATCAGGCCTTGCCTATCTGGATCGGGTGGGACTCAAAGAAAAGGCCGATGCCTATCCTGCGCAGCTTTCCGGCGGCCAGCAGCAGCGCGTAGCTATTGCACGAGCTCTGAATATGCATCCGCAAGTCATGCTCTTTGACGAACCGACTTCCGCTTTAGACCCTGAAATGATTCAAGAAGTGCTAGACGTCATGACTTCTTTGGCTGATGAAGGCATTACCATGATCGTAGTCACCCATGAAATGGGTTTTGCCCGCAAGGTGGCCGATCGGGTCATCTTTATGGACGATGGTTGCATTCTAGAAGAAAACGATCCTGAAAGCTTTTTTACGAATCCACAGAATGAACGTACTCAGCTATTCCTTAGCCGCATTAATCATGCGTAACCATAAAAACTTCAAAGAAACAAAGGAGACGATGTGTGATGAAAAAGAAATTGTTAGGACTTCTTGCTGTTGTTGCTATGTCGGCCGTACTTTTGACCGGCTGCGGCAGTTCTCCCGCGGCTAAACCAGGTGATGCTGCGGCTGCGCCAGACATCAAGGCCATTAAAGATCGAGGCGTACTCAATGTCGGCGTGAAAGTCGATGTCCCAAAATTTGGTTTTAAAGATCCTCAGACCGGCAAAATTGATGGCATGGAAATTGATTTAGCCAAAAAGATGGCGAAAAAAATTCTTGGCGATGAAAACAAAATTAATGTGCAAGCGGTAACTGCCAAAACCCGCGGCCCTCTTCTGGACAACGGTGAAGTGGATTTTGTCATTGCTACTTTTACCATCACCGAAGAGCGCAAGCAAAGCTACAATTTTTCTGATCCGTACTTTAGCGACGGCGTTGCTTTAATGGTAAAAAAGAGTTCCGGCATTCAGAGCCTGAATGATCTTAATGGTAAAAAAGTCGGTGTAGCTCAAAGCGCAACAAGCAAAAAAGCGCTGATTGACGAAGGGAAAAAGCAAGGCTTGAACATTCAGTATCTAGAATTCGGCACGTATCCGGAAATCAAAACCGCCCTCGACTCTGGCCGTATTGACTGCTTCTCCGTTGACGCCGCTATTCTCTTCGGCTATCTTGATGACTCAACGACCATCCTGCCGGATCGTTACAGTCCCCAATTATACGGCATCGCTTCCAAAAAGAGCAATACCGCTTTGGCCAATTTAGCGAATGACACGGTAAATGAAATGAAAACCTCTGGAGAACTAGACAAGCTTATTCAAAAATGGGGGCTGAAATAATCATGGGCCCCTTTGCCTGGTTCAAATGGCAGGCGCTGTTTGCCGAATGGCCTGTTTTCTTAGAAGGGTTTTCCATGACAATCGCATTGTCTATCTTGGCTCTGCTTCTTTCCCTGACGCTGGGCATCCTCTTCGGCGTCCTTGGCACGGCTCAATACCGACCACTCCGCTGGATAAACCGTATCTATGTTGAGTTCATCCAGAATACGCCGTTGGTCATTCAGATCTTCTTTCTGTATCACGCCCTGCCTCATTGGGGCGTGATGCTGCCGGTCTTTACGGTTGGCGTTTTGGGGATCGGCTTTTATCATGGCGCCTATATTGCCGAAGTTGTTCGCGCCGGTATCCTCGCAGTTTCCAAGGGGCAGCATGAGGCAGCGTATTCTCAAGGTTTTTCCTATTGGCAAGCGATGCGATTCATTATTCTACCCCAGGCTAAGCGTATGGCCTATCCGCCGCTAACCAATCAAGCTGTTAGTCTGATTAAAAACACTTCGGTCATGGCCATGGTTGCCGGTGGCGATCTGATGTACCAAGCAGATTCCTGGGCCAGCGCCAACTTGTATTACGGCCCGGCCTATGTCGTCACCGGTCTTTTATATCTCGCCCTTTGCTTTCCGCTGGCTACCTATGCACGTCGTATGGAGCGCCGCTTGGAGGTGTCGCTATAATGTCTGAATTATTGCAGCCCGATATCCTCCGCTTTTTAGGAGAAGGTTTATTGACGACGCTATATATATCAGTAGCCTCCATCATTCTCAGTCTCCTCTTCGGCACCTTGCTTGGTGTAGCTCGTTATTCCAACCACGCCATAGCCGCTCCATTGGCGGCTACTTATATCGAAGCGGTTCGCAACACGCCCCTCTTACTCTTCATTCTGGCTGCCCGTTTCATGACTCCTTTGCCGCCTATCCAGGCTGGCGTAACCGCCATGACCGTCTTTACCAGCGCGATTATCGCCGAAATCGTCCGCGGTGGCTTGAACTCTATTTCTAAAGGGCAATGGGAGGCCGCCTCTTCTCAGGGCTTTGGCTACTGGCAGACATTGCGTTTCATTATTTTGCCGCAAGCCTTTCGCAACATGATCCCGCCCCTGGTTTCCCAATGCACCACAGTCATCAAGGATACTTCATTTGTCTGGGCCGTGGGTATTGAAGATTTGACAGGCAAGGGCATGATCATCATGGGAAAATACGGTTCCACCGCTCAGGTATTCAGTATGTTCGGCATGATTGCTTGCGCCTACTTCATCTTGAACTATTCCCTGTCTCAGTGGGCTCGGCAACAGCAACAGCGGTTGCTGCGCAGTCTATAAAACAATACTGTAAAGAAAAAAGAGAAAGAGCCCGCCTTAGGCAGGGTTCTTTCTCTTTTACAGCGAATTAATCCTACAAAGCAAGAATGACGCAAAGGAGAGGTTTCCATGCATTTACTGCTGGTTGGAGGCGGCCGCAGCGGCGCTGAATTACTCAAATTATTTCAAGATATTGCCGAAGTATCAGTAGCAGGTATTGTCGACGTTAAGACTGACGTCGTTGGCATTCAATTGGCCAAAAGCTTACGAATTCCGACCTATCAGGATTTAAAGGAAGCATTGAGTATTCCTGCGGTCGATGTGGTTTTGAACATTACCGGCAATCCCGAAGTGCAACGACAGATTGAAGAATACAAACCCGACCGGGTGCAGCTTGTGGATGGCTATATCACCTCTATCTTATACAACCTCTTGAAAGCCCAAATTCTCATGTATGAAGAATTGGGCGGGCAGTTACAATCCTTAAGTCAATCTACGGATGAAGCCAAGGAACATATTCATAAAACCCATGACGTCATTGATTTCATCAAAAACGTCTCTCAACAAACCAATCTTCTGGGACTCAACGCCGCCATTGAAGCGGCCCGCGCCGGTGAGCAAGGGAAAGGGTTCGCAGTAGTAGCCAGTGAAGTGCGCAAACTGGCCGACAACAGCGTCGAAGCTACTAAGAAAATTACCGACATTCTCACAAAAGTGGAAAGTTCTATGCAAGTAGTCGTTTCCGGAATTGAAAACACTTCTAAGCTCGCAGAAAAACATATGTGCCATGAAAAAACCAGCGTTTCTTAAAACGCTGGTTTTTCATTTAAACGATCTTGGTGGTCCAATCTTCCACATTCCAGATGTGGGTGACCCAGTCTTCATAAAACTCTGGTTCATGCGACACCAAGAGAACAGTTCCTTTAAATTCCTGCAGGGCCCGCTTGAGCTCGGCTTTGGCTTCTACGTCCAAATGGTTAGTCGGCTCGTCCAGCACCAGCCAGTTGATTTCTTTAAGCATCAGCTTACACAGGCGCACTTTGGCGCTTTCTCCGCCGCTGAGCACCATGATCTGACTAGTAATATGCTCATTCGTCAGGCCGCAGCGCGCCAAGGCCGCCCGCACCTCATAATTTGTCATACCGGGATATTCCTGCCAGACTTCTTCAATGGCTGTGTTGGTATTATGCCGAGTGGACTCCTGCTCAAAATAACCGGTAAACAGGTATTCTCCTTGAATGACTTCGCCGGCAAAAGGCTTGATTTCTCCCAACAACGTCTTAAGAAGCGTTGATTTCCCCAAACCGTTGACGCCCCTGATCGCTACCTTCTGGCCTCGTTCAAGCAAGATATCCACCGGACGGGTCAGGGCCTCATCATAGCCCAGCACCAAACCTTTCGCCTCAACAATGGTTCGGCTTGGCGTACGCGCTTCGCGGAAAGAAAAAGAAGCAGTCATCTTTTCCCGAGGTTTTTCTAAAATCTCCATCTTATCCAGGCGCTTCTTGCGGCTGTTGGCCATGCCGCGCGTAGCCACGCGGGCTTTGTTACGAGCAATGAAATCTTCCATACGCTCCACTTCCTGCTGCTGGCGTTCATAGGCCCGGATCTCCTGGTTCTTGCGCATCGCATAGGCCGCCTGGAATTGATCATAGTTGCCGCTGTAACGAGTTAAGACGGTGCTTTCTACATGATAAATTACATTGACCACTTCATTTAAAAAAGGAATGTCATGAGAAACAAGAATAAAGCTATTTTCATAGGCTTTCAAGTAGCCCTTAAGCCATTCAATATGCTCAAAGTCCAAGTAATTGGTAGGCTCATCGAGAATCAAAATAGTGGGATTCTGCAATAGCAGCTTGGTCAAAAGCACCTTGGTCCGTTGACCGCCGCTCAGATCTGCCACATCCCGATCCAAGCCAATTTCACCCAAGCCCAGCCCATTCGCCACTTCTTCAATTTTAGCGTCCAGAATATAAAAGCCACTATGCTCCAGCGCGTCTTGAATCTCACCTACGGAGGCCATCATTTCATCCATTTCTTCCGGAGACGCTTCGCCCATTTTCTCATAGAGAGCTAGCATTTCCGCCTCCATATCGAACATCGCCTGAAAAGCTTCCCGCAGCACTTCCCGAATGCTCTTGCCGCGGCTAAGAACCGTATGCTGATCCAAGTAGCCAACCGTTACCCGGCTGGACCAGGCTACTTTTCCTTCATCCGGCGTCAGTTGTCCGGTAATAATATTTAAAAAGGTAGACTTCCCCTCGCCATTGGCGCCGACCAAGCCTACATGCTCTCCCTTAAGCAGACGAAACGATACTTCTTGTAAAATCTGACGAGCCCCAAAACCTTGGGACACGCTTTCAACGGTCAATACACTCATGTTTTTCTCCTTGAAAAATCCATACTCATTTACTCACAGATAGCTTATATTTTAACGTGTCGAAGCCCTGGCTGTCAAAGGAAAAGTTCTTTTCCCTACTCGTTCTCTTGCCAGGTTGCAGGCATCGTGCTATGATAAAATTTAGAATCATATAGCAAGCTAGGGGGGCCAGAAGCGGCTGGCTGAGATACGGATCCTCATTCCGTGACCCTTTGACCTGATCTGGATTATACCAGCGTAGGAAAAGCTCCCATGCATGCCATGCAAGCGCATTCCCCGCGGAATGCGCTTTTGTTTTTCCCTCACCTTGTTCAGCTGCTTGCTCTGCAAAAAAAGAAAGAAGGTATCTTCATGCAACCACCGTTAAAAACCATTCGTTTTCCCCATTTTTTCTTTCTCTGGTTCGGCGCCGCCGTTTCCATGGCGGAAATATTAGCCGGAGGCCTCTTAGCTCCACTAGGGTTTGAAGACGGCCTACTGGCTATTTTAGGCGGTCATGCTCTGGGAACAGTCCTGCTGGTTCTCTGCGGCTTGATCGGTTTTCGCGAAGGCCTTTCCGCTATTGAATCCACGCGCATTTCGTTTGGCGTCTACGGCGCCAAACTATTTTCCCTCTTCAATATTTTGCAGCTAGTTGGCTGGACCTCAATTATGATCCTGGCCGCTGCCCGCTCGTTGAACGAAACCAGCCGCCAGCTTTGGCAAATAGATCAATATGGTCTTTGGTGCCTTTTGGTCGGCGCGTTGGTACTGCTTTGGATTTTTCTTGACCGTGAAGCCGGCTGGAAAAAAGCCAACATGGCCGCCGCTTTGCTTTTGTTTGCCCTGACCATCGTCATGAGCAGCGTTGTCTTCGCCGACACTACGGTTCTGAGTAAGCCGGCAGCCGGAGGCATGCCTTTTGGCGCGGGCTTTGAGCTCAGCGTGGTCATGCCCCTTTCCTGGCTGCCTCTTATCGCCGACTATACCCGCTTCGCTCGTTCCGGTCAAGGAGCCGCCTGGGGCAGCGGCCTGGGTTATTTCCTTGGCAGCTGCTGGATGTACATTATCGGCCTTAGCGTAGCTCTTGTCGCTGGGCAGGCTGATCCCGCAGGCATGCTGTTGGCAGCCAATCTGGGACTTTCCGTTTTGGCCATCGTTCTTTTAGCCACCATTACCACCACCTTTATGGACGCCTACTCCGCTGGCGTCAGCGTACATACGCTGCTGCCGGGCTTTAATGAAAAACATGCAGCTTTAGCAGTAACCGTCGCCGGTACCTTGCTAGCTCTCGGCGTCGACATGGAACAATACGAGGATTTCCTCCTCCTGATCGGTTCCGTCTTTGCGCCACTCTTCGCCATCCTGCTCAGCGACTATTTCCTTTTAGGAAATCGACAATTGCAGCCTGGCCTGATGGTCAACTGGCTGGCTCTAGTCATTTGGGCCTTAGGCGTCACACTCTACTATCAGCTGCTTAAGCTTGATCTTGTCATCGGTGCTACTGTGCCAGTCATGTTTGCCACTGCGTTTACTTATATCCTCGTAGGGAGGTTTGCCGCCAAATGGAGCTTCCAGAAAGACTCGCTGAAAACATCCGCTTAATTCAAAACCACCACCCCTTAGTCCATCAAATTACTAACCAAGTAACTATGCAGGATTGCGCCAACATCACCTTAGCCATCGGCGCTTCCCCAGTCATGGCTAACGCCCCGGAAGAAGCCGCGGAAATCACGGCTCACGCCAAGGCACTAGTCCTTAACCTGGGAACCCTGCAGCCCCGCAGCGCTGAAGCTATGCTTTTAGCAGGAAAAGTCGCCAAAGCCCAAGGCATCCCCATCGTGTTGGACCCAGTGGGCGTCGGCGCTACTCGCCTGCGTCGGCAAACGGCCGCCAGGCTGCTCGAAGAATGTCCCCCTGATATTATCAGGGGCAACTTGGCGGAAATCGCCGCTCTGACAGGGCAGACTATCGCCAGCCCCGGCGTTGATGCGTTAAAAGAGGTGGCCCAAGCCGCAGAAACCGCTTACCGCCTGGCTAAAAAGCTGCGCTGTATCGTGGCGATTTCGGGTGAAACCGATTGGATTGCCTCTCCCGAAAAGCAACCAGCCAGCTTGCATAATGGCGTACCCATGCTGCGCTTAGTAACAGGTACAGGCTGTATGAGCAGCGCCCTTATTGGCTGCGCTGCAGCGGTTTCATCCGCCTGGGAAGCAGCCATAACCGGCCTTGCTTGCATGGGTATTGCCGGCGAGCTGGCCGCTGCTAATTTAACTCCTTCGCAAGGAACCGGCAGCTTCCGCACCGGCTTATTTGACGCCGTCTCCACCTTAACCGGCGCTACGCTGCGCCAACACCTGCGCCTACAACTATCATCCACTCCAGGAGGTGCCTAATGTCAATTCGTCCGCTTGCTTTTACCGCTTTGTTTGTAGCCTTAGGCGTGCTTTTGGGCCACTTGGTCTACATTCCGATCGGCGTTGCTAAATGCTTTCCCATGCAGCATGCCATTAACGTCCTTTTAGCCGCGCTCTTAGGCACACGCTACGCCGTCAGCGGAGCGTTCACCATTTCCCTCTTGCGCAATCTCCTTGGCACCGGTTCGCTCTTGGCCTTTCCTGGCAGCCTCTGCGGCGCTTTCCTGGCAGGATGGCTCTTCCGCCGCACCGGCCACATTGCTGGCGCCGTAGCCGGTGAAATCATCGGCACAGGCCTCATAGGCGGCTTACTAGCATATCCGGTAGCCTCTTGGTTTCTCGGCTCGCAAGTCGGCGCTTTTTTCTTCATCATCCCTTTTCTAATCAGCACTACCGGCGGCAGTCTCATTGCGTATGTATTGTATCGCACGCCTTTGACCGCTGTTTTACAAAAGCGTTTAGCTTCGCATTGAGATTAATTGCAGCCTTTATAACTCATGAACGAAAAACGTGTTTCGCCGTACGCGGAGCACGTTTTTTTATACTCCTTCGCAACATTGCTTCATAACAAAATATAAGCTTCTTAAAGTCAGTTATACTAAGTAATTCAGACAAATCGGTTCTCTTTTGCCTAAAATAACGATAAATCAGCGAAAAAGAGTAAAAATAGATTGACAGCGCGATTTGCGGCATGCTATTTTATTGTTCGTCGGATTTATTTTATTTTTTTAAGCAGGAGGCATTTATGGAACAAAAACAACATGTACAAATCGTCGTCGCCGATCCTACGGCCCTAGGTTTATTGGGCTTGGCCATCGTCACCTTTGTCGCCGCTTCACAGAAGCTGGCCTGGACAACCGGTATTTCCTTCGTCATTCCCTGGGCTGTTTTTCTTGGCTCCGCTGCCCAGCTCATGGCCTGCGTTTACGACTTCAAACACAATAATATCTTTGGCGCTACTGTATTCGGAGCCTACGGACTCTTCTGGATTGGAGTCGCCTCTTGCCTGCTCATCAAAGTAGGGGCGTTCGGACCACAGTTGGCCGCTTCCGTCGACCCTCGTCAATTAGGTTTTGCCTACTTCGGTTATTTCATTTTCTCGCTCTTCGCAACTGTAGCTGCTACAGCTGCTCACAAAGTTCTATTAAGCATTATGATCCTTATTGATGTGCTTCTTCTTTGCCTCTCTCTCGACGCCTGGGGCGTAGGCGGACATTTTCCCCATTCGGTGGCAGCCTGGTCAGAACTGACTATTGCTTTGCTCTCTTTCTACGGCAGCGGCGCCACCTTCCTTAATAAATTTTTCAATCGTCCTCTTCTTCCTGTAGGCAAAGCGCTGCAGCTTTTCAAATAAAATAAGCCGTGCAAATGCACGGCTTATTTTATTGTTCTTCCGCCTCCGCCAAAAGCGCTTCGATCTTCGGCGTACAGCGCTTGCCGCCGCAAGAGCCGCTGCCGGCGCCTGTGGCTTTTTGCACTTCCGCCACTGTTTTAGCGCCGCCGCGAATGACTTTTTTCATAACAGCCCGTGAAATCCCCTTGCACAAGCAGACTTTAGTCAGCTTGTCCAGCAGGTCCTCATTCAGTTCCTGACTCATCTCAACACTCCTTTCAAGCTGCACCTATACAAGCCCCAGCCATTTCCAATACGTACTGGCCAGCAGCAATGTCGTCAGATAGGCAATGATGCAAAGAGGTACGCCGGTACGAATGAAATCGCGCACTTCAAAAGTCTCCGTGGCATAGGCCACCATGTTCTGCGGCGCGTTGACCGGCAAAATAAAGCCAAAGCTGATTACATACTGCAGCAGCATGGTCATGCCTACCACATTAATGCCGCTTGTCGGCGGCATGCCCTGCAGAATGGAGATAATGATAGGAATCATGGCTGCCGCTAGAGCCGTAGCACTGGCAAAGCCCAAGTGAATGATGATTAAAAACGCAGCCAGCACGGCAAAGACAATTAAGGCTGGCATAACCTGCAGGCCAAACCAACCAACAATCATTTTTGCCAGCCATGCCGCCGCTTTAGTAGACAACAAGGCTGAACCCAAGCTAATGCCAATGCCGAAGAGCAGCAGCGTCCCCCAGGGGATTTTGCTCTGCGCTTCTTGCCACGTCATAATGCCTACGCCCGGAAGCAGCATAATGGTAATGGCTGCAATAGTAGTCGACGAAGTATCAAAAGGATGAAGCACTTTTTCCGTCGCCCACAAGCAAAGCAGGATCAATGAAATGCCAAAAAGTTTCTTTTCTTCCCCCTTCATCGGCCCCAGTTCTTGCAGGGCCTTCATAATAGTTTCCTTGCCTCCGGCAATTTCCTCTGTTTCCGGGGGCATCATTTTCAACAGCAGAAAATAAAGAGCTACCGACATGATGATCGCAAACGGAGCGGCTGCGATAAACCAATCCAACCAACTAATGTACACGCCCAGTTGTTTTTCAATAAAGCCTAAGGCAATCATGTTTTGCGCGGCAGCGGTTTTAATCCCCACGTTCCAAATGCTGTCCGCCTGCGCGGTAGCAATCATCAAAATCGCCGCAAAACGGCTTTTCTTTTCTACGCCAAAAGCCAGAATGATGCCCATGACGATCGGCACCATACAAGAAACGCGCGCCGTCGTACTTGGCACAAAAAAGCTGAGAAAAAAGCCGACCAGAATGACCCCAGCTAAGACCCGGTTTGTTTTAGCACCGATTTTGGAGAGAACCACCAGCGCAATGCGTCGGTCTAGGCCGGTCTTAGTCATAGCCGCCGCTAAAAACAAGGCGCCACCGACCAAGGCTAAAGCACTGTTGTTAAAACCGGCTAGTGCCATTTCCAAGGCTTTGCTGGTACCCAACAGCTTATCCGGGCTGGCCACATTAGGTGCCAAACCAACCAAGAACGCCATCAGCGACATAATCACAGCGGCGCTCGTCGGATACGAAACCGCTTCGGACATCCAAATCACAACAGAAAAAACCAGGATACCTAGCATACGATGTCCAGCTACAGTCAACCCTTCCGGTGTCGGCAGCGCCAGAATAACGCCCAGTAAAGCAAAGGCCGCCGCCAAATAAAGATATTTAAGATTGCGTTCACAGCTTCCATCGGCAGGACAGCTTTGTGTATTGTTCGACATACAATTCACTCCTTCGCTTTTATATGTGGTCTTATTATACATAACGATTCAGAAAATTTCAAGAAATAAGCCGAGCCTGACAAAGATACCCTCGTCAGGCCCGGCTTCATTACCGAAAAGAGTCTACAGTAGAATTTTCGCTAACACATAACCAACAGCGCAACCCGTTCCCACGCCAATTAGGCCGGGAATAATAAAGCTGTGATTAATAATGAATTTGCCGATTCTTGTCGTCCCGGAGCGGTCAAAGCCAATACAGGCCAGATCGCTTGGATACGTCGGCAATACAAAATACCCGTACGCCGCGGAGAAGAAAGCCACCATCACCTTAGGATCCACGCCAAGGCTGATACCCATTGGAGCAACGGCCGCCAAGGCGGCGCCTTGGCTGTTAACCAATTTAGACACCAAGAAAAGAACAATAGCGTACATCCACGGTTGCGTAGCAACTACGCCAGCCAAAGTGTCTTTCAGCAAGATAAAATGAGATTCAAAAAAAGTATCACTCATCCATGCTACGCCAAACACCGAAATTATCGCGGTCATGCCAGCTTTGAAAACAGCGCCGTTGGCAATTTCCCGAGTGTTTACCTTGCAGGCCATCAAAATGACTGCACCGGCGATCAACATCAGCATCTGAATGACCAAGTTCATTGACATGGGTTTCAGTTTTCCAGGAGCGCCAAATGCAGGACGCAGCTCCGGAATAGCTCCTAAAGCAACTACCACCAAAATAGCGGTAAAAAAGATCCACGTAGCCCAATACGCTTCTTTAGGAAATACTTTGTCCAACAGCGTTTCCGAACCGCCGTAGATATACTCTTTCTGCTCCGGATCGCTAAGCTTAGCCTGAAATTCCTCGTCTTTGTCCAAATCCTTGCCGCGCCGCAAGCTCCATAGAGCCGCAAGCAACACGCCAGCCAGTGAAGACGGCATAGCTACCGACAAGAGCTGAATAATGCCAATACTCTGCCCTACGCCGTGAGAGGCGGCAAAAATAGAAACCATGGAGACTACCGCCACCGATACGGGAGACGCACAGATACCCATCTGGGAAGCCACCGAAGCAACCGCCATAGGCCGTTCAGGACGAATTCCTTTTTTAAGAGCAATATCATAAATAATTGGGAACATCGTATACACTACATGGCCGGTGCCGCAGAGCACAGTCAACGTCCAAGTCGTCAGCGGCGCCAAAATAGTTATATACTGAGGATGGCGACGCAGCAAGCGCTCGGCGAACTGCATCATGACATTAAGCCCTCCAGCAGTTTGTAATACCGAAGCGCAGCTAATTACAGCAAGAATAGTAAGAATAACATCCACTGGAGGTTTGCCGGGTTGCAACCCAAAACCGAAAGAAAGAACAAAAAGTCCGATGCCGCTAATCAGGCCCAGGCCCATACCTCCAAAACGAGTCCCAACAAGCAGGCAGGCTAGAATGACTAAAAATTCCATTACTAGCATAAGTTTGTTTTACTCCTCTCTATACATTATTTTTGATAAATATAGCGTTTATACTGTATCATGTTCTTATAAATTGGGCTCTATTTTATTATTATTTAATTTTTATGCAGTTTATTTATTCTTATTTGTAATGTTCGCAATTATATCTTATTTTTTCCTTTTTTGTTTATTATTGGGTGTTGTTAACAAAAAACAGGACAGTGCAGCCTCCTGCACTGTCCTGTTTCATCATCTTAAAAGTGAGCGCCACCACCGCCTGCCACCACCGCGCCTTCTTCCGTAACCGCAATAACCGCTTTACGGAGCAGCGACAACATATCCAAAAGTTCCGCTTCAGTACTAACCAGCGGCGGCATAAAGACAACCACATCCCCAACAGGGCGAATGAACAAACCATATTCGCGCGCTTTTAAACAGACCCGAGCGCCCATTGTTTCGCCCCAAGGATACGGAGTTTGGGACTCCTTATCTTGCATAAGCTCAATCCCGATAATCAACCCTCGCTGTCTTGCATCGCCGACATGCTCTAAAGATGCAATGTTTCTAAGAGCCTCGGCTACACAGGCTATTTTTTTCTCTAAGCCTGCAATCACCTTATCGTCACGGAATATTTTCAGGCTGCCTAGCGCTGCCGCGCAAGCCAGCTGATTAGCTGTATAGGAATGTCCATGATAAAAAGTACGCTTTGACTCCATAGCCCCCAGAAAAGCATCAAAAATTTCCTGCGTTGTCAAAGTAGCCGCCAAAGGAACGTAGCCTCCGGTAATTCCTTTAGAAAGAGCCATAAAATCGGGGCTAACTCCTTCATGCTCGCAAGCAAACATTTTTCCGGTACGGCCAAAGCCGGTGGCTACTTCATCGGCGATGAGATGAACATTATATTTCTTCGTCAACTGACGTACCGCTGCCAAATAGCCTGGAGGCGACATCAGCATGCCCGCTGCCGCCTGCACAAGCGGCTCCACAATTACAGCGGCAATCTCTTGATGATGCGCCGCCAAAAGATTCTCCAGCTCCTGCAGACATTGCTTTTCACAGCTTATTACGTCCTGGCTGCAGTGATAGCAAGAAGGCGAAGGAGCCTGCATCGATTTAAACAAAAGAGGTTGAAAGGTACGATGAAAAAGATCCACACCGCCAACGCTCACTGCGCCAATCGTATCACCATGGTACGCCTGCGCTAAGGCTACAAATTTTTCTTTTCCCAGCATACCTTTATGACGCCAATATTGGAAGGACATTTTCAAAGCTACTTCCACTGCCGTAGAGCCATCATCCGAATAAAAAACCTTCTCAAGTCCTTCTGGCGCCAACGCGACCAGTTGCCCCGCCAATTCTGTCGCTGGAATATTAGCCAATCCTAAAGCAGTACTATGAGCTACTTTTCCCAACTGCGCTATAATAGCCTCGTCAATTTCACGCCGCTGATGCCCATGAATATTAACCCACAAGGAAGACACGCCGTCATAATAGCTGCGTCCTTCCGTATCTGTCAGTTTTATGCCTTTGGCTTCACAAATCACAGTCTGTTGGTTTTCTATCCACCCTTGCATCTGCGTAAACGGATGCCAAACATACTTTTTATCCTCTTGTTCTAGCTGATTTTCTTTCATAAACCCCACCGCCTTCGTTAACCTTTTATTTTCTATAGTTAACCATATGTATTAAAGAAAAGAGCGCTTCTAAACGCTCTTTTTGTATTGTAACTTATTTTGTTCGTATTGTAAAATACCATACCTTCGGTTCCTTTTTATCTGCCTGCATCAATTTGCTGTAATTCCGCTAGTATCCAGTCGTGCACCTTAAGAGATGCAGCAACCAGCGAAATCTTGCGATCATGCCGGAAAGACCGCACTACGCCCCCGGCTTCTGTTACCAACAAAACACCTGCCGCCGCATCCCAGGGCGATAAATTCATTTCCCAATATCCATCAAAAGAGCCTTCCGCTACGCAGGCTAAATCATACGCCGCCGCGCCAAACCGCCGCACCGCCCGAGTTTTAAGAAGTAATGAATTAAAATAGTCCAGATTGTTCAAGGGGTGCGTAGCCACATCATAAGGAAAGCCCGTCGCTAATACACAAGACTCCAGTGACGGTTTATCCGAGACCTGCAGCAGCGTACCGTTTCTTCTGGCACCGCCACCTTTTATCGCCGTAAAAAGTTGGTCCAGCATTGGCACATAAACAACACCTAAAACACTTTCCTGTTTATACTGCAATGCGATGGAAACTGCAAAAATAGGCAAGCCCTGCGCATAGTTCGTAGTACCGTCCAACGGATCTACAACCCAGCAATATTCCGCCTCCGGCCCGCTTGCCCCTGCTTCTTCGGACATAATGGCGCAATCCGGAAATTCGCAGCGCAGTACCTCCAAAATCATCGCTTCTGAATGCATATCTACTTCGGTCACCAAATCAATTCCGCTGCTTTTGGTCTGCACCAACAAATCCCGCCGCCCCAAGGACTCTTTTTGCATCGCCCCAACTTCTCGCGCCAAGGCGCTAACTACCTGCAAAGCATGTTGTAAATCCATGACTTAAAGCCCCTTTCTCCAGACAACTAACGGAAAGCTTTTCCTACGGACAGCCTTCTGCTATTTAATTCTGTCCTGCCTCCCAATCCCCTGTCAGAAAAAAGCGACTAACGCGACGAAGCATACCAATAAAAATTCAAAGGAAAAAGTGCTGTACCAAAACGAACACTCCTTCAAATTATGGAGCATCAGTCACCGCAACTCTCTAATGACGCGTGCAAATATGTACCTTGCTCTTCACTGCACATACCACGGCGCAATTGTTTAGCCCACAGACATTTGCGCAGCAAGGCCTTGCGATTTCCTTCCTCCAAATAACCGTAAAAACCCACTAAAAAGACGGCGCGTAATATTTGCCTGGTTCCTTCTTGACAAGAGCACGATTCTCGTACAAAAAAATCAATATCATCCACAGCCTGCATGACCCGGCTTGCCAAGTCCCTGTGGGAACCGGAAAAACATTCTACTGCTTGACCATGGCAGGAAATCACTTCAATGCTTAAAGCTTGCATACCCATGCCATTATCTTGCATTTTCTCCGTCAATTCCAAAATGCGCTGTCCGGATCGCAACACTTCCTGCGCCCATTTCACCATCGGTTGTGTTTCGTAAGCTGCGTACTGCATCAACGACCCCATCCCTTCATGTCTGTTTTGCTGTCATTACTATTAATAGCAAAAGCCATGCCAAAAGAAAAAGGCCTGTTTCCAGGCCTTTCGGTCTAGTTAGTGCACTTTTCCGTACATTCAAGTACAATTTTCCGCTCAACTGTACGCATCGGTACACCCTGGGCCATTGAATTACTCTTCATTCCCCGGTTGTCGTTTGGAATACAAACGACTATAAATCGCTCTACGCGTCAACCCCATGTACTGGGCTGCAGCTGTCTTGTTGCCGTCAAAACGTTTTACTACGCTTTCTATAATACGCCGCATAAAATCGTCTAAATCAAAGTTTTCCTCTGGCAGCACAAAATCGTAAGGGTTTAACAGGCATTGAGTTGCTGGCACCTTCTCAGACACGCCTAACGGCAAATCTTTTAAAGCGATACGCCCCGGCGGCAAAAACAAGGTAACCCGTTCCACTACATTACGCAGCTCCCGTACATTCCCAGGCCAGGGATAGCAGCGCAAATATTGCTTAGCCGAATCGGTCAACTGGTATTTACCGCCTGCCTTTTGCTGTAAAAAAGACTCAAATAGAGGCACAATATCCTCTACGCGCTCTCGCACCGGCGGAATCAAAATACGGCCTACATGCAGACGATAAAACAGATCCCTTCGAAACTCACCGCAGTCTGACATATCCTGCAAATTGCGGTTGGTGGCGCAAATAAGGCGCACATCACATTTTATCTTCTTTAAGCCGCCTACCCGATAAAATTCATGCTCTTGCAGCACTCGCAGCAGCTTCGCCTGCAGTTCTAAGGGCAGCTCGCCAATTTCATCCAAAAACAAGGTTCCGCCTTGCGCTAAATCCAATTTGCCTTTCTTTCCAGTGCGTAGCCCGCCGGTAAAAGCGCCGGCTTCGTAGCCAAACAACTCGCTTTCAAACATATTGGCGTTTAAGGCCGCACAATTTACATCAATAAATGGCTGTCCATGACAGTCCGCTCCATGATGCACGATACGCGCCAAAATCTCCTTGCCGGTTCCTGTTTCGCCTTCAATCAGCACTGGTACACTGCGATCCTGATGAAACCGCTGCGCCCATTCCACCGCCTGCTTCATCGCTGGCGAGGCCACAATAATTTCGGTCACCCCGCCATAGCCCAACTCCGTACGTAACCGCGACAGTTCGTCACGTGCTTCTTTAATTTCCGCTTCGACACACTCACTAAAGCATTCCGTCAACAGTTTATTCTCACGCCGCAATGCCAGATGCTCTTCCATGCGGCTTATCTGCAGCGCAACTTCATCCAATTGCAACGGCTTCTGCAAGTAATCATACGCTCCAGCACGCAAAGCCGCTACCGCCGATTGCACATCGCCAAAAGCAGTACACATTACCACTTCAAATTCGTCACGCCCAGGTTCTTCTTTCAAACACTCCAACAGTTCTAGACCTGACATACCTGGCATGCACAAATCAGTGAATACCAAATCAAAGCGATTTTGATGAAACAAAGCCAGCGCTTCCTCTCCGGAAGCACATTTCCGTACATCATGCCCTTTCCCTCGCAGATAATCCGCTAGCATCGTACGCACCAGCAAATCATCATCTACAATTAAAATCCGCATAAGCCCACCTCGTTTCACAACCGTCTGCATCTTCCAAACGCTTTGGGGCAAAAGTCAACGCTGCGCACTCTTAGAGAAACGCAGCTTTATTTGTATTCTCAAAAATTTAGAAATCCCTTAGTCCTGGCAATTATGTAAAAAAACCCACGCAAAAAAAAGGGACACGCCGCGAACCTCTACCGGCCCGCATAGAGCATCGGCTTCTCCTTCTACGCCGTAAAGGGCTACGAATTTCCTATACTCTTGAAAGCTAACTTCTTCAGAACAATGAAACCATACCGCAGCCTGCCTTGCACCGACCCGTTCCGCTTCCAAAAGCGCTAAGGCCGTACGATATAAAAACTGATATTTCACATGAACAATGCTTTGTCCCAAAAGGCCCAGTTGCGCTGATAAAAATTGCGTCCGCGAGTCATCTTCCGCTTTCTGGACATCTTCCCGCTCAACTGCCGCCGTTTTCCCCTTCAAACGCAACCATTCTTGTACCGATGGTCCCATCGCGTTGCAAGCTGTCGCTTCCAACATCATCACCACCAGTTCTCGGTGCTCGTTGCTCGCCAACACGTATAAATCGCTGCGTGACGGTATGCCTCCTTTGGGCAAGGGCAAGCGATATTCGGGAAAAGCGAAAAGTTTTCTCAAGCCTTGTAACCGCGGTTGAACAGCTGCCATAGTAAGCACGTAACTCGGCAATTCCTCATCCTGCCACCACAGTTGCGCCATATGTCGAAGTTCCTTAGAACAATCCCACTGCGCCGAATTGCCCAGATACTCTTTCCAACGTTCCAATGAATCCAAGGGAACATGCATGCGCATTCGCCCAGCCTCCCATCATTTCCGGTTTTCATGCGCCTTTGTATTTATTTTCTGCAACATCATCGCAAATTGCTTTCGCTCCGTTTCTTCTAAGCAAGCTGTAAGTTGTTTAGCAAAATAACGATACCCTTCATCCTCTAGTTGAATCAGTTGCTCGCCTTTTGGCGCCAAATGAATATGATATACTCGCAAGTCTGCCTGCGACTGGCATTTGTATACATAACCCTTCTGCACTAATTTTTGTACAATCGCTGTTACCGTCGATTTTTTCACTTGAAATTTTTCTACAAGATCACGAAAAGTGGGCCGCCCTAGTTCACGCACTGCATGAAGATAATGCAATTGCGTCAGCGTCAATGCACACAAATCTGTTCCTGCTTCCGCTTTTTGTCGATGTTCCCGCACAGCCTGCCGCATCACACACGAGATCGATTCAATGGTCGCTACCACCAGATCTTCAATTTGCATTCCCAAGTTTGGCTCCTTTCGCCAGCAAAACCAGATAGTTGCTAAAAACCTCTACACTATGGCGATTTTCTGCAAAAACCAGCAATCATTATTCTTACCAACCAACCCTACTTTCAAATATATAAATATTCTTTTACATATACTTTGCTTTATATTCGTCAGTTAACTAAAATTCCCTGCCTTATTTCCGTCCCGCTTTTGAACTTTGAAACTACTCTCATTTTCCGATGCTTGCAAGGACAAAAGGACCGCTTTCGCGGTCCTTTCATTCTTTTTGTCGGTCACGCAACGCCCGTTCCATATCGCGCTTAGCGTCGCGTTCCGCCAAATCCTGTCGTTTGTCATATAATTTTTTGCCGCTGGCCAACGCCAGCTCGACTTTAGCTTTGCCCCGAGCAAAATATATTTTCAAGGGTACAAGAGAAAACCCTTTTTCTCTTGTTTTTCCTAGAAGGCGGTTAATTTCCTGGCGATGCAGCAGCAGCTTACGCGACCGCAATGGATCGTGATTGAAGCGATTCCCCTGTTCATAGGGGCTAATATGCATTTGCTGCAAAAACACTTCACCGTTTTCAATGCGAGCATAGCTATCTTTTAAATTGGCCTTGCCAGCACGCAATGACTTGACTTCAGTACCAGTCAAGGCAATGCCAGCTTCAAACGTCTCATGTATATGATAATCGTGGCGGGCTTTGCGATTTTCCGAAACAATCTTGATTCCCGCCCCATTTTGACTCATTGCTTTTTCCTCCTCTTGCTTTTGGCCCTGTCAGAGGGCTTGCTGTGTGTTCCCGTAGCAGGCGCTTTACCAAGCTGGTGTTTCGGCTTATGAGCCGCATTCTGTTTCTTCGCGGCAACAGGGCGCACCCTTTTTTCATCTCCAACGCCTTTAGGCTGCTTTTCCCCGCCAGCTACTAGTTGAAAGTCAATTGTCCGCTCCAGAGAATTTACGCGCGCCACTCGGATGGTCACCGCCTGCCCTAATTGGAATAGACGACGTGTCCGCTCACCCAACAGGCAGTACCTCTCTTCAATAAATTGATAATAATCATCATCTAGCGTAGAAACATGGACAAGTCCCTCCACGCCATTATCCAACTCCACAAAAAAGCCAAAAGCGGTTACACTGCTGATAACGCCGGCAAACTCTTCACCAACGAAGCGTTCCATATACTCCACCAGCTTCAACTGCACCGTTTCCCGTTCCGCTTCCGCCGCCGCGCGTTCCCGCTGCGAGCAATGCAACGCAATTTCAGGCAGTTCCTTCTCCAGCTTTTCCCGCCGCTTGCTTTTAAAGCCTTTTTGCAGCCACTCTCGCAGCATGCGGTGCACAATCAGATCTGGATAGCGCCGAATCGGCGAAGTAAAGTGCGTATAGTATGGCGCCGCCAGGCCAAAATGCCCCAAATTTTCCGCTTCATACCGCGCTTGTTTTAACGAACGCAACATTACCGTACTGACTATTTTCTCTTCTGGCCGTCCGGCAATACGGGTCAAAATTCGCTGTAGCGCCTCAGGGCGCACTTCTCCTTGGGTTCGCCGCAATTGCTCGCCAAAGTTATTCAATAACGAATCCAGCTTTAGTAGTTTCTCTGGATCCGGGTTTTCATGCACCCGAAACAAGAAAGGCAGCTTCAAGCGATACATATGCTCTGCCACAGTTTCGTTCGCCACCAACATAAATTCTTCTATAACCGACTCCGCAATCGTGCGAACACGACGGACAATTTCCAATGGACGCCCTTGCTCATCCAGTTTCACCTTAAGCTCCGGAAAATCAAAATCCACAGCTCCCCTGCGCATACGACGCTCACGCAGAACTTGGCAAAGCTGCTCCATTTTCTGCAGGTGCGGCAAATGGGAATGATACCGTTCCTCCACCGAATCCAAGCCCTCTACCAGCATCTTCCGCACCACCGTATAAGAAAAGCGTTCAGCTACTCGAATCACTGCCGGAAACACTTCATATTGCCGAACTCGCCCCAAGGGATCGATTTCCATTTCACAAGACATAACCAACCGATCCACTTGGGCATTTAAGCTGCAAATGCCGTTAGACAAGCGTTGCGGCAGCATAGGAAGAACTCGGTCCACCAAGTACACACTTGTACCGCGTTGTCGCGCCTCAACGTCAAGACGGCTGCCTTCCCGCACATAATGGCTCACATCAGCGATATAGACACCCAGACGATACGTTCCATCGTCCAACGCTTCCACATGAACCGCATCATCCAAATCCTTAGCGTCTTCACCGTCAATAGTAATGATAGGCAGATGCCGTAGATCACGCCGCTCGGATAATTCCTCTTCCCGTACGGTTGCCGGCACTGCATCGGCCTCCGCCAATACCGGCGCATCAAAATCGGCTGACAGCTGATGCCGCCTCAAAATAGATAAAACTTCCAATCCCGGATCTCCCGGGCGTCCTAATTCCTCGACAATCCTGCCTTCAGCGCTGCGTTTTCGTTCCGGCCAATTGGTTATCTCCACTACTACTTTGCTACCGCTGGCAGCGCCGCCAAAGCACTCTGAGGGAATAAACACATCTTGCCCCAAACGCACATCATCAGGCCGAACAAAACCGTAATTTCGTCCGGCTTCAAAAAGGCCTACCATCTGCACATTTGCCCGACCTACAATCCGAATGATTTCTCCTTCCCGAGAACGCCCCTGCACGGGTCTCCGAGAATGTACGCGTGCAACAACCCGATCGTTGTGCATGGCCGTCCCCATATCATCAGGAGTAATAAACACATCGCTTTCCTCTGGATGCTGACGCACTTCAGGAATGACAAAGCCAAACCCCTTATTCGTCATCGCCAATCGTCCGACGACGAGGTTCATTTTTTCCGGCAAGCCATACCGATCATAGCGAGTTTTAACGATTACCGCCCGCTCTTCTAGGCTTTCTAACAGTTCCCAAAAATCAGCTAAATCTTTACCCTTTAGGCGTAATTCTTCCGCCAATTCCTCCGCACTTAAAGGTCGGTAGGCTTCTTCTTTCATAAAAGACAGTACAATCTCTTCTAGACGGCTCATGATAAATCACCCAAAATAGCCACCACGGCCTTCCCTTCAGCCGTAACCGAACCATCAGCCAACCGAATTTGCGCTGTCATTTCCGCCATTTTTCCCCGTTGGCCCACAACTTTTCCTTCAATCAACAGTTCTTGGCCGATCGGCGTCGGCGCGCGGAAACGGACCTCCAGCTTGGCCGTAACAGCCTGCTTGCCTTTGGCATAGTAGTACCGCCCCATGATCTCATCCAGCAACGTACTCACAAGACCGCCGTGCATCACACCGTTGTAGCTCTGATGCTCCGGTCCCGCCGTAAAACGGCTACGATAGACGCCAGCCTCCACATCTTCTTCAAACTGCAGTTTCAAACCAATTGGATTCGAACGACCGCAGGCAAAGCACCACTGATTAGGATCCTCTTTTAATTCCATCATTTTTTCCCCTCCTGTCATTCCTCTTCTAGCGTCTTCAAAAACGCTTTCACTTGCGCAAAGACTAGTTCCCGTTCTACATCTAAAGTCACCAAGTGACCTGATTTCTCCAGCCAAATCAATTCTTTTTTAAAACTGCCAGCCTGTTCGTAAATATGCTGAGCACTCCGAGGACGCACCGTGTGTTCACGTCGGCTCTGCATCACCAACAACGGCGACTGCACCTGCGGCAACAGCCTTTGCACATGACGGATCAATTGCAGCAGGCTTTTTACACACGCCAAGGGCGTCGCCTCATAGGCTACAGTATAACAGTCGTCTAAATCCACAAAACGGCGCCGTTTTTTCGGCGCATAGGCGCGAAAGAGGCGGAACACATCTACATAATGAGCTCTTTTATCATACAAATCAATGGGCGCGCTCAAAGACACCGTCTTCCATACCGGCAGTTGCGCACTCAACGCCAACGCCAGCAACCCTCCCATGGAAAGTCCCACCACAGCTACCTGCGAACACAAGGAACGAAGCAGCCAATAGCCGTCTTCAGCGCCTCCATACCAGAGCGGCCAACGGGTCTGCGCCATTTCCTCTACCGTCGTCCCGTGTCCGGGCAGTCGAGGCGCCAGCACTGTATAGCCGTCTTGATGCAGCGCCTCTCCCAAGAGGCGCATCTCCGCCGGTGAACCGGTAAAGCCATGCAGCAATAAAACTCCTTTTTCTCCTCCATGCAGCAAAAACGGCTCCGCACCTTGTAAAATCGACATTGCCCGTCCCCTTCCTTGCTTATTTCTTAATTATACCATTGAGATGCAAGAAGAGCACCGCTTGCTGCGGCGCTCTTCTTGTAAAAAAATTATGTATTATACACGAAATTTAGCAATTCCTTGGCGTAGGTCTTCCACCGCCTGCAACAATTGCTTTGCTTCTGTTTGCACAGACTGAACCGCTTGGGCCTGTCCATCCATCGTCGAAGCCAATTGGCCGGTAATGGCAGACGTCTCCTCCGCTCCAGCGGACAACGAACTAAAGCTGCCCACTACCTCCTCTGTTTCATGAATCATAGCTCCAAAACGCTCTTCCATAGCATTTAAAACACCCTGCATCTCTTCGACGGCTTGCGTAATTTCCCGGAATATAGTATCGGTACTCCGCACCGCCTCCTGCTGGCGTTCCGTAACATCACAGGCCCGCTTGATTTCCGCCACCGCCTGGTGCGAAGCCTCCTGCACCTGACCGATTACCTGCCGTATTTCGCCAGCAGCCCGGCTGCTCTCCTCCGCCAGCTTGCGCACCTCTTCCGCTACCACTGCAAAACCGCGGCCATGTTCCCCCGCTCGAGCCGCCTCAATGGAAGCGTTAAGCGCCAGCAGATTTGTCTGTTCGGCAATACCTTCGATAGCTTCTGTAAAAGAAGCTATCCGGCGGTTTTCCTGGTCGACGCGCTGTACTACCGCATCAACGCCTTCCACCGCTTGCCGCTCTTCTTGCATCTGCTGATTCAACACGCCTACAATATCATTCAGATCCTTACTAAAACGGCGAATCATCTCATACGCTTGACGCACATCTTGCAATCGATTACCGGCATGTTGCACATGTCCAGACATGTCATGCATCCGGGCTACACCTTGCTCTAACTCCTTCGCTTGCGAAGCGGAAACGGTGGCAATCTCCTGTACCGACATCGCCACTTCCTCTACCGACTGTGCTGCTGAGGCAGCGCTGGCATCCAATTGACGCGAGCGTGTTTCTACATTTCCAGCTACATGCCTGGCACCGGCAACCAGTGTTCCCACTTCTTGCCGCATATTCTCCAACGACTGGAATAAAACGCCGCTTTCATCGCTATAGTTCAAATAAGCCGGTTCTACTTTTTGCGAAAAATCACCTTGTCCCAATTGCCGCAGCAAGTCCGCTGCATTCGTCAAGGGTGCGGCAACGCGACGCGCCATCAGAAAAGACAGCCCCAACACCAAAAGGATAGTAACGCCCAACACAAGCAACAAGGCGCTGCGGACATGGGCGGCACTCTCATTAAGCTGCGCCGCTTCCACTAACACTACGTATTTCCAACCGGACTGCTGTGAAGTCACTACGTTTGCCACATGTGCCGTACCGTTGAGGTCTAAGGAAATTTGCCCTTCTGTAATACCTGCCAGCGTACTCAAGGACGAGTCCTTCAACTCCGCCAGCTTTTTAAAATTCAGCTCTGGGTTGCGAGGATGCGCAATAATAGTTCCTTTACTGTCCAAGAGTACCACGTAACCAGTTTCACCGATTTTAATGTCCTGAATTAATTTTGTTACTACCGGCAAATCTACATTCAAACCCATAACGCCGCGAAACTGCCCCGACTCATCGGTTACAGCCGTAAAAATGCCGATCGTCGGCACGCCCTTGCTCGTCATAAAGGGGTCTGACACCCAGGCATCCTTTTGTTTTAGACTCTCTTTATACCAGTCGCGGCTGCGTGAATCATAGCCTGCTTTGCGAGGAATGGCTGGCCACTGCAAATAACCGCCGTCTGCGAGACCGAAGGAAATGGTATTCACCTTCGGATGACTCTTGGAAAATTGCACAAACTGTTGGTACAGCTCCGCTTCATAGCCCCCTGTCGCGAAGGGGTCCATGGGCACCATGCCGTTCGCGCCTCCTTGTTTTTCCATATAACGAGTAACGCTAGCGCCACTTTGCCGAACCAAGGGCATTTGCGCTAAAAGGCGGACATTTTCTTTTTGCCCTTCAAAAAATAAATTTACCGCGTTGTCGACTTGCATGACCTCACGAGTTGTACTTTGCAAAAAATCGCTTTGGGTTTGCTCTTTAACGGTCCGATCCAAAACAGCCGCCAACACAAACAATGGAATTAACACAATTGCCAGTAGCGCCAGCGATAATTTCCCCTGCAACGAACGAAATGGCTTTAACATCCTAGTTCCTCCCTATGTCTTTACAATGAATGCTTCCAGTGTAACCAATTCTTTGCCAGAAAACTATCAGATAAATTCTGATAAAAAAAGCCCTTAAAGCAGCTTCCGCTTGCTTCCGGGCCTTCTTTTACGTCTTGATTACTTTTTTCACTTCGATTCCGCTGCGATCATTAAGCCGGAAAAATTCACTTTTCTCGCCGCTAACCAACATGTTTTCACCGCATTCTTCATCCCACTGCACAACCCAGCCTACTTTCCCATTCGAAAGTTCAACCTTCTGTCCCAATAGGAAAAAATGAACCTCTTTCAACAAAGCCCGACCAGCCATCACCTCAAATTCAGCTCCGTATACTTGTTTGTATAGTTCTCTGGCCGCGCCAAAAGGACTGATTTCCGAACCATCCGGCTGTTTGAGACTAGTGCGGCTTTCATAAGCATCCGCTAACGCCAGCACTTTGGCATAAGGATGCGTTTTCATGCTTCCTACTCGCATCGGATATCCTTGTCCATCAGGACGCTCATGGTGCTGCAGCACTCCCATAAGCACAGGCAGCGGCAACGGTGATTCTTTGCATATTTCTTGTAAATATCGATAGGCCACCAGCGGGTGCGTCCTCATAATGCGCTCTTCTTCAAAGGTCAATGTCCCTTTTTTCTCCATAATGCGAGTAGGCAAATGAAATTTACCTACGTCATGCAACAACGCCGCGCAAACAGCCTCGCGAATATCTTTTTCACCAACACTGCCCTGAGCCCGCATTATCATCGCTGTCAAAAAACCCACATTCAACAAATGATTGCTTACAGGCCGCTCTTCTTTTTTTTCAAAATAAAGCAACGGCAATACTTCTGCTCGGACTAGACACAAATCGGCAATTTCATCCGCTACACGCCAGAGAATCGGCCAATCCACAGGACCACGCAGACGTATAGCCGTCCAGATTTTCTTCATTTCCTCCAAGAGCATTCCATACCGTTGCTTAAACAAAGTCTGCACCGGGCTAACCAGTGGACAGTATGCACCAATAGTCTTCCACGTTTCTTCAGCGCTTATAGCGGCTGGCAGTTCCTCTTCTCCCTGCACATCGCCAACAACAAAGGTGTTTTTATCAGTCCTCACCACGTCGATTGCAGCGATGGACATCCTCTGCAACAAAGCAATCGCCCGTTCATCCAGTACCGTCCCGCCTTGCATTACGATCGCGCCCTTACTGTTTTTAGCAGGCCCAGCCAAACACATGCCTGGTCTCAACTGCTGCACCGTACAAGACATACCTTGTAGTTCCTGATTCATACCCTGTCCCCTCCTGGAGGTATCACTACTTTCAAGCTTCCTGCCTGAATTTGTGAGTTTCTTAGAGTTAACCCACAAAAGTATAGATAATTTAAAAAAATTATAACAGTTTCCAATAAAAAAAAGAATCCTCCAAAAGGAGGATTCTTTAACTACTCAAGCCGAGGACAGCCAAGTACAGCAAGACTTTAGTCCCGTGCTCATCCTTGTCTTCGTGGCTGAACGATAGCTTGAATGGCCATCCCACACCGATCATTCAGCAAATATGTACGTCCCCGTTTGTCCATCACAGCTGCGTTTTCCCCGCAACTTTCATCCCATTGCGTCAGCCAACCTTCATTTCCATTATCCAATCGCACTTTTTGGCCCAGCAAAAATTGATGGATCTGCCCCAAAAAAGCCCGTGTCGCCTTAACATCCAGACGATCTCGCGACATGTCCCGTCTCAGTTCCCGTGCCGCCGTAAACGGATTATGCTGTTTTCCATACATCTTTTTAGAAGTCATCGCGTCATACATATCAGCAATGGCCAAAATCCGAGAATATGCATGCATTTTAGCTTGTCCAACCGAAATAGGATAACCGCTTCCATCCAACCGTTCATGATGCTGCAAAACGCCAGCCAGCACCGGCAGCGGAAACACCCCTGCTTCCTGTAGCAGGCGAAACCCCAGAACAGCATGTCCCTGCACAACCCGTATTTCTTTTGGAGTCAGGGATTCCGTTTTATGCAAAATTTCTTCCGGAACTTGTAACTTTCCTACATCATGAAGCAGCGCCGCCAGGGCCACTTCATATACTTCTTGTTCTTCCCAATTCAACAAACGCGCCATCATTGCAGACAACAAAGAAACATGCAGGGAATGATGCAGCAGATAGCTCTCTTGGCGAGGCATAAAATGAATACAAGGCAGTACTTGCACTGCCAGCAAGGACAAGTCCGTAACTTCGGACACGATCGCCTCGATTTCCGCCCAGTCCACAATTTCATTGCTTGCCACCTGCAAATTGAAAAACTGCCGTTTCAGCCTCTTCAGCCATCCTTCGTAATGCTCGCGGAATAAATCCCATAACGGATCCACAATGCTGCAAAAAGGTCCTGGATGCCAAGAGGATTCCATTTCTACAATTTCAGACACAACCGCCGGTTTCGGCAGCCCAATCCCATCTTCGCTCCACGCCACAACATCTACAGGCCCAATATGCAGCCGTCCAAGAACTTCAATAACCCTGCGATTCAGCTCCGTGCCCGGTTTTAAAATCATACGGCCACAACCATCTGTCACCGGCTCCACCAGCCTCATTCCTGGTTGCAATTCTTCTACCGCACACCCCCGGATTACCGCCATACCGCCCATAAACAACAAACCTCCTTTACAAAGGAATGAAAAACCCCCGACAAACTGCCGGGAGTTAGCGATCTACGAATATGCTGATCGGCGAGCAACGGCTCGAATAACCAGCCGATTCTTACCGCATGATAACAGACAAAGCCATGGTTACCAAACCAAAAAGAATACCTAAAATCATCGTCGCTTTCGCCAAAAACTGGTCCAACCCTCTCGCTCTACCACCAAAAAGGCTCTCGGCTCCGCCGCCGATTGAGCCGGATAACCCTGCGCTTTTTCCTGATTGCATCACTACACTGGCAATCAAGGCCACGCAGATGATTGCATCAATAATCATCAAGGCTGTGCTCACTACCTACACCCCCATTTTTGTCTTAGGTTATATCTTAACACAAAAGTCAAAAAAGCCCAAGCAAAAGATGCTTTCTAATCGACTGCTCAACCTCTAGAACTGCTAGCCAAAGCTAGGCCTTCCACCTTTTCCGCTCCAGACGTCAACAACGTTTTTGCACATTCATCCATAGTGGCTCCCGTTGTAAAAATATCATCGACCAAAAGAATCTTTTTCCCTTGTATCAAATTGCTCTTTTGCACCCGAAAGGCACCGCGAATATTTTTCCGTCTCTCTCCTGACGGCAATTCCCATTGCGGCAATGTTTCTCTCTCCCGCAACAGCACATCCGGCAACCACAAAAAGCCTTGTTTGCGGCTCCAAGCAGAAAACAGCAGTTCTGTCTGGTTATAGCCTCGTTCTCGCCGTCGCTTCGGATGCAGCGGCACCGGCACTACGGCGTCCACGCCGGCAAAGCGAACAGTTCCCGCTGCCTGCGTTAAAAGCCAAGCCAAGGCGGCCTGCTTATTATCCTCGCCATGAAATTTAATATCCTGCAATAAATGTCGTACCGCGCCGCCGTACTGGCAGACAACAAAACAACCTGCAAGATGCTTCAGCCGATGCAAGACAGGTGACAATGCTTTGAGGGAAAGCACCGGTCCCAAACACAAAGGACACCATTGCCCATGTTCCGCTACCGCTTTACCGCATCCAGGACATTTAGGAGGATACACCAAGTCCAAACACGCTTTGACTAATGTCCCCAACAAGAAAATACGCCTCCTTCGAGGAAAACACAAACGTATTAAGCTATATCACTAAAAGAGTCGCTTTAGCATGAGATGTGAATAAATGATTGGCTCCAAATTTAGCATGTCTCGCTTTTTAAGCGCTCTGCCAGCAACGAATACCGTTTCTTCGTCCGATCATTGCCCACAGCCGTATTGATGGCCGCCTGACTGCCAAGAAGAACAACTTTTTCTTTCGCTCTGGTAATCGCAGTGTAGAAAAGATTACGCTGCAGCATGCGATGATGCCCCGGCACAAGCGGCAAAATAACCACCGGATATTCACTGCCCTGGCTTTTGTGCACACTCATCGCATAGGCCAAAAGAAGTTGATCGCCTTCACCGGCTTCATAGACCACTTTTTGCTCTGGATAGCGCACGATCGCCTTACCGTCGGCCAACTCGCAAATTTGGCCAATATCTCCGTTGAATACCCCTTTTTCGTAATTATTGCGAATCTGCATAACTTTATCTCCCAAGCGCAACACCTGGTAAGGTAAATTCAATTCCCCTTTGCCCGGTTCTGGCGGATTGACCGCTTGCTGCAACAGCTTGTTGAGATTTTCCACACCACAAGCCAGACGATGCATCGGAGACAACACCTGAATATCCCTCAGCATGTCATAGCCTTGCGCTGGCAGCTCTTCCTGGCACAGGCGCACTACCATCTCCGCCGTCATTTCATCGCTGCTGCATGGGTAAAACTGAAAGTCCCGGCTGCTGCGGCAGTCCGGCGTATAGCCGCCATTAATGCGGTGGGCATTTTCTACAATACCACCGCCTTGGGCCTGGCGGTATACCTCGGTAAGACGCACGACCGGCACAGCCTCTGAACGCATTAGATCCTTCAGTACGGCTCCCGGCCCCACCGAAGGCAGTTGATCTGCATCGCCTACAAAAATAACTCGACAACCATCCGGCACGGCTTGCAGAAAACTATCTGTCAATGGCATGTCCATCATGGACACTTCATCCAAAATCACCACGTCCGCTTCAAGCTGCCTGTCGGCGTCCCGCAAAAACACCTGTGCCCCGGAACCGTCAACCGAAGCTTCCAACAAACGGTGCACCGTAGACGCCTCTTTGCCAGTAGCTTCCGCCAGCCTCTTAGCCGCTCTGCCGGTCGGCGCGCCGAGAAGAATCTTGAAACCTTCTTTTTCCAACACTTCCAGCATACCGCGAACCACCGTTGTTTTACCGGTTCCCGGGCCGCCTGTCAAAATCAACACCCCATGCTGCAACGACGCCAACATAGCCTGACGCTGGGCCTCTGCCAGCTGTAAGCCAGCCTGATCTTCCCACTGCTCTACAAGATTTTTATAGTTTGCAGAGCGTCCCGCACGAGCCCGGCAGGCCAGTTGTTTAAAGCGGTGAGCCACTCTAGTTTCCGCGTGATACAAATACCAGGGATAGAGAAGTGTCAAGCCTTCCCAGGCCTCGCTGCACAGTACGTCTTCTGCTATAAGACGCCGCAAACACTCTCCCACCTCCAGCGAATCCACGCCCAAAAGTTTGCTGCACTCACTGCGCAGCATTTCTTCTGGAATGCAGCAGTGTCCGGCTTGCCCCACAAGAGATAAAGCATATTCAATGCCCGCTTCCAAACGCTCATCGCTATTTCTAGGCCGGCCCATAGCCTGCGCCATTTGATCTGCCGTGCGAAAGCCAATACCGTCCACTTCCGCCGCCAGTCGATACGGATTATTTTGCAGTACCTCTTGCGACAGCGAGCCGTAGACGGAAAAAATCTTACCTGCATAGGCACCGCTGACGCCATGCATTTCCAAAAACAACATCAACTCCCGTTGCTCGGAAACCTCATTATATGCGTCATGCATGGACTGTGCTTTTTTCTTGCCAATTCCATCCACTTCCGCCAAACGCTTAGGCGATGCCATCAGTACATCCAACGTTCGCTCTCCAAAGCGCTGCACCATCCGAGCGGCCAAAGCCGGTCCAATGCCTTTGACAACGCCGGAAGCCAAAAATCGCTCAATTCCTTTGACGCTAGTAGGAGCGACGCGCTTCAACGACACCACCTTGAACTGCCGACCAAAACGGGCATGCTCCACCCATTCGCCGCTCGCTTCTACAGCCTCCCCCACTAAGGGTGCTGACATTTGACCTGTTACAGTGCAAGCGCCGGTACGACCATCCAGCTTCATGCGAAATACGGCAAAACGGCCATCCGGACTTTGATAGGTGACGGAATCCACCGTCCCGGTGATGACTTCCATAAAAACTCCTTAGTATCATTGAACACAGAGTAACAGAGTAAACAGAGGAACTGCAGAGAAACTTACTTTCTCTTGCGTCTCCTCTGCTTCCTCTGTCTCTCTGTATTTCGTCTTTTTATTTGCTATAAGATTTCGCTTTCCACTGCTAAATTCCTGCCTCTAGGCATTATTCTTCCTGCAGCTCCAGCCACTGGGCATAAACGTCGTCTAGCTGCGCCGCCAGGATTTCTCTTTCTTCGGCCAAGCGCTGCATTTCTTCTGGCTGCTCCAGATTTTCAGGCAAGTACAACTGCTGCTCGTTCCATTTCAACAACATTTCCAATTCGGCAATGCGTTCCTCCAGCTTAGGCAGCTTACGCTCCGCATCGCCTTTGCGCCTGGAAGCACTCAGGGCACTTGGCGCAGGTTCTTCTTTAGGGCTAATTGACACTGGTTTCTGCCCACTACTTGGTTTATTGACCGGTTCCACAACTACTTCGTTCACCAATTGCTGCTGCGCCGCTTCCTTCTGTTCTTGATAGTAGCTGTAATTGCCCACATATTCCCGCAAAACGCCGTCTTCCAATTCCAAAATGCAATTGGCCACTTTGTCAAGAAAATATCGGTCATGAGACACTACCAAAAAAGTGCCCGGAAAAGCCATAATCGCTTCTTCCACCGCTTCACGCGCCGGAATGTCCAAATGGTTAGTCGGTTCGTCCAGCACCAGAAAATTAGCCCCCGACAGCAGGAGCTTCAAAAAAGCGAGCCTTGCCTTTTCGCCGCCACTCAAGTCATCAATGCGCTTATACACGTCGTCGCCGCGAAATAAAAAAGCCCCCAGATAACCGCGACTGCGCTCTTCACTTAAATGGTACTCACTCATAATTTCGTCCAGCAAGCGGTGCGGACCATAGAGCGTCTCATGCTCCTGTGCGAAGTAACCAACTTTGACGCGATTTCCCAGCTTGATTTCGCCCCGGAGCTGCGTTAGTTCTCCCAGAATGAGCTTCAAAAGCGTCGTCTTTCCTGCGCCGTTCGGCCCCACCAACGCTACGCCATCGCCGCGCCGAATTAAGAGGGACAGCTTTTCAAAAATGATACGGCTTCCATAGGCAGTTGCAATGTCTTTGCACTCCAGTACTCGTTCCGCACATTCCGCCGGCGGCGAAAAGGCAAAGTGATCAAAGCGAGCTTGCGAAGCCGGCAGCACAATACGCTCCATGCGCGCCAGGCGAGTCTCACGCCCCCGAGCCTGCTTCGATTTAACTCCCGCCTTATAGCGGCGAATGAATTCCTCCGTCTGCGCAATGACGGTCTGCTGCTTCTCATAAGCCCGTTGCAAGGACTCCATGCGCAGCGCCTTTTGCTCCAAATAGCGGCTGTAATTTCCTTCGTAAGCAGTAACCGTGCCGCTTTCCAGCTCCAAAATACGCGTGGCCACGCGATCCAGAAAATAGCGGTCATGAGAGATGATCAGCATGCCGCCGGCATAACCGCGCAAAAACTCCTCCAGCCACTTCGTCATGGCAATATCCAAATGGTTGGTCGGTTCATCCAAAAATAAAAAATCTGGCTGCCGCAAAAGCGCCCTGGCCAGCAAAATACGAGTTTTCTGCCCGCCCGAAAAAGCAGCCGCTTCCCGCCCAAAATCTTCTTCTGTAAAACCCAAGCCAAAGGCCACCTTGCGAATAGTTGCATCTACCTCATAGCCGCCGCCGCGTTCAAAATGCTCTGTTGCTCGAGCATAAGCCGCCATTTTCCGTTCCAGCTCTTCCGGTTCTTTTTCGTCAGCCAATTCTTTTTCCAAACGCCGCATTTCTTCACCGCAAGCCAGCACATCCTCATACGCCTGACGCAGTTCTTCATAGAGCGTAACCGTCCCAAAATCGCCCTGCTGCTCTACATGACCCACGGTTTCGCCAGTCGGCCAGGAAATCTGCCCCTCGTCATGCTGCTCGGTTCCCAAAAGGCAGCGAAACAGCGTTGTCTTGCCAGCGCCATTGGCCCCAATAATGCCTATTTTATCGCCACGCCGCACTTCAAAAGATACATTTTGAAACAACGTCTCTATACCAAAGGCTTTGCCTACTTGTTGCACCCGTATAATTCCCATCTTGCGCTCCCATCATTTCTCCCTAAAATCTGCTATTAAAATTATAGCATACAAAGAGAAACGGAGGAACGATCCGCAGCACAGCAGAAAAAGCCAGCGAAAACAAAAAGCAAGCCGCCCCTTAACCGAGGCAGCTTGCTCAAAGTCAATGCATACAGTTCTCTAGCCTTCCAAGGTGCAAATAGCATCCGGGCGACGCACCAGCAGAGCTGCCGTTTCCAGCACACGGAACACATGGTTCATATTCGTGGCGCCCATATAAGCAGTCGCCATATCCTGACCGATAGCCAGATTCAAATTCTGTGTACCAGTAGCCAAAACAACAGCTTTATTGCCGGAGATAACGTTCGAATAATGAACACCGCCAGTTAGAATAGCCTTTACCTGATCCAGTTCCAACATACCCGTATTGCCGAAAACGCGTACCAGCTTGCCGAACAGCATTGGGCTCACCACCATGGCGTACGGCCCATAATGCCCCGCTTCTGATAGAGCGCCTACCGCTTTCACTACGTCTGCCAAAGCCGCTCCCATCTCGCTCCAGTCGCCCATCTTCTGCGTCAGGCGACCAGCCACGCTAAAGAGCCCGGCATGTCCTAGTTCGGCATTGCCGTTAAAAATCAGGGCATCTTCTTGGACCGCTACATAGTTGGCGGCCACAGCTGCTGTCGATACATCCAAAGGCAACCCTAGATGACGGTCCGCCTCCACGTCGCGCCACATGATTTTAAAATCCTTATACAACATTGGCAGATTCACCGTCGCCCGATGGCTGGCTTCCACCACAAACTCTTCTGTTTCTCCTACCATATCAATACCAGTTGGAGACTTACCGCTGAATACCGAATAGGGGATGCTGTACACCCCCGACCCCATGGGTCCCAACACATCTATCACGCGCCGCGCCACCAGCATAGTACGCGCTGTTTCAACTACCGCCTGGTCTACACGGGCCCATTCTCCATCTGTCAAAGGCGCTGATTTACGATCCAAATAATCCATGTTTATCCCTCCTCATTTTTTCCCGAACAAGCTGCCTACTGTCATGGCCGGAGCCTCTTCCGTTTTACCAGCAACGACCTGCTCGCCGCCTGCTGTATGGTCTTCCAAAAACTTTTCTTTTTGAATCTCGTCAACCCGAGTAATTAAATGAGTCAATTCTGCTACATGCTCTTTTTCGTCATCCCGTATATGAGCCAAAAGCCCCTTAATTTCTTCGTTATCAATATTGTCAATATGCCACTGGTATTGATTGATGGCTTCCAGTTCGCCCACCAAATCCTCACGCAGCCAAATCAACGTCTGTTCCAACGGACTTGCTTCTCGGGACTCGTTTTTTCCATAAGCCATGTATATCTCCTCCTATTAATAGATTTACAGTTTTATTTCTTCACAAATAAGGATTATCCTTCTTTTAATTTTCTGTTATTTTAGGGAAATTAAGCTTTGAACAAGAAGCACTAGAGTGACCAGAGGGAACGACTGAGGCTACGGCGGCCGTGATTGTATTTGAGACTTTTATTGGAGCTAGACGGTCCGCAGGGCGAAAATGCTGGTGGAGACAGATGACAGTTTCGCCTGTTTGAGTGCAGCGAGTTAAGAAGCAAAAAAGAAAACCGCTTGCGCGGTTTTCTCTAGTAGTCCCTATTCGACTTTATACTTTTTCCCTACAGCCGCCCCGTAGACGACAAAGCGTTCTTCTTCGCCCAAATCTAAAAGATCATGCAACGATTCATCATCAAAGGCGCCAATGGCGCAGCAGCCACAGCCTACCGCTTCGCTGCTAAGATACAAATTCTGACAAACATGGCCCGCATCTAAAAATAAATATCGATAACCTCGTTCACCGTAACGCCAAGTCATGCGCGGCGATTCGGCCACCCAGAAAAAGCTGACCGCACTGTTTTTCACAATTTCCTGTCCTTTGCAAGCATGACTGAGCACTGCCGGCCAAGCCGCTTCCGTGCTCAGCTGCTGCAATTGATGATCCAGCGCTAAAAAGCGGTACAGCCCTGGTTCTACTCCTTCGACACGGTTAATAAGCAAGTATGTCTCCAATGCATGCCGCGCCCCGGCGGAAGGAACCGTACGAAAAGTAGCCGCCCTCGGTACTACCTGCTTGACTCCTTGCGTACACCAAAGTAAAAAGGACAGCTCCTCTTGAGTCAAAGCTTTGTCCGCATATTCGCGGACGCTTGTGCGTAATTCAATAAAAGCCAGAAAATCCACCGGCATAGCCGGAAAGGTGTCTGGCTGCGGCAAGTTGTAAATAGGAAGACTGCGGTCAACCTCCGTTTCCAGCCGCGGCTGCGCCAGCCCCATCTGTTGCGGCGTCGGTACACCGCCATCTAGACGGGTCTTTTTCATAAACTCCTGCCCCGCTGGCTTTCGCATTAGACCTTTCCCCCCTTGCCCTTTTTACGACGCCCTTTCAGCTCCAGCAGCAGCTGCTGCGGCGTCAGCTCATGGAAGGCCAACAGCACTAGACAATGATACCACAAATCAGCCATTTCATAGAGAATTTCCCCGGCATCATGGTTTTTCGAGGCAATGATGGTTTCCGCCGCCTCTTCGCCGACTTTTTTAAGAATCTTATCTTGTCCTTTTTCAAAGAGATACGTTGTATAAGATCCTTCTACAGGCGCCACCTTGCGCTGATGGATGACATCATACACTTCACCCAGCACGGCCGGCAGCGATGCGCCATACACCTCGGAGGCGTCCACTTCCGGCGCTAATACAGCCTTCTTATTTTCCAAACGGCGACTGAAGCAAGAAAATGTGCCTTCATGGCAAGCTACACCGCTTTGCTCCACTTTAACCAACAGCGTATCGCCATCACAGTCATAAAAAATATCCTTTACTTTTTGCACATGACCAGAGGTTTCTCCTTTTTGCCACAGCCGCCCCCGGCTGCGGCTGAAAAACCAAGTCACGCCGCTTGCCAGAGTCTTCTCCAGCGCTTCTTTATTCATATAAGCGACCATTAGCACCGCGTTTGTTGCTTCATCCTGAATGACCGCCGGCAACAGTCCTTGGTCGTCAAATTTCAATTGTTCCCATTCCATTAATAACGCACCTCCACTTGTCGGCTTCGCAAATAGTCTTTAACCTGCCGCACTGTAAATTGTCCATAGTGAAATACCGAAGCCGCCAGCACCGCGTCCGCTTTGCCAGCAGTCAAAACATCATAAAAATGACTCATTTCGCCGGCGCCGCCGGACGCGATCACAGGCACATTGACAGCCTCTGCTACAGCGCGTGTCAGAGGAATGTCATAGCCGTCTTTTGTGCCGTCCTTGTCCATGCTTGTGAGCAGAATTTCTCCGGCTCCCAATTCCGTAGCCTTACGGACCCATTCCAACACATCCATACCTGTCGGCGTCCTGCCGCCATTGACATAGACTTCCCAGCGATTATCGCCGCAGGCTTTGGCATCTACTGCCAGCACAATGCACTGCCGCCCGAAAGCGTTAGCGCATTCGCGCAGTAGTTGAGGATTTTTGACCGCCGCCGTATTAAAAGAAGCCTTATCGGCTCCAGCCGTCAGCATGCGCCGCACATCCTCCACGCCGCGAATACCGCCGCCGACGGTAAAGGGAATAAAGACTTGTGACGCCGTGCGCTCCACAACCTGCACCATGGTATTGCGTTCTTCGCAAGAAGCGGTAATATCAAGGAAGACCAGTTCATCCGCCAGCTCGCCATCATAACGCGATGCCAGCTCCACCGGATCGCCAGCGTCACGGAGGCCGACAAAATTAGTCCCTTTGACCACCCGGCCATCTTTTACGTCCAAACAGGGAATGATACGCTTCGTCAGCATACCGGTTCGCCTCCTTTCGCTGCTTGCAAAGCCTCCTGCAAATCCAAGGTGCCTGTATATAAAGCCTTGCCGATAATGACACCCTCTACGCCACGAGACGAGACGCGTCCGACTTCACGAATATCCCCTAAATCCTTGACGCCCCCCGAAGCAATAACCGGAATACCGGCCGCTTCGGCCAAAAGTGCCGTAGCTTCGGCGTTGACGCCGCTCAGGGTTCCGTCACGGCTGATATCGGTGTAAATAATACGAGCGACGCCTACAGCTGCCATACGTTTTGCCAGCTCCGTCGCTTCCATGCCGCCACTGATTCCCCAGCCTTCCACCGCTGCAACACCGTCCTTGGCGTCAATGCCCACAACAATAGCGTCACCGAAAAGACGGCAGGCTTCCTTAACTAATTCTGGCTGACGCACCGCTACGGAGCCAAGAATCACCCGGCGCACACCTTTAGCTAAAAGCAGCTCCACCGTTTGCAGATTGCGAATGCCGCCGCCAAGCTGCACAGGCAAGTTTACAATTTTTAAAATTTCTTCTACCGCTGCCAAATTAGCAGGCTTGCCCGCTAAAGCGCCGTCAAGATCCACTACATGCAGGTATTCCGCGCCAGCCTCCTGCCAACGCAGCGCCATAGCGGCAGGGTTATGGCCATAGACCGTTTCCTGGTCAAAACGACCTTCTGTAAGACGGACGCAATTGCCGCCGCGAATATCAATTGCCGGAAAAAGTATCATGGCTGCCACTCCTTGAAGTTTTTTAAGATCTGCAGCCCCACGGTTCCGGATTTTTCCGGATGAAACTGCACTGCCTGCACATTGCCGCTGCCAACGGCGGCCGTTACGTCCCCGCCGTATTCTGTCACCGCCGTCACCAGCAATGCATCTTCCGGCACTGCATGATAGCTATGCACGAAATAAACGAAGCTCCCCTCCGGCAGCCCTCGAAATAAAATCGATTCCTGCTGCCAAGTCAGGCTGTTCCAGCCCATGTGCGGGATTTTCAGTCCAGGAGCCTCTAGCAGCTTAACTTGACCGGGGAAAATCCCCAGTCCCGGCACGCCAGGATCTTCTTCACTACCCTCAAAAAGCATTTGCAGGCCTAGACAAATTCCCAATAACGGCTTGCCGGACGCAGCTGCTTCTCGAATAGCCGAAACCAAGCCGTAGCGTTCCAGGTTTCCCATACAGTCGCCAAAAGCGCCGACCCCTGGCAAAATCACCTTATCCGCGCTCAAGATATCTTCTGGCTTGGACGAGACGCGCACCTCGGCTCCCAGCCGTTCCAAGGCTTTTTGCACACTGTGCAGATTACCCCGACCGTAATCAATAATGTTGATCATACGCCTCTCTCCTCCATGCCTTTTTCTCTAATCCAAGCTGCCCTTCGTCGAAAGAACGCCCCTAACCCGGCTGTCTTTAGCCATAGCGTCCGCCAGTGCCCGTCCCAACGCTTTAAAGATGGCTTCTACCATATGATGGGCGTTTTTACCGGACAACAAGCGCACATGCAAGGTCAGCCCGGCATGCACCGACAAGGCCCGCAAAAACTCTTCGACCAGCTCCAAGTCAAACTCGCCTACCTTGCCAACGGGCAGATGTGCATCAAAAACAAGATATGGTCGGCCACTGATATCCAAGCTGACCATCGCCAAAGCCTCGTCCATCGGCACAAAGGCTGTGCCATAGCGCGCTATGCCGGCTTTATCTCCCATCGCCTGCTGCAGCGCTTGCCCCAGGCAAATGCCGGTATCTTCCACCGTATGGTGACCGTCCACTTCCAGGTCGCCCTGCACTTCCAACTGCAAGCCAAAAAAGCCGTGCCGTCCCAGTAATATCAGCATATGGTCAAAAAAGCCAAGACCTGTTTGCACCATCGGTGTTTTCGGCTCATCCAGCTGCACCGAAAGGCAAATCTTGGTTTCCGCTGTGCGGCGCTCCACCGCAGCCGTGCGCACTAGCTTCTCTCCCAAAAGGCCCGCATTTCGCGCAGCAACGCATCATTCTCCATAGAGTTGCCTACGCTGATACGAAAGCAGTCTCTTAAATCGCCGCCAAAATTGCGAATACAAATGCGTTTTTCCATTAAATACGCTACCATGTCTTGCGTTTGAGCGCTGCGGCCAAAGATGAAATTCGTCTCCGAAGGATACACTGTCAGGGCTGGAATTTTAGCCAGCTCCACCGCCAAACGCTTGCGTTCCAACACCAAGGTGTCAATCAAAGGCTGAAACTCGTCACGCATTTGCCACACTGTTTCCGCAACCACCAAAGAGATAGCGCTCACATGATAGGGCATCATCAACTTGCTGATCATCGTCGTAACCTGTGCATCGGCCAGCATGTAGCCCACCCGCGCCGCCGCCAGTCCATAGGCTTTGGAGAAGGTTCTGGCCACAATAAGATGTCTGTATTTCGGCAGCAAATCCACTACAGACTCCCCATAAAATTCCATATACGCTTCATCAGCCACTACCGGACAAGGTGCACCGGCAATAATACGCTCGATTTCCTCGCGCGGCGTCACCGACCCTGTGGGATTATTGGGATTACAAAGCAAAATCAACGCGGCGTTGTTCTCTCTGGCCGCTTGCAAAACTTTGGCCGCATCCAGCTGGTATTGCTCATTGAGAGGAACCGGCACAGCCACGCTGTCCGTGATTTTCGCGTAAATGCCATACATGGAAAAAGAAGGCGTCGGGTAGACAATTCCTCGCCCTGGTCCTCCCAAAGCATGACAGATTGCAGCCAAAATCTCGCTGGAACCGCCGCCTACCTGTACCTCTTCTACCGCTAACCCATACGACTCAGCCAGCATCTCCCGCAACCCTATTTTCCCCAAATCAGGATAACGATTGAACGCTAAACAAGCCAAACGGTCTTCCACTCGTTCCGCCACCCGAGGCGGCAGATTAAAAGGGCTTTCGTTAGCATCCAGTTTTACAGCCCAATCGCTTTCTTCCACATTATATACCGGCAGTTCTTCCAAACCGGGACGATACGTCCACATCAGTCATTCCTCCTCACCTTCACTGCATTCGCATGAGCCTGCAGGCCTTCCGCTTCCGCTAAACGGATAACATCATCCGCCACGGCGGTCAGCGCTTCTTGCGTATACGCAATCAAGCTGGTTTTCTTCATAAACGTCTCTACGTTGAGTACCGAATAGAACCTTGCCGTGCCGCCTGTGGGCAGTACATGGTTGGGGCCGGCGAAATAATCTCCCAAAGGTTCCGGTGAGTAGGGACCTAAAAAGATAGCTCCTGCGTGCCGCAATTGCGGCAGAAGGGCAAACGGCTGCGCGGTCAGCACTTCCAAGTGCTCCGGTGCGGCCACATTGGCCAGTTCCGCCGCTTCCTCTAGAGAGCTCGCCACCAAAATTAGACCGTTTTTTCCCAAAGCCGCCGCCGCCATCTCGCGCCGCGGCAAAAGCGCCAACTGACGCTCCAGCTCGGTTTCCACCGCTGCCGCCAATTTTTCGCTGTCCGTAAGCAGCACACTCGAAGCCAACACATCGTGTTCGGCCTGGCTAAGCATATCAGCAGCAATATAATCCGCCCGTGCGCTGTCGTCTGCTAAAATCAAAATCTCGCTGGGCCCAGCTAGCATATCAATATCACAATGGCCGTAAACAGCTTTCTTGGCCAAAGTAACAAAAATATTTCCAGGTCCGGTTATTTTGTCCACTTTGGGCACGGTTTCCGTACCAAAGGCCAGCGCAGCTATGGCTTGGGCGCCACCTACTTTAAATACCCGATGTACTCCCGCTTCGCGCGCCGCCGCCAGCACGCAGGTTGCTAACCGGCCTTGACGGTCTGGCGGAGCTACCATGATAATTTCCTGCACACCTGCAACCGCCGCTGGAACCGCGTTCATGATAACTGACGAAGGATAGGTGGCCGTACCGCCTGGCACATACAAACCGACTCGGTCCAACGGCCGGCTGTTCTGTCCTAGCATGGCCCCATGCTCCCGATAGGTCAGCCAGGATTTAGGCAGCTGTTCACTGTGATAGCGGCGCACATTGGCCACCGCCCGGCGAATGCTTGTCAACAACGCCTCATCCACCGCTTGACAGGCTTCTTCCCACTCCGCCGCCGTTACTTCCAGCGTATCCGCCGTCAGCAGCGCCCCGTCGAAGCGCTGCGTATAGTCGCAAAGAGCTTCATTTTTGCGATAACGCACATCATCTACAATCCGCTGTACAACCTGCACAGCGGATAATTCCTCACCGAAGGATTCTTTAATGCGCGCCTTGGCTTTTTCTCCCAACTCCACTTCATCAAACGCAGGTTTGCGCAACAGCGCTTCACAGCCTTCACGACCTAAATCGCTAGCCTTTTTTCTGCGAATCATTACTTCCCCTCCTCCTGCAGTAAGGCACGGAGGCCTTCCACCATAGCTTGGATACGGTCAAACTTCATTTTAAAGCTTACACGGTTGGCTATAAACCGAGCTGTCGCTTCTTCAATTGGCGCGATTTCATCCAGCTGATTTTCCTTCAAAGTTGTGCCAGTTTCTACGATATCCACAATCAGCTCCGCCAACCCCACCATAGGCGCCAATTCAATAGAGCCGTTAAGCTTAATAATCTCCACCTGGATTCCCTGCTGATAGAAAAAGCGTTCTGCCACTTTGGGATATTTTGTAGCGACCCTCATGTGCGCATAGTCACTCAGTTTCTCCCGCTTCATGGCCCGTGGCACTGCCACCATCAAACGGCAGCGACCAAAGCCAAGATCTAGTAGTTCGTAGACATCCCGCTCTTCTTCCAGCAATACGTCTTTGCCAATAATGCCCACATCCGCCGCTCCATATTCTACATAGGTCGGCAAATCAGCAGTCTTAGTAATAATAAAGCGCACTTTCTTTTCTTCGTTTGTCAATACCAATTTGCGCGATTTCTCGCTAAGATCATCGGCCGTATAGCCAATGCGTCCCAACAATTCCGCCGCTTTGGCAAATAATTTCCCTTTAGGCAAAGCTACCGTCAGGTAATTCATATCACTCGAAGTCATTGCGCCGCCTCTTTCTCGTTAATTCTTTATCTAGTTAAAGTGTTAATACGTAGATATTAACACTTGTAAAAAGATTCGTCAAGCTGTGTAGGATTTTGCCAAAGAATGTCGAATAAGAAAAACTATTCGCGTTATTTAATGTTTACAGGAGGGTTTTTCTATGCCCGCATTTCATATTGTCGTTCTCAACAAGCTAAAGCAAGAACATCGGGATATGATCGAAGCCGCCGCACCAGGCAGCACTATTGTTTCCTGCGACCTGGAAGAAGCCGGAGTTCATATGGACAAGGCCGATATTCTTCTAGCGTGGGGCTTCAATGACATTCGCCCGCTGTTTTTGTCAGCTTCCCGTCTGCGTTGGGTTCATTCTCTCAGCGCTGGTGTGGAAAAACTAACCTTCGCCGAAATGCGACGCAGCCAATGCCTGCTTACCAACTCGCGCGGCATTCACGGCATTCCCGTTTCCGAGCACGTTCTTTCTATGATGCTTTCTTTCTCCCGCAATCTGCCGGGTTGCGCCAAAAACCAGGCGGCGCATCTTTGGAAGCGAGTATCCTGCGACGAAGTGCACGATAAAACCATCGGCATCTTGGGACTGGGCAGCATTGGCCGAGAAATTGCAAAAAAAGCCAAAGCGTTTAGCATGAACGTTCTCGCCCTGAAGAGGGAAGAAACATCTGAGCTTTTCGTCGACCAGCTTTACAAGCCCCATGAGTTGATGGAAATGCTGCCGCAATGTGATTTCGTCGTCGTCTCTTTGCCTTTGACGGAAGAAACCAAGGGCCTGCTGACGTTGGAACAGTTCCGCGCCATGAAGCCCTCCTCTTATTTTATCAACATCGCACGCGGCGAAGTCCTTGTAGAAGCCGATTTAATTACCGCTCTGCAAGAAGGCTGTATCCGCGGTGCAGGCCTGGATGTCTTCGCCCAAGAACCGCTGCAGACCGACTCGCCTCTTTGGGACATGCCCAACGTCATTTTGACACCCCATATGGCAGCATTATCTCCTTACTATTTGGACCGAGCCATCAAATTATTTGCCGACAATCTTACTCGACTCATCCACGACCGGGAAATGTTCAACATTGTCGACAAAACAAGAGGCTACTAACGGTTATTCAATTTAAATCGTCAGCTTGTCGCAACAAGGTCAGCTCCGGAGGCTCTCCTGCTTCCGGAGCTTTATGATGCCGTTTTACCGCCTCTACCAACGCCGCCTCGCACCCTGCTGCCCTGAGTAGACGGGCGCTGCGTTCCGGATGGTGAAAATAGACATGAATGGCGTGTCGCACGTTGCGAACCCTGCCCCCCCTGCCTTCACGGCCCCATTTGCGCGCTTTCGGAGCCAGTCGATGAAGCAGCACCATGGCAATTTTATCCTTGGTGCTGACATCGCCTTTTTTTTTGCCCACATCATGAAGCAGTGCTAAACGAATGAGAAAGCGCACTTCCACGTCAGTCCGATTCCCCGCAAGTTTTCTCGCGCTGCGAACCACCCCCAGACAATGGTACTGATCCGGCAAGTTCATAGCCCAAAACAGATTCTGTTCCGCCTCATTCAAATAGGCTTGCACCAAATCTCGATCTTCGTCGGTTATGACGGCATGAAGCGCTGCCCATACCTGACGTACACGCTGCTGCCACATATCACATCAGTCTCCTGTATAGTATTCAAGGCGCCCGCAGCAACGGCTCTCGCAACGCTGTTTCGCCTCCGTCCGATTTTCTTCCTGAGCTGCCAACTCTACCCGCAGTCCTTCCTGACGCAAAACAGTCGCCCGTTGAATAGCTTGACAGACCCCGTCCTTTTCCCAGGAAATATATACATCGCTTTTCGCTGCGCACACTTCCATCTTTTGGCGTTGCCGTGCCAAGAGCACCCGTTCAATTCCCAGCGCAAAACCGGTTGCCGGACAGGATTCCCCATACGCTCCCGCCAATTGGTCATATCGCCCGCCACCAAGTACAGGAAAACCCAGCCCCGGCGTATAGGCTTCAAAGACCATCCCTGTATAATAGGAAAAATTCCGAAAAACTCCCAAATCAAAAACCACATGCTCCGCTACTCCATAATGCTCTAACAAAGCGTAAATTTGCGCTAAATTATCAAGTGCTCGGCGACTGACGTCGTTATTCACTAAACCGCGAACTTCTTCAAGCAATTCTAGTTTGCCATGCAACAAAGGAATGCGGCGTAAAAGTTGCTGCGCGCTTGCGGGAATACCGCTGTCTATGAGCAATTTTTCTAAGCCAACTAAGTCCCTGCTTGTTAAGGCTTGACGAATTTCACGGCTCCGCTCTCCCTCTAGGCCGGCTTCGGCTAAAAGACCGTTGATAAAATCCACTTGTCCCAAGCTGATTTGAAAAGAAACCAGTCCCGCATCCAACAGACTTTCCACCGCCAAAGCCACTACCTCAGCATCTGCCGTAGCGCCTGCTTCCCCTAAAAGTTCAACTCCTGCTTGGTAAAATTCGCACTGCCGACCAGCTTGCGCTTCTTCATAGCGAAATACGTTCGCTAAATAGCACAGCCGTAAAGGCGCCGCTTGATCCTTCAGGCGGGTAGCCGCCACTCTGGCAATGGGAGTGGTCATGTCCGGCCGCAAGGCTAAAAGACGATTATGGCGATCGAAAAACTTATATAAATGCGCCTCAATTCCTTCACTGCCTGCCTGCAATGTTTCCATATACTCCATTGTAGGCGTGATGATTTCCTCATACCCCCAGCGAGCAAATAAGCGAATGAGACTTTCCTCAACTTGCCGCTTCTGCCCCACTTCGCCCGGCAGGAAATCACGCATACCGTAGGGAATTTTAGGAACAAACTCATTCTTTCTCATGTATATCTTCGTCTCCTTGCTCCGCCTCATTTTTTGCTTCCATGCGTTCTAAGATCAGCTTATAACCGTCAGCACCGTAATGCAGACAGCGCTTAACGCGGCTGATCGTAGCGGTGCTGGCTCCAGTACGTTCTACAATTTCGTCATACGTATGCTTTTTACGCAGCATCCGAGCTACTTCCAACCTTTGCGCCAGTGCTTTAAGCTCGCTGATTGTACAAATGTCTTCAAAGAGTTGATAACATTCTTCCACTGTTTCCAACTGTAACACCGCTTCACATAAATGGTCGGTAAGAACATCCTTCAACTTCGGATTTACCATTAGACTACCCCTTTCATCAACACATGAACATCTTATACTTATTCTCTCTTTCCCTTCAAAGTCCTCCCTTCATCTCTTTCCTTCTTTAGTTCGTGAAATTTTTTTCTTCTTGACAGTCGTCTAGGTGCGTGCTAAAGTTATTCTCACGTAATCAATTGCATCCGTAAGCACTTGATTTTTAGCAACTAATAATTTCATATTTTTTCATCAAGAGCTGGCAGAGGGACGGGCCCGATGAAGCCGCGGCAACCATCACACAGGTGAACGGTGCCAATTCCTGCAGGATACGCCTGGCAGATGAAGAACTGAGTTGTACTCATGACGTCTCTTCGCTTGCCACGAAGAGATTTTTTTGTATTTACATGCATATTGCAGAGAGGGGATTCACCATGATTCAGCTAGAAAACATTGAAAAGACCTATCCCGCTTCCGGCGGCTCCGAAGCCGTTCACGCCTTGCGGGGCATCAGCCTCACCATTGAAGAGGGAGAGATTTTTGGAGTCATCGGCAAAAGCGGTGCTGGCAAGAGCACGCTCATTCGCTGCATCAATCTTCTGGAACAGCCCACTGCTGGCAAGGTTACCGTTAACGGTCAAGAGCTGACTTCCTTTAATGAACATCGGCTGCGGGAAGCGCGCAAAAAAATCGGCATGATTTTTCAACATTTTAATCTACTTTCCTCCCGCACGGTATTTGAAAATGTAGCCTTCCCTTTAGAATTGGCTGGAGTCAGCAAAAAAGAAATTGAACAAAAAGTCAGCCGCCTCTTGGAGCTAGTTGAGTTATCCGATAAACGCGATCAATATCCAGCCCAGCTTTCCGGCGGACAAAAACAGCGCGTAGGCATTGCCCGCGCGCTAGCCAATCAACCAACGGTGCTGCTTTGCGATGAAGCCACCTCCGCCCTAGACCCGCAGACCACTAAAGCCATTTTGGAGCTGCTGAAAAACATTAATAAACAACTCGGATTGACCATTGTGCTTATCACTCATGAAATGCAGGTCATTAAAGAAATTTGCGACCGCGTCGCCGTCATTGAAAACGGCGTTATCAGCGAAGAAGGGCCGGTCTTAGACGTATTCACCCAGCCCAAAACCGATACGACACGAGAATTCATCCGCACCATCATTAATCATGATTTGCCTGAAATTTTTGCAGACGTAGCCTTCTCTCCCACGCCCTTACCCGAAGGCAATCTGGTACTGCGCTTGTCCTTTTTGGGACAGTCCGCCGAAGAGCCTGTCATCGCTACATTGATTCGCCAGTATCAGGTCACACCGAATATTCTCTACGGCAACATCGACCACATCCAAAGCACGCCGTATGGCACGCTGATTTTGGAGCTATCAGGCTCTCAAACAGATCTGGATGACGCTTTAGCTTATTTGAAACAACGCAATCTTGGAATTGAGGTGATCGGCTATGTCGCAAGACATGCTTCTCTTGCTGGTTAAGTCTTTAGGCGAGACCACGTATATGGTAGCTTTTTCCTCCTTCGTTGCCGCTCTTTTCGGCATTCCCTTGGGTGTCATCTTAGTTACAACCGACAAAGGGCATATCTTGGAAAATTTAGCTCTTTATCGCATTTTAGGAGCTATTGTTAATGCCTGCCGCTCGGTTCCTTTTATTATTTTGATGGTAGCCATCATTCCCATAACCCGCATGATCGCGGGAACTTCCATCGGCACTGACGCTGCGGTGGTTCCTTTAAGCTTGGCCGCCATTCCATTTCTGGCGCGCATTGTAGAAACCGCCATTAAAGAAGTAGACTACGGCCTGGTGGAAGCCGCTCAGGCCATGGGCGCCTCGCCCTTAGCCATCATTACTCGGGTGCTTTTACCGGAATCCATGCCTTCTATTATTTCTGGTTTAACCTTAATGGTCATCAGCCTTGTCGGTTATTCCGCCATGGCCGGCGCCATCGGCGGCGGCGGCTTAGGCGATTTAGCCATTCGTTACGGCTATCAGCGCTTTCGCGGTGATGTGATGTTGGCAACGGTTGTCGTCTTGGTCGCACAGGTACAGATCATCCAATCTTGCGGCGATCTGATTGCAGCCAAACTCAATAAAAAATAAACAAATTCAAGGAGGTAATTTCTATGAAAAAAAGATCTCTGGTGCTCCTGGTAGTTCTTTTCTCTTTGGCCTTGGTCATTGCCGGCTGCGGCGGCAACGATGCCAAACCAGCGGCTCAAAACGCTAAAACCGTCCTCAAAGTCGGTGCCACGCCGGTACCGCATGCGGAAATCCTTAACGTCGTCAAGCCGATTCTGGCTAAAGAAGGAATCGACCTGGTTATCGTCGAAATGAACGACTATGTACGTCCAAATCTTGCGGTAGCGGATAAAGAATTGGATGCCAATTTCTTTCAGCATGTGCCCTACTTGAACAAGTTCATTTCCGAGCGCAACTTGCAGTTGGCTTATACTACAAAAGTTCACATTGAGCCCATGGGTATTTATTCCCAAAAAATTAAAAACCTTAATGACTTGGCCGACGGCGCTCAAGTAGGTATTCCCAACGACCCTACCAATGGCGGACGCGCCCTTTCTCTGCTGGAAAAAGCCGGCTTACTGAAGCTTAAGGAAGGCGCCGGCGTAAATGCCACCATTTCCGATATTGTAGCCAACCCTAAAAACTTGAAAATTCGTGAGCTTGAAGCGCCTCAGCTGCCTCGTTCTCTTGAGGATCTGGCCATTGCCGTTATCAATACGAACTATGCGCTAGAAGCCAAACTAGTTCCGGCTAAAGATGCTTTGTTCATTGAGCAAAAAGATTCTCCCTACGCTAATATCTTGACGATTCGCAAGGGAGACGAAAATCGTCCTGAAATTCAGAAGCTGACGAAAGCGCTGACCTCTGAAGAAGTGAAAAAATTCATCAACGAGAAATATCAAGGTGCAATCGTTCCAGCGTTTTAATCTGACGTGCAGCCCCTGTGCGGAAGCAACGCTGCGTTGCACCTGCATGGGGGTTTTTCTATGTCGAATCGCAAACTAGCCATTTTAATCTTAAGTATTTTAGTAATCATGATCGGCATTGGCTACACGGTAGCCATCATGACCAGCACCGTCAAGCCGATCAAGGTGGGCATTATTTACGGACCGCACGAAGACATCTTGAAGGTCGTGCAAAATGTCGCTGAAAAAGACGGTTTGCAAATTCAAATCGTAAAGTTCAACGATTATGTAAAAATTAATGAAGCCTTGGCCGGTGAAAAAATAGACGCCAATCTTTTTCAACCGGAAGCCTATTTAACAACCGTCAATAAAGATCGTGGCTTCAAACTGCAAGCTGCAGCCAAAACCGTGCTTTTCCCTCTGGGTTTTTATTCAAAGAAAATTTCAAATCTCAATGATTTGCCGCGCGGCGCTATTGTCGCCCTGCCGCAGGATCCGATCAGTTTGAGCCGCGCTCTGCTTCTCCTTCATAAAAGCGGTGTCATCGCCTTGCGCCAAGATGCACTGATAACACCCACGCTGGAAGATATACAGAGCAATCCCTTGGGACTGGTATTTAAAACAGCAATGGCCAACACACTCCCTAGACATATGGAGGATGCTCATATATTAGGCATCCCCAGCGGCTACGCCTTCTCCTACGGACTAGCCCCCAACAAGGCTCTGCTCATGGAACCCGCTTCTTCAGCCTATGCGCATGTCATCGCCGTGAGGGAAGGAGAAACTGATAACCGCTCACTGCAGCTACTAATCAAAGCCTATCACTCTCCAGAAGTTCGTAACTACATTGAAGAGCATTTTCAAGGTACTATTCTGCCAGCCTGGTAAAACAGAGGGATATGGAGAATGAACAGGAATAAAGCGAGGGCTTCGATGGCTGCCATGAAGGCCGCTTGACTTTTCGCAATATTCTTGTTATACTTAAATCAAAGAAAAGGGTAGATGAAGAGAAAGTCGCCGGAAGCAGTGGCGACAGGTAGCTCGGCAACTACCACAGTCAGGGGTGAGTCCAATGAAAGAGGAAGCAGAGTTTCGGTCACCATGTAAGGGGGCGGTCGTATCAGCAAACAATTGGGCAGTCCCACAACTGAATAACTGACTAAACGAAGTGCATCCAGTGTATGCACGGAAGAGCGCGATTCCTATCGTGCGAAAACAATAGAAATCCCCGGTCGACTGGCTGAGTCGACCGGGGATTATTTATTAGGAAGAAGCAACCACACCATACAGCACAATGTCATTAATACTAGTTGCCATCTCGTCAATATTGTCTTTCACAAATCCTTGAAATACCATCATCACAATCACGCTAAAAATACCACAGCCCACAATACGCGTTTCACAATTTCGTAGAGCGCCAGCCTCGATGCCTTGAGATATTACAGCCTCCAAACGGCCAATATTGCGACAAAACCACTGATTGTATTTTTCCATGGTCTGCTGCGGCACTGCTGCCAGTTCCGGGGCGCCTAAGCCACGCAATTCATGCATCATCACACGGCATAAGTCCGCATTCACTACAAAAAAAGCTAAGAACTCACGAATCAATGTATGAATTTTTTGCAGCGGCGGTTCACCGGAACTAAGAATGGCTTCAGAATTTTGCTCAAACGAAGCGCTCCGTTCTTGAATCAATGTATAAAAAAGCTGCTCTTTGTTGACAAAATAGTTATACACTGTGCCTTTACCGGTATCGGCCAAAGCAATGATTTCATCGACTGTCGCCTTATGATAGCCCTTTCTTGCAAACACCACGCCTGCCGCATCCAGAATTTGTTGCCTTTTGTTCCGGACCTCTGTTGCTGCTTCCGAGGCGTGTCGCTTGCGCATGGCCAAGTCCCCCTATATAAAAAGTGCGGGGGTCTCTGCCCCCGCCTGCTTAAGATAACGCTGCTTTATTCAATACAACGTTACCTAGTTGAAGCCTGATTCGTTTACATTATAGTTCTATTTCTCACAGTCTGTCAACCAAGATCCCCTGAAAGACAATCTAACGGCGAGCCAACGCCCGATAAGCAATATCTTTACGGTACTGCATGCCGCTAAAGGAAATGCAAGAAACGCCCTTATACGCTGCAGCTACTGCTCCAGCGATATCATCGCCACTTGCGGTCACGCCCAATACTCGGCCGCCAGCGGTAACAATTTCGCCATCCGCCGACGAGCCCGTCCCTGCGTGAAAAACAACGGTTCCCGTTGCTGCAGCCTCAGCCAAGCCCCGGATCACGTCTCCTTTTTGATAGCTTTCCGGATACCCTCCGGCCGCCATAACCACGCATACCGTGCTGCTCTTTTTCCACTTCACTTCTGTCGTGTCCAACGTTCCATCCATACAAGCCAGCATAATCTCTACCAGATCGCTTTCCAGCAAAGGCAATACCACCTGCGTCTCCGGATCGCCAAAACGCGCATTAAATTCGACTACCCGAGGGCCTTTCTCAGTGATCATCAACCCAGCATACAGCACCCCTTTGTAAGGACAGCCTTCCGCTGCCATGGCTTTAACCATAGGCTGCAAAACAGTTTCCAGAGTCTGCTTTAAAATAGACTCCGTAGCCACCGGAGCCGGAGCATACGCGCCCATGCCACCGGTATTGGGCCCTTGATCGCCGTCAAAAATGCGTTTATGGTCTTGGGCTGCCACCATAGGCACTACTGTCTTGCCATCGGCAAAAGCCAACAGGGACGCTTCTTCCCCTTGCATGAACTCTTCCAGCACCACCCGGTTGCCAGCGCTGCCAAACCGCCCCTGGCAAAGCATGTCGTCAATGGCGGCAATCGCTTCTGCCTCGCTCATCGCAACTACTACGCCCTTGCCGGCGGCAAGGCCGTCGGCCTTGACCACGATGGGAGCGCCGTTTTTACGTACATACTCTTTCGCAGCTTCCGCTTCAGTAAAAACAGCAAAGTCCGCCGTCGGGATACCATATTTCGCCATAATTTCCTTGGCAAACTGTTTAGAGCCTTCCAAACGAGCCGCAGCTTGGGAAGGTCCAAAAGCGCGCAATCCTTTGGCGGCAAAAAAGTCCACAAGACCTGCCACAAGAGGCCCTTCCGGTCCAACCACTGTCAAATCAATGGCATTATCCATCGCAAACGCAGCCAACGCTTCCTGGTTTTCTACGTCCAGCTTTACGCATTGCGCCGCAGGCGCCATTCCTGGATTACCGGGTGCGCAGAAAATTGCAGAAACCCGTTTGCTTTGCGCCAGCTTCCAGACCAATGCATGCTCGCGGCCGCCGCCGCCAATCACTAAAATACGCACGACCCCACCTCTTTCTCTGTTTAATGCTTGAAGTGGCGCATGCCGGTAAAGACCATGGCAATGCCATGCTCGTCGGCCGCCTGAATGGATTCCTCATCTCGTACAGATCCGCCAGGCTGAATGATGGCGGTGATGCCAGATTTAGCCGCCGTATCAATGGTATCGCGGAAAGGGAAGAAAGCATCGGAAGACAAAACAGCTCCCTTAGCCGCTTCGCCAGCCTGTTCCAAAGCAATGGCCGCTGAACCAACACGATTCATCTGGCCGGCGCCAACGCCCAGCGTCTTATCATCCGCCGCTACAACAATGGCATTGGACTTCACGTGTTTTACCACCGTCCAAGCAAAGCGCAGTTGCTTCCATTCCGCTTCGGTCGGCTGACGCTTAGATACAACTTTCAGTTCGCTTTCCACGAGTTCTTGAGTATCTGTTTCCTGCAATAAAAGGCCGCCGGAAACTTTTTTAATATCCCATTCTTTACGCCCCTGCTTGGGCAGCGGAGCCGCCAAAAGACGGATATTCTTCTTCTGGGACAAAATATCGAGCGCTTCCTTGGTATAAGAAGGGGCAATCACCGCTTCCAAAAAGATAGAGCTCAGCTCACCGGCCGTTTCCGCATCCACTTCCCGGTTTAAACCGACAATACCGCCGAAAGCGGATACCGGATCAGCGCTATGCGCTTTGCGGTACGCATCGGCCAGAGTTTCCCCCATGCCGGTGCCGCAGGGATTGGTATGCTTGATAATAGCCGCTGCCGGCTGCGGAAAATCCGCCGCCACTGCATAAGCCGCTTCCAAATCCACCAGATTGTTAAAGGACAATTCTTTGCCGTGCAGCTGCTGTGCCGCTGCCAGGCCGCTTTTCGCGCCTCTTTCTTTGTAGAAAGCGGCCGCTTGATGCGGGTTCTCGCCGTAACGCAAGTCCTGCGCTTTTTCCCATACGCCATGCAAAGTCACAGGAAAAACGTCTTCGCCATCTAAACGCTGCGCTAAGTAGCGAGCAATGCAAGCATCGTATTCGCCTGTATGACTGTACGCTTCCTGCGAAAGACGCATCCGTGTTTTATCCGACACTTCGCCGCTTTGGCGCAGCTCTTCCACTACTGTTTGGTACCGCTCGGGGTTGACTACCACTGTTACATAGGCGAAATTTTTCGCCGCCGCACGAATCATAGCCGGTCCACCAATATCGATGTTCTCGATGGCTTCTTCCAAGGTTACCCCTTCTTTGGCAATGGTCTGGCGAAAGGGATACAAATTCACCGCCACCAAATCAATACCAGTGATGCCATGCTCTTTCATAGCCGCTACATGGGCTTCGTTGTCGCGAATAGCCAAAATACCCCCATGCACATACGGATTCAATGTTTTTACACGGCCGTCCATGATTTCCGGAAATCCCGTAATATCACTTACATAGGTTACAGGCAGCCCTGCTGCCCGCAACGTCTTCATCGTGCCGCCAGTAGAGACGATTTCTACGCCCATTTGGCAAAGCTCTTTGGCAAATTCCACTACGCCGCTTTTATCAGAAACGCTAATTAACGCGCGCCGAATTTTCATCATTTTTACCTCACTTTTCGCTTCGGATGTGAACCTGTCGTCCTTCAATCTCCAGCCGCTGTTCGCAAAACAACGCAATCGCCCGCGGATACAACCGGTGCTCCACATGAAGAATGCGATCCGCCAAAGTCTGGGTTGTATCCCCCAGTTCAACCGGCACAGCTTCCTGCAAGATGATTGGGCCGCTATCCATGCCTTCGTCTACAAAATGAACCGTACAACCTGCCACTTTAACTCCGTAACGGAGCGCCTGCCCTTGGGCGTCTAGGCCTGGAAACGCAGGCAATAATGAAGGATGGATGTTGACGATAGCTCCGGGAAAGCGCTGAATGAAGCAAGAACTCAAAATGCGCATAAAGCCAGCCAGTACTACCAGATCCACCTGATGCCGCTCTAGTTCGTCGGCCAGAGCAGTTTCATACGCAGTCCGATCAGCAAACGCTTTTCGCTCTAATACCACTGCCGGTATGCCCATACCGCGCACACGCAGCAATGCTTTAGCCTCCGGATTGTCACTGATGACAACCCCCACCTTAGCCAAAGGCAACCGGCCAGCATGGATGGCATCCAAAATAGCCTGCAGGTTGCTGCCGCGTCCGGAAACAAGTACGCCCAACGCCTTTTTAGCGGTCATGGTCGAACTCGCCTCCTTTGAGAGTCACTTCACCGTTGCCAGCTACGACAGAACCAATGCGATAGCAAGCTTCACCGCGCTGCGCCAAATCGTCTATCACTGCTTGCGCCTGGTCCTGTGGTACTACCAAAAGCATACCGATACCCATATTGAAAGTCCGGTACATTTCCGGCCAAGCCACATTACCCCATTCTTGAAGAAGCGAAAAAATAGCTGGGCGCGGCCAAGCGTCAATATCTACTTCCACCGCAGTGCCTTCAGGCAACACGCGGGGAATGTTGTCGTAAAAACCACCGCCAGTGATATGCACCAAGCCGCGCAAGTCGAAACGGCCGAACAAAGGCAGACACGCCTTAGGATATAAACGAGTAGGTTCCAAAAGCTCCTCTCCCAACGGTCGTCCCAATTCCGGCACTACTGTATTCAGATCCAGCTTTTGCACATCCAAACAAATTTTACGCACCAACGAATACCCATTGGAATGAACACCGCTCGAGGGCAAGCCCAACAGCACATCGCCGGCCTGAATAGTTTCACCGGTAATGATCTCTTCTTTTTCCACTACACCGACAGCAAAGCCGCCGATATCATATTCGCCTTCACCATAAAAACCGGCCATTTCCGCAGTTTCACCGCCAATAAGGGCGCAACCGGACTCTTTGCAGGCCCTGGCAATGCCGCCGACAATATCCGCCACTTGGGTGGGGCTGACCTTAGCTACCGCTAGATAGTCGAGAAAAAAGAGCGGTTCCGCCCCTTGCACCAAAATGTCATTTACACACATGGCAACCGCATCCTGGCCGATGGTATCATGCTTGTCCATCAGAAATGCCAGGCGCAGCTTAGTGCCGACGCCGTCGGTGCCCGAAACCAAAACAGGCTGCCGGTATTTTCCCGTATTTAAAGCGAAAAGACCGCCAAAACCGCCTATATCACCAAGCACTTCCGGCCGATAGGTGCTGCGCACATGCGCTTTCATCCGCTGCACCGCCTCATTACCGGCGTCAATATCTACGCCGGCGTCGCGATAGGTCAGGGACGGCGCGTTTTTCTTCATCTCAGACATGCACTCTTCCTCCATTAACGTCGCTTTTGCTCAAAAATAAATTTCTGGGTTGCAATTTCCGCTTCGCACTCGATCTCCGTGGGATAGTCATTATTAAAGCAAGCATAGCACATTTGGCTGGCATCCACATTAGCAACACAGCCTTGCAATCCTTCAATTGTCAAATAATGCAAAGAATCAGCGCCAATAAACTCGCGAATTTCCTCCACGCTTTTGCTGGCAGCAATCAGTTCCTTGCGAGCCGAAGTATCAATGCCGTAATAGCAAGGACAAGAAATTGGCGGTGAACTTACGCACATATGCACTTCTTTGGCGCCTGCTTCTTTAAGCATATGAACGATTTTGCCACTGGTCGTGCCGCGTACAATAGAGTCATCCACCATCACAACGGATTTTCCAGTCACAGCCGCCCGAACGGCATTCAGCTTCAAGCGTACGCCCATATCTCTCTTCTTCTGTTCCGGTTGAATGAACGTCCTGCCAATATAGCGGTTTTTCATCAGGCCTTCCATGAAAGGAATGCCCGACTCGTAACTATAGCCCAAAGCGGCTGTCGTTCCCGAATCAGGCACGGAAATGACGACGTCCGCTTTGACGCCATGCTCTCTGGCTAATTGGCGACCCATTTCAAAACGCGCCTGTTGCACGCTTTGGCCGTCAATCACACTGTCAGGGCGAGCAAAATAAATGTATTCAAAAATGCACAACGCTTGCCGCTTCGGTTTAGCAAATTGGAACGAATGCAGACCGTTTTCATCCACAACTACCATTTCCCCTGGTTTTACGTCACGGACAAACTCGGCTCCCACCGTATCCAGCGCACAAGACTCCGAAGCAATCACATAACCGTCATTCAAACGGCCCACGCAAAGAGGCCGAAATCCGTTCGGGTCGCGTACGCCTAAGAGCTTATCTTCAGTCATGAGCACTAAGCAGTAAGCACCGTCCACATCTTGGAGGCTTTCCATAACCTTTTCCTCCAAGTTGTCCTTGCGCGAACGGGCAATTAAATTGACAATCACTTCGCTGTCAATGGACGTTTGAAAAATACAGCCTTCCTCTTCCAACTTCTTGCGCAGCGAACCGGCATTAGTCAGATTACCGTTGTGAGCCATGGCAATGGTCCCGCCAGCGTATCGCACCATCAGCGGTTGTGTATTGGCTAAAAGGCTGGAGCCAGTTGTCGAATAGCGCACATGGCCAATGGAGATATATTGATTCTCCATATGAGGAAGCTGGTGGCGAAAGACTTCGCCCACCAGCCCCATGCCGCGATGGACATCCATCCAGGCACCGTCGGTAACGGCAATGCCAGCGCTTTCCTGTCCCCGATGCTGCAAAGCATACAAACCCCAATAGGTGCAATGCGTCACATCTTCCGTATGGGAGTAGATACCGAAGACACCGCATTCTTCATGCAGAGTATCGTTGTCCATCACATCGATCATTGCTTATTTCTCTCCTGTCAAACGATACAATACTTCTTTATAGGCTTCTTCCACATTGCCCAAGTCACGGCGAAAACGGTCCTTATCCATTTTTTCACCGGTCTTGCTATCCCAAAAGCGGCAGGTGTCTGGAGAAATTTCATCCCCCAAAATGACTTCCCCTTTATATAGGCCGAACTCCAATTTAAAGTCGATCAGTTCTAGATCTTTTTCTTTCAAATACGCCGAAAGAATTTCATTCGTTTTCAGAGCATACTCAGATACCTTTTGAATCTGCTCCGGCGTAGCCAGGTTCATAGCGGCGATATGATAGTCGTTGATCATAGGATCGCCCAGTTCGTCATCTTTATAGTAGAACTCCAGCACGGTTTTAGCCATTTTAGTTCCTTCCGCCAAGCCTAAGCGTTTAGCCAGGCTGCCAGCGGCAATATTGCGTACAACTACCTCTACAGGCAGAATGGTCAGTTTTTTTACAAGCATTTCTCGATCACTAAGGCGTTTGAGAAGATGATGGGGAATGCCAGCTTTGCCGAGCAATTCAAAAAAGAAGGTTGCAATCTTATTGTTCAGAACACCCTTGTCGGTAATGATGCCTTTTTTCTCACCATTGAAAGCAGTGGCGTCATCCTTATAATATACAAGCAATTCATCCGGGTTTTCCGTAGCAAACATTTGTTTCGCTTTACCTTCATAGAGAGGTTTCTTTTCCATGAGTATATCCTCCTTATACCTTTGCGGCTTCTTCATTCCAAATTTTTGTTACTTTGTCCGCCTTAGCGGCTACTTCTTCAGCCATCTTCTTCCGGTAATCCTTCAGCTTGGCGGCTAAATTTTCATTGCCTACAGCCAGTATTTGCACAGCGAAAATCGCGGCATTCTTGGCGCCGTCCACAGCCATCGTAGCTACAGGAATTCCTGAAGGCATCTGCACAATGCTCAAAAGAGCGTCAAATCCAGCCAAGGGCGTTGCCGCAATCGGCACACCAATTACCGGCAGCGTAGTAAAGCTGGCAATCACGCCAGGCAAATGGGCTGCTGCGCCGGCGGCGGCAATAATGACTTTCACGCCGCGCTCAGCAGCGCCGGCAGCAAACTCATGAACCACATCCGGCGTACGATGCGCCGAAGCCACAATGACTTCACATTCCACACCAAAAGACTTGAGTACTTTGGCCGCTCCTTCCAGCCTAGGCCAGTCGGAATCGCTTCCCATTATGATAGCAACCTTCATAAACAGCCTCCTTTTGCATTTCACCATTTCATCATCTCATTTATATTGGGTCAGTTCTATGTTTGCTGCGATTCTCCTGCACCTTTCCTTCCGGCACCGGACCTGTTGCGGAAGGAAAACCCGGAGAACAGGCGCGGAAGAGTTTCCTCTTCCGCGTCGTGGCTGCATCGCCTCACAGGATATTTTAAAAGTAGCTGCGTCCTATTCCGCAAGGAACATATAGCGCAGCACCACCAGCACCGCCAGAATATAAACAATCCAATGCACTTCTTTAGCACGTCCATTGATGAGCTTTAAGAGCGGATATAGCACCAAACCGGCGGAAATACCGTTGGCAATGCTATACGTGAAAGGCATCAGAATAATGGTCATAAAGGCAGGAAAAAACTCGGTAAAATCAGTGAAATCAATGTTGCGCACTGACTCCATCATCAAGGCACCGACAATAATCAAGGCCGGAGCCGTTGCCGCGCTGGGAATTAACCCCACCAACGGTGTGAAGAACATAGATAACAAGAACAGCGAGCCGCAGACCACAGCCGTTAGACCGGTACGACCGCCAACACCAACGCCAGCGGCGCTTTCTACAAAAGCGGTAATGGTGCTGGTTCCCAAAAGCGAACCGATGCTGACACCAGCGGCATCAGTAAGCATCGCTTTACCCATGCCGGGAAAGCGTCCCGTTTTGTCCATCAGGCCGGCTTTCGTAGCCATCCCCACCATGGTACCCATGGCGTCGAAGAGTTCCACAAAAGTAAACGTAAAAATAATGGTTAAGAGGCCCATATTCAAAGCGCCCATAATGTCCAAGGCGAAAAAAGCATTGCGGCTAAAATCCGGAATGGAAACCGGCGAAAAACCGGCGGGAATGTTAACAATGCCCGTGGCAATGCCTGCAAGCGAAGTCAGCAGAATGCCGATCAAAATAGCGCCCTTTACTTGACGCCCCATCAGAATTGCCGTAATAAAAAGACCGCACAACGCTAAAAACACATCTGGGCTGCCCAGCTTGCCCAGCTCAATAATAGTTTCAAAAGATAGCGGCGTGCCATTACCATGTGCCGCTACGATCTTTTCCATCGTCGGCGGAATGAGCGATAAGCGAATACTCATAATACCGGAAAGCTTCAAACCAACAACGGTGATAAACAAGCCAATCCCTACAGTAATAGCCTGTTTCAAGACCATGGGCATGCCTTCCACCAGCAACTGGCGAACTCTAGTAACCGTCAACAAGATAAAAATAAGGCCAGAAATAAAAACAGCGCCTAAAGCGGCCTGCCACGGTACACCCATACCGATGATAACAGTAAAAGCGTAGAATGCATTCAAGCCCATTCCCGGAGCCATGGCGATCGGATAGTTAACAAACAAGCCCATCATAATTGTAACCAGACCGGCTCCAATAGAAGTGGCCAGCAAGACGGCGTTTTTGTCCATCCCTGCGGCGCCCAGAATGCTGGGATTGACAAACAGGATATAGGCCATGGCCATAAACGTAGTAATCCCTGCGGTGATTTCGGTATTTACATTGGTGTTTCTTTCACGCAATGCAAATAGCTTTTCCAACATGTGCGTCTCTCCTCTGTCTGCTATTTTTTTGATACCTAGAGAAATCTCCTGATTTTCCGAATAAGCGCAGCTACCCGCTCAAACAAAAAACACCGCCAGAAAATTCGCGGGTTTTGCCTGAGCGAAAATTCCGTCCGGTGCGGCAGCTAGGGAGTCTTTCCCTGCACTATCTGGCATCTGCTGGAGATTCCGCTCGTAGTCAGACAATTTACGGTTGTCCGGTAGAGACATTTGGGCCGTATTCCCAAACATATACGAGCCGTATGCGGTTACGGTTTTATTTTAACAGCATCAGCAGAGTGAGTCAACGAAAACATGAACCTTGTTTCTTTATTTTTCTTTAACGTTCGGGTTTCTTGTTTTCTCTTTCCCCTTAAGACTTCTTCTACTTTGTACGATATAAGGGATGAAGGTCCCGCATCATACATGACCGATTTTAACATAAAGGAGGCCCCTCGTCATGATCGAACGCATTCAACGAATCAATCGTATCCGCCCTGTTGACTCTTACTCCTCGGGGCAGTCCGGTTTGAAACAAAAACGCAAAAAACAAGCTCCTTCCTTTGGTCGTTCCCTGCAAAAGGAAGTGGCTGCCGAAGCGGATAAAGAGAAAAGCACTCCCTTGCCGCCGTTACAAGCAACCATTTACTATACGGTGTAAAAACTCAGCATAAAAAAAGACCTTGCACAAGCTTCGAAATGGACTGCTCCCCAAAGTGTAGACAAGAAAATAAAAGCCTATCGTAGAATTACTTGTTTTTACATGGCCTTACTCCGTATCTCATAAGGAGTAAGGCCATTTTTTAAATTGATTCGTTCATAGTTATAGAATGATACATATTCAGCAACAATCTCCGATAAAAATTCCCGATTGGGAAAGGTCATGCGATTTAAACATTCCGCTTTCAATGTACCGAAGAAGTTCTCCATGGATGAATTATCGTAAGGGCAACCTCTATTAGACATTGATGGTTGAAAGTGGTATTCTTTGCTTAGGTTGTAATATGCGCTTGAGGTATACTGCGACCCTTGGTCACTGTGGAGTGCTAGTCCATCAGTGGCCTTTTCATTTTTTAATGCATCCTGAATTGTATCGGTTACTAGAGAAACAGTCATATCATTTCCTATGCGATAGTTCAGCACCATTTTTCCACATAAATCGATAACTGCACACATATAAGCCATTCCCTGCGCTGTAGGGATATAGGTGATATCCGTCGCCCAGAAACAGTTTGGTTTTTCTTGATAAAACTGCCGTTGCAACAGATTTTCGTAGCGATGAATTGCCTGTTTGTAATAAGTATAAGGACGTGCACGGCGAATCTGCGCTAAAACATCCAGCTTCCGCATAATACGCAAGACCGGTTTAGCGTTCAAAATTCGCCCGGTTTGTTGCTGAATCCAGAGCCGAACCCGGCGATATCCATAAGTAAAGTTGCATTGCTGCTGACAAGCCATAACCTGCTTTTTGAGCCAAGCATCTTGATCTGGATCGTAAATCCGTTTTCGCCAAGCATAATAACCGCTACGTGTTATTTCTAAGATGCGACAAAGCGACTGCACCGGATACTTGTTTCTCAATCGCTCGACCACACGGTATTTTGCTCTCACATCCTTCCAACTTCTAATAGAAAATTTCGCAAAACTTCTATTTGCATACGAAGCTCAATCAGCTCATTGTTGCGAAACACCTCAGCATCTTGGGAGTCTTTGACAGGTCGTCCTTTTTTACGTACAACATATCCTTTTGCAATAAGGTTCCTTTTCCGTTTATGTCGATAAAGAAGATTTTTTATTTGTGTGAAGGTTAGGGGGTATGTTTCTGAGATTTGGCGGTATGTTTCGCCCGCAGATCTGCGGCGAAATACCTCGGCTGCTATAGTTTCTACTTTGGTATATTTTCTAGACATAGCAAGACCTCCTGTTGTAATTTTCATTCTACAACAGGAGGTCTTTTATTTCACTGTCCTGATTTTGGGATGCAGTCCAAAAAGCTCTAATGCAAGGCCTTTTTGTTTATGTCGGCAGGCTAAGTGATTTTGGCCTTTGGAGAAAAAACGACTGTGCCCCGAGACATATTAATTATTCAAATTCAATTGTTGCTGGCGGTTTCCCTGTGCAATCATAAAGCACACGGTTAACGCCTTTTACTTCATTTACAATACGGCTGGTAACAATCGCAAGTACTTCCCACGGAAGCTGCGCGCTTTCAGCTGTCATAAAATCAGATGTCATAACAGCACGAAGAGCAATCGCATAATCATACGTACGGCCATCGCCCATAACACCAACCGAACGCATATTGGTGAGCGCTGCAAAATACTGTCCCAGATCTTTCGCTACTCCGGCTTTTGCTACTTCTTCACGGTAAATAGCATCCGCATCCTGAACGATCTGTACTTTTTCTTCTGTCACTTCACCGATGATACGAATACCAAGTCCCGGACCTGGGAACGGCTGACGGCTGACAAGATATTCCGGAATCTGTAATTCCCGACCAGCTTTTCTTACTTCATCTTTAAATAACAGGCGCAGCGGTTCTACGATTTCTTTGAAATCGACATAATCAGGCAGACCGCCTACATTATGATGGGATTTGATAACCGCCGATTTACCCAGACCACTTTCGATAACGTCCGGATAGATGGTTCCCTGTACGAGGAAATCCACTTTGCCAATTTTTTTAGCTTCATCTTCGAATACACGAATGAATTCTTCGCCAATAATTTTACGCTTTGTTTCCGGATCAGTAACACCCTTGAGTTTTGCATAGAAACGCTCTTTAACATTTACGCGAATGAAGTTCAGATCATAATGACCATCCGGGCCAAATATAGCTTCTACTTCATCGCCTTCATTTTTTCTCAGTAAGCCATGATCAACAAATACACAGGTCAATTGTTTGCCGACAGCTTTTGACAGCAATACAGCAGCAACAGAGGAGTCAACCCCGCCCGACAATGCGCAGAGAACTTTTCCGCCGCCAATCTTCTGGCGAAGCTTCTGAATTGTCGCTTCTACGAAGGAATCCATTTTCCAATCGCCATTGCATTCACATACATTGAAAATAAAGTTATGAAGCATTTTCATACCTTCAACTGTATGCATAACTTCCGGATGGAACTGTACAGCATAGAGTTTTTCGGCTTCATTTTCCATCGCTGCCACCGGACATACAGGTGTAGAGGCTGTAACCTTAAAGGATGCCGGAGCTTCGGCAATATAATCCGTATGACTCATCCAGCAAATCGTTTCCTTGGAAACCCCTGCAAAGATTTTAGAGCTTTCGTCTTTAATGCTGACTTCCGTTTTGCCATATTCGCTGACAGGAGCTGTTGCAACCTTGCCGCCCAGTAAATGTGCCATAAGCTGTGAGCCGTAGCAAATTCCCAAAACCGGAATTCCCAGCTTTAAAATGTCTGCACTGCATACGGCAGAATCCTTTTCATACACACTATTCGGGCCGCCGGTAAAAATAATCCCCTTCGGCTGCATTTTTTTTATCTCTTCAATGCTCATCGTATACGGAAAAACTTCGCAATATACGTTGCACTCTCTGACGCGTCTGGCAATCAGCTGGTTGTACTGCCCGCCAAAGTCCATAACCAAAACCAATTCATTTTGTTTGGCATTCATGAACAAGAACCCCCTTTTCTATATGAAGAAAATTAAACCACACCCGAGGCTACTTGTAAATACCCTTTAAGAGCGTTTCTTTACGCAAACTGGCGCATTCACACTCTCCTACAGCCCGTAAATGACGGATAGTGTCAAGAAGAATGCGGCTGAGCATGGGGGCGTCATCATAAAAAATATCTTGTAAATCTTTGTGCGACCAGTTTTTCACAACTCCTTCGCCGTAGTTAACGACAAAGTACAACCCTGCAAAACAGGCGCCAATTTCCCTCGCCAGATATACTTCCGGACAAATGCTCTGGCCAACGATATCGGCATGCCCCTTGAGCATAGCGATTTCCGCCGGACTTTCAAAATGCCGTCCGTCTGTAACCGCATATATTCCTCTGCTGAAAATGCGGCCCAAGTAGTGCTCTTTAGCCGTTTCCACCAGCACTTCCCGCATTTCCGGACAGATAGCATCACGCATTACCAGCAGGTAATGTCCCTCGAGGCCGACGTCCTTGCGCATGGACTGATCTAAATAATCATGGGGAATGACAATGTCCCGGGGATCCAGGAGATGATTGACTGTACCAACACCGCCTTCCCCTAGAATGCGACGTACGCCTGCCTCGCGGAGCACCCAGAAAATCTGCCTAGAAGCGTCGGCGCGGCTGACCTGCCGGCCCCAGCCATGCATTTTGCAAGTTAACACCGGCTTTTCATCTACCGTAAACAGCCGAAACGGCGGACTTTCACCATAAGGCGTTTCAAAAACCAGTTGGTCTTCCAAAAGAACAACCCCTGGATCATCCGCCCCTAAGGGAAAATCACTGGACAGCGTGCCTGAACCGCCTATGACTGCAAAATCAGCCTGAACCGTTACTTTCATGCTCCCACCTCACCGTCAAAACGTTTGATAATTTCATATACCGTATTGCGCTGCGCTGGTCTTCGCCCAGCTTGTCGAATCAGACGTACCATAGACTCCACATTCATTGCATGCGATGTACCCGCCGCCTTAACAACATTTTCCTCCAACATGACACTGCCCAAATCATTAGCGCCAAACGCAAGGGTCAGCTGCCCAATTTCCTTGCCCTGGGTCACCCAAGAGCCTTGCACCGTGTGAATGTTATCCAGATACAGCCGCGCCACCGCCAGCGTACGCAAGTATTCCCATGAAGAGATCTTTTCGCCCCCCAGTTCATTATTCCCTGGTTGGTATGTCCAGAGAATAAACGCCCGGAAGCCGCCGGTTTCCTCTTGCAAGCGTTTGATTTTATCCAAATGCTCCAGCCGCTGCGCTCGGCTTTCCCCCATACCAATCACCATGGTGGCTGTCGTGCCAAAGCCCAAAAGCTGTGCCTGACGCATTACGTCCAGCCATTCGCCGCTGGAAATTTTTTTAGGACTGACGCGTTGGCGAATCTCATCCACTAAGATTTCCGCGCCACCTCCTGGCAGCGAATCCAATCCAGCCTCCCGTAACTGCCGCAGCACTTCCGGTATTGAAAGACCGCTTTGCCTGGAAAAATAAAGAATCTCCGTCGGCGAAAACGAATGAATCACGATATTATAGCGCGCCTTAATGGCTCGTACCAAATCCAAATACCAAGAAAAAGGCAAATCCGGATGCAGCCCCCCTTGCATGAGAATTTGCGTGCCGCCGGCCGCTACGGTCTCGCCGACCTTCTCCAACACCTCTTCATGAGTCAATACATAGCCTTCCGGATGCCCGGGCCGCCTAAAAAAAGCACAAAAGCGACACTCGCTAGTGCAAATATTTGTATAGTTAATGTTGCGATCCACAATAAAGGTTACCGTATCATCTGGGAAACGATGACGTCGACAAGCGTCTGCCGCCAAACCCAACGTTAGAATATCTTCTTGTTCCAGAAGCGCCAAGGCTTCTTCTCTTTTCATGCCTGCGACTCCCCCGCAAACACCAGTTGCGGCACCTGCTCAATCAAGTCCAGAGCATGCGCCCGTTGATAAAAGCCCAATAAGGCCTGCTGATGCTTAGGTGTCATATCGTAATTTAAAAGGCCAATATAATGCACAATTTCTGCCGGCGTAAAGCCGTCCCGGCGAATCCAAGCCGCCGCCTCTTCCAAATGCTCCAACCCATAAGTAAAAGCGTCTCTAAGTCGCTGCTGTACTTGTTGCAGTGCCTGGGGTTGCGCTGCGGCAAACTCGCGCCGGGCCACCCAAACCGCATAGACCATGCCGCCTCCAGTCAGTTCCCGCCATTGGCCGCCCATATCATAATAATAATAGCCTTCTTGCTGATGCAAGTACGCCCCCAAGGCATCATCCCCGATAAACAGCACTGCGTCGGCTTCATCCAAAATTCCTTCCGACCACAAAGATGCCGTGGTTTCATAGCGAACTTGGTGCAACCCGTACTGCTGCGCCAGCACAACCTTCAACTGACGATGGGAGGTAGCAGACTTACTTGTCAGCAACACCTTGCCGCCTTCCAGTTTCTCTAGCGGTTTTTTAGAAACAAGTAAGATGCTTTCCAGCGCAGTCTCGGCACTGATTGACAAATTCGGCAAAAGCAGAAGCTTATCTGCATGTTGTGCATAAACAATGGATGAAACCGGACTGACATCCAATTCACCAGCCAACAATTTCCCGTTCAACACGGCCGGTACATCGCAAACAACATCAAGTCCAGCAGCAAAGCCGCCTTCCATTAAGGCATAATCTAAAGGCAAACAGTTCAAAAATTGAATATGTCCTACTCTAGGACGCGTTTCACTCATGTTCATTCCTCCCGTTCCGGCAGGGTTTATAAAAAGTATCCCGTTCCACCGGAATATAGCCGGTTTCTCGGATAATACCGCACAGTTCCTCTTTGGTGATGCCTTTGCGCGTATTACTTCCCGCGGCATGAATAATCTTTTCTTCCATGACAGTTCCGTCCATATCGTCCACGCCAAAAGCCAGCGACAACTGAGCCACCGGCATAGTCAACATCATCCAGAACGATTTGATGTGTTCAAAATTATCCAACACCAGCCTCGCCAAAGCAATCATCTTCAAATCTTCCCAAGAAGAAGCTCTCTGCAATTGGGCAAAGCCCGTATTGGCTGGATGAAAAGGAAACGATACGAAAGCCTGAAAACCGCCTGTCTCATCTTGAATATCCCGCAACGTCAACAAATGCTGCATACGCTGCTCCGCCGTTTCCACATGCCCGTAGAGCATAGTGGCATTCGTAGGAATGCCCATTTGATGCGCTGTACGGATAATTTCAATCCACTCCGCGCTGTTCGCCTTGTCCGGGCAAATGCGCTGCCGTACCGAGTCGTCTAGAATTTCCGCGCCGCCTCCCGGCAAAGAATCCAAGCCAGCTTCCTGCAACTGCTGCAGCACGTCCCTAAAAGCCAAACCGGTCAGTCTGGCAAAATGCCAAATTTCCACAGGTGTAAACGCCTTAATATGCAATTGCGGCCACCTGGTTTTAACCGCCCGCACGACTTCCAGGTAGTATGAAAAAGGCTGATCTGGATGCAACGAGCTCACCATATGCACTTCGGACAGATCCGGCGCTTCCGCTACCGCTCGCTCCACTAGACCCAACACATCTTCTTGAGAAAGCAAAAAGCCTCGTTCATCGCCACTTTTACATGAAAAAGCGCACAAGGGACACCCAGCTGTACAAACGTTGCTCAAATTCACATGACGGTTCACATTATAGTAGACATCCTTGCCGCTGCTGCGCTCCTTGGCCGCCCGGGCCCACGCTCCTAAATCCAGCAAATTGGCCTGTTCATACAACGCCAACGCATCTTCTAAATTTAGCCTCTCCCCTGCTTTCGCTTTGGAAGCGGCAATCTCCAACGCCTTCATGTATACGCCACCTTGTCTGTTGTTTTAAATCCGTGTAACACAAAGCAGGCTTGCAACGCTTAACAGCGTTGCAAGCCTGCCGGAGCAGTTCTTATCCCTGCCATTCCCAAAAAGGAAACCGGCGCAAAATCACCCTAATAAAATAATCGGAGAACGAATAGGCCACACGCAGCGTCAACAGTATCGTTAAAACCGTCAACCACCCCAAAGCCTCACCGGAGCGATATTCATAGGGAACAAGCAAAATCGACAGACCGGTAACTATAACAAAGGCCAATGACAAAGGCACGAAGGAATGCACCACACTGAAGACCACCTTGGAATAAAGGATTCCACGGCCGGACAAGCTGATAGAGTTAAAAAATGATAACAATTCTTCATGCATCGGCTCCGCCCATTCCCGATAAAGACCGTGAACCACTAGCGACCCTGCCGCAGGATAACAGTTTTTCAGCACAAACGACAAAGCACCACGGTTTACTACTTCTACGGTCAGACTCATGCGATCCGGTTGTCCCCATTCCTCCAGCACCGCAAAGAGTTCTTCGCGACTACTCACCTTTACTTCTTCCTCTTGTTCCATTTTCTTCTTGCGTCCCAACGGATCGCAGCCCCGAGCAAGTACTGCTTGCCAGACGAGTTCGCCTTCCCGCTCCAACCGCGACAGCAAACTGTCAAGCTCCTTCGCATCTAAATGACACGCAGGCAAATTACTCTTAATTTCATTGCTATTTTCTTCTTGTTCCTGCACGTTCACACCTTGCCCTCCATTTTACGCTGTAGTTTAAAAAACCACGAAAATCAAAAAAAATATAAAAATGATACCTATTAGTAAAATGATAGCAAATCCGATAGTTCCGCGCAAGGAAAAAATAGATGCCGTCTGTTTTATACATATACTCTTAACACTGCTGCTGCTGCTATTTCAGGCATAAAAAAGAGGCTGTCCACAAGTTTTAACAACTCGTAAACAACCTCTAATTTTCAGGAACTCTCGGGAACAAAGGGGCCTGATTACATCATGCCGCCCATGCCGCCCATACCACCCATGCCGCCCATGGCAGCAGCAGCGGCAGCAGCGCCGTTATCTTTTTCCAGCTTGTCGGCTACCAGGGTTTCGGTGGTAAGAACCATCGAAGCGATGCTGGAAGCGTTCTGCAGAGCCGAACGGGTTACTTTCGCGGGATCCACGATGCCCGAAGCGATCATGTCCACATATTCTTCGGTCAACGCGTTAAAGCCTTTACCTTTGCCGGCTTTCTTCACGTTTTCCACAATAACCGAGCCTTCGAGACCGGCATTGTTGGCAATCTGGCGCAGAGGCTCTTCAATAGCGCGACGTACGATAGCTACGCCGGTTTTCTCGTCGCCAACCACTTGTACCGTAGCCAAAATGTCCTGAATGTCGATGAAGGTGGTACCGCCGCCAGCGACAATGCCTTCTTCTACAGCCGCACGAGTCGCATTAAGAGCGTCTTCGATGCGCAGTTTCTTTTCTTTCATTTCCACTTCTGTTGCAGCGCCTACTTCGATGACGGCTACACCGCCGGCCATTTTAGCCAAACGTTCTTGGAGCTTTTCACGATCAAAGTCGGATGTGGTTTCTTCGATGTGCGCACGAATTTGGTTCACACGCGCTTTGATTTCTTCTTGGCTGCCTTCACCATCGACGATAGTCGTTTCTTCTTTAGAAATGCGAATCTGACGAGCGCGGCCCAGATCAGCCAATTCTACGCTGTCCAACTTGCGGCCGAGTTCTTCAGTAATAACTGTACCGCCGGTGATGATGGCGATATCTTCCAGCATCGCTTTACGGCGATCGCCAAAGCCAGGAGCTTTAACAGCTACCGCTTTAAAGGTGCCGCGCAGCTTGTTGACCACCAAGGTAGCCAGCGCTTCGCCTTCTACGTCTTCGGCGATGATCAGCAATTCTTTGCCCTGCTGTACCACTTTTTCCAGAACCGGCAGCATGTCGGCGATAGCGCCGATTTTGCGGTCAGTAATCAGGATGTAAGGATTGGACAGAACGGCTTCCATTTTGTCCGTGTCGGTGATCATGTAAGGGGAGATGTAGCCGCGGTCGAACTGCATGCCTTCAACAACCTGCAGGTCCGTACCCATGCCTTTGGATTCTTCAACAGTGATAACACCGTCTTTGCCGACTTTTTCCATGGCTTCCGCAATCAGCTGGCCAATTTCTTCGTCACCTGCGGAGATGGAAGCAACCTGCGCGATAGCATCCTTAGTTTCTACTTTCTTGGAAGCTTTGCGAATTTCTTCGACCAAAGCGGCCACGGCTTTTTGAATGCCTTTTTTCAAAACCATCGGATTCGCACCGGCAGCAACATTGCGCATGCCTTCGTGAATCATAGCCTGAGCCAAAATAGTAGCCGTCGTGGTGCCGTCGCCTGCAACATCGTTGGTCTTGGTAGCGACTTCTTTCACTAGCTGAGCGCCCATGTTTTCAAAGGGGTCTTCTAGTTCGATGTCCCGAGCGATGGTCACGCCGTCATTGGTGATGAGCGGTGCGCCGAATTTTTTGTCCAAGACCACGTTGCGGCCTTTAGGACCAAGAGTTACTTTTACAGCATTAGCCAGAGAATTAACACCGCGTTCTAAAGCGCGGCGAGCTTCTTCGTCAAACAAAATCTGTTTTGCCATGTTCATTTCCTCCTCAAATTATATGCTTACTCCTAGACTTGCGTCTATTATTCTACAATAGCCAGAATGTCCCGCTCGCTGACGATGAGGTATTCCTTGCCGTCAATTTTCACTTCCGTACCCGCATATTTGGAGAAAATAATTTTATCTCCTGCTTTGACATCCATGGAAGCGCGCTGGCCATTATCCAACACTTTACCTGTGCCTACCGCAACAACTTCACCTTCCTGCGGTTTTTCCTTGGCCGTATCAGGCAGTACAATTCCGCTCTTGGTGGTAAGCTCTCCTTCTAGAACCTGAATGACAACACGATCTCCTAATGGCTTAATCATTTAGATACCCTCCCTTGAAGATGTCTTATTTTTGTTAGCACTCACCTTGATAGAGTGCTAATCACATGTCTTATGATATAGAAAATGCTCAAAAAAATCAAGAGCTCTCTAAAAAAAACCCGGCTGTTTCCAGCCGGATTTCTAATTTTTTGTAAAAACCAGCGTTGTTTTCTTTTCCCAGCGCCGTTTTATTTGGTAGCTGCATGAATAATAGCCTCCGCCACTTCTCGAATGGAAATGCGTTTAGCCATGCTATATTGTTGAATGCGCCGAAAAGCCTCGCTTTCGTTCAAATGATGGGCGTCCATCAAAATCCCCTTCGCCCGATCAAGAATTTTACGTGTTTCTAAGGAATGTTTTAAATCTTCCAATTCTTTTTCCAGCTCTTGCATTTCTCCAAAACGAGATAAGGCAATTTCAATAGCAGGGAAAAGATTAGCTTCTTTTACCGGTTTTACTAAATAGGCCAAGACGCCGGACTCTTTGGCTTTCTCCACAATCTCTTTTTGACTAAAGGCCGTCAAGAGCAGCACTGGCGCCAGTTTTTCCGCAGAAATAAGTTTAGCCGCCGTAATCCCGTCCATATTGGGCATTTTGACATCCATAATGACCAAGTCTGGCCGGTATTTCTTGGCTAGTTCCACGGCTTTTTGACCGTTGACAGCTTCGCCAACTACAGTGTGCCCGGCTTCTTCCAGCATTTCCTTCAAATCCATGCGAATAATTGATTCGTTGTCGGCAATAACAATGCGTAACGGCCTCATAGCTAGCGCCCTCCTTCAATTGATTTGGGAATGGTAATGCGCGCCCTGGTTCCTTGACAGCTTTCCAGCGAAAAGCGCCCTCCCAGATCCGATTCCACAAGGGTTCTGGAAATTTGCAGCCCCAGGCTTTGTAAGTCTTGTATGGCAAAGGTTTCGGGCAAGCCGACACCGTCGTCGTAAATCAACACTTCGTACATATCTTCGCTGCTGCTAATGGAAATGCCGATCGTACCTTTTTTTCTGCCTACAAAGGCATGCTCCAACGAATTTTGAATGAGCTCGTTAATTACCAAAGCCAAGCTGCTGGCTTGCTCAGATGGCAAAATGACCGTATTGCCGTCCAGTTCCGTATTCAAATCAAATTCAGGTTCCAGCATGTTTTGACTGACCGTCTCCAGGATATTCCGCGCTACTTCCGCCACGTCAATGATTTCTGCATCCTGCTGAGATAAAAATTCATGCACAACCGAAATGCTGAGTATGCGGTTGACGCTTTCCCTCAACGCCGCCTGTACCTCCGACGAGGTGCTGCGTCGCGCCTGCAGCCGCAGCAGACTGGCAATCGTCTGCAAATTATTCTTCACCCGATGATGAATTTCCTGAATGACCGCTGACTTAATGAGCAGCTCTTTTTCTTTTTTGCGCAGCTCCGTCACATCAGATACCAGCACCACTAAGCGCTGTACCTTACCTTTATGCAAAACAGGCAGTGCCCTCATGACCAGAACCATGCCGCCTGCTTCACTCTCGGCTTCCACCGGCTGCTGCGCCGCATGGGCTTTTTCTACAAACTGCAGTTGCAATCCCCGTTCGTAAATATGTCTCCCTGGCAGTTGCGCCGCCCCCAACACACGATACATGTGCGCCGCCGCCGCGTTGGCAAACAAGATTTGCCCCTTAGGATCCACAAGAATAATGCCATCGCTGGCCGTGAGCGTCTTAAAGCAAGCTACCGGTACAGCAGGAACTGCCGCCAAGAGCAGCCATTGGGCCGTCTCTAAAAGCAGTTCATGCCCTGCCGCGCCTGCTTCTTCCATGCTAGACTCGCAGCTCAAAACAGCAATAACCTCTCCTTGGGCATTACATACAGGCATGGTTTGCATCTGCCCCAGCATGCCCAGCGCCCATTCCCGCTGTCCTAAAATACTCTGCCCATGCTTCAAAGAATATTCGATCAGCGGCTCTTCTAAGCAAGGAACCACCGTTCCCAGCAAATGGGGCTTGTAACGCACAAAGGTAGTATGGGGCCTGGCCTGGGCCACAACCACTACAACCTGGCTCTCTGCCGCACGCACATATAAAGTCAGCTGCGCATGAGCCAAATCTGCCGCCACCGGCAGCAACGCTCCCATGCGTTCCAGGTACGCAATGTCTTCTATTGTCAATTCAGTCAGCTTTTTACACAAATCGCCAACCATTCCCATCGCAAGCCCCTCCTTTCAGCAATCGCTCTTTACTCTACCGTTCCCAGCGGCAACGACGGAACCGCATTGAGATGCAAATCAGCCAACGGCCCACCGCCAGCATATTGATAATGGGCTCTGCAAGCGATCATGGCCGCGTTATCGGTACAAAGCACCGGCGGCGGATACAAAAGCTCCCACCCATGCTGTTGGCACAAAGTCCGCAAATGCTGCCGCAGACCCGAATTGGCCGCGACACCACCTGCTAGAACCAACTTATCTAGCTTTAGTCTTTGCATCGCCAACACTGTTTTCTCGCCCAAAATGTCCACTACCGCTTGCTGGAAACTGGCGGCCACATCGGCTGGCACGTAGGATTCTCCTTTTTGTTTTACACTGTTCAAGTAGTTAAGTACTGCCGACTTCAGGCCGCTGAAACTGAATTCCAACTGCTGGTTGCCGGACAGCGCCCGGGGAAAGGCGATAGCGTCCGCACGTCCCTTGCGGGCCAGTTCATCAATATGCGGCCCCCCCGGATAAGGAAGCCCCATAACCCTGGCCACCTTGTCAAACGCCTCGCCAGCAGCATCATCGCGGGTTTGCCCCAGTAAAATAAGTTCGCTATAGCTGCGCACATGAATCAACGACGTATGACCGCCTGATACCACTAGCGCCGCAAAAGGAGGCTCTAAATCCACATGGGCCAAAAAGTTGGCAAAAATATGTCCTTCCAAGTGATGTACACCTACTAAAGGTTTATCCATAGCAAAAGAAAGCGCTTTGGCCGTAGCCACGCCGACCAGCAGAGCGCCGACCAGACCAGGCCCGTACGTTACTCCCAAAACATCTATATCCTGCAAAGTTGTGCCTGCTTCTTTGAGCGCTTCATCCACCACCGGCAGAACATGCTCAATATGCTTGCGTGAAGCAATCTCCGGTACAACACCGCCATATTTCCGATGTAAAAGTATCTGGCTGGAAATAACATTCGACAAAATTTCTCGGCCGCCCCGAATAACGGCGGCTGAAGTCTCGTCACAGCTGGTTTCTAACGCCAGTGTCAGCCGTTCATGTTGTTCCTTCATCTTCCATTCCCCGTTCCAGCTCATTCCAAAGAATGAGCGCATCTTCCCCGTTATCGCTGTAGTATCCCCTACGCACGCCTTCTTGATAAAAGCCCTGCGCTTCATAGACACGCAACGCAGCCACATTGCTACGGCGCACTTCCAACGTCATACGCCTAGCGCCTCGCTCATAGCAGTATTTTTTCAGCACCGCTACTAATTGAGCACCATAACCGCGGCAGCGAAATGCAGGTGCTACGGCCACATTAGTAACATGAGCCTCATCCAAAATCACCCAGGCGCCTGCATAGGCGATGACAACGCCCTCCAACTCCAGAGCCAAATAACAGGTCACCGGGTTGTTGAGCTCCATAATCATGGTCCCCTTACTCCAAGGAGCCGAAAAAGACGCCTGATTAATCACATCCACTACATCCAGATCGCTGTGCTGCAGTTTGCGAAAAACCGTCATACAGCGTCAACCTCCCGGCCATGTCGTTTTTCCCAAAGCACTTCGGCTTCGGAACGTCGAATGTACATAGGTTCCAAGGTCATCGCCTCATCGCAGTCGCCTTGCTGCAGACGTTGCCAAGCCAAGGCCGCTACACTGGCGGCACGCGGCATGGCCACCGACAACGGCGTAGGCACGAGAGCCTCCCGCCAAGCTTCATATTCCGGCTGTCGCAACCAGGCAACCCCTTCTCCCAAGGCCATGGCCGGCTCGCCAGTTGCAACCAATTCTTCCAGAGCAGTCTGGAAGGCTACCACCCGCGGCGGCTGCGCTTCCACAACCCGCCCCTTTTCTATGCGATAACGTCCTTGGTACACATTGCCTTTTTGCGCATCCAAAAATGGCGAAAGCAACAGCCCCGGCGCGGGACAGTTATAAGCCAGCGCTTCCAACGTCGGTACGCCCAGCAACGGAATCTTCAAAGCGTAAGCCAATGCCTTCGCCGTAGCTAAGCCAATACGCAAACCGGTAAAAGACCCAGGGCCAAGACTGACCGCCACTGCTTGCAACTGTTGTTTTTCCACCTGCGCCGCTTGCAGCAGCATTTCGATATGCGGCAGCAGCAGCTCTGAATGGGTTTTTGCCGTCTCCAGCTTCCACTCCGCCAAAAGCGCTGACTCAGTGGCCAAAGCTACGCCGGAAACCAAAGTAGCTGTCTCAAGAGCCAATACCGGCATTTGCTTTCAACTCCTCACACAATCTTTGATAACCCCCGCCATGAGGCTCTAATTCAATCTCACGTTCATCCTGAGCTGCGCCACAACGCAGATAAATACGCAAATGATCCGCAGGCATTTCCTCCCAGAAAGCATCCGGCCACTCAATAAGCGCTACCCCGCGCCCTTCCACATAGGTGTAAAAATCAATATCCCAAAGCTGCGAAGCATCTTCCAAGCGATACAGGTCAAAGTGATACATTTCCCCTTTGCCGCTTTGGTATACATTCATTAACGTAAAGGTCGGACTTGTTACATTCTCTATCACGCCTAGACCGTTAGCCAAGCCTTGCGAAAAAAGTGTTTTCCCCGCCCCCAGGTCACCGGAAAGACAAAGCACTTCTCGTCCTTGCAGCAACGTCCCCAGGCGCTGCGCCAGTTTCCAAGTTTCCTCCGGCGACGCCGTCTTCCATTTCCAAGACATTACAAATCCTCCTGTTGGAAATGATTATACCCCCGCGGTTGCAGCAACGTTCGCTGCACGTCTTTCTGGCGCAGATAGACTCCCTGCCCCCGGCTGACTGTACCAATCACCGTCAAAGGCAGTTGCGGCGTCTCACGCTGCAGCTGCGTCAGCGTATCCGGCGCCATCGTACCAAGAAGCTGGTAATCTTCTCCACCGTAAAGAGCCCATTCCAACGGATTGATCTGAGCCCGAGCTGCAGCTTGCAACATCTCTGGAGAAAATGGAACATCAGCTCCCCTCAGTTCTATAGACACCCCGCTGGCCTCAGCAATTTCATTAGCCTCACTGGCCAAACCGTCGCTAATATCATTGAGACTGTTTACGCCAGCTTCGCTCAGTATCTTACCCCAGGCAACCTGTGGTCTGGGGCGCAAATGCCGCTCTTGCAGAGGCCTTGCCCATGGTTCGTCTTGGGCTTCCTTTTGCCCCAACAACCACAGCCCTGCGGCAGAATCCCCCACCGTGCCGGTCAAAACCACTACATCACCGCACTGGGCGCCGCTGCGGTAGCAGACCTTCTGGGGAAACGCCTCGCCGGTAACCACCACATTCAATACTAATCCTTGCAAAGAGGAAACGGTATCGCCGCCAATAATGCCTACGTTATATTCTTTAGCAAGCGCCCGCATGCCTTGGTATAGTTGTTGAACAAATTCCACCTGGCATTCCTGCGGCAACGCCAAAGAAATCAACGCATGGCGTGGACTGCCTCCCATGGCGGCAATATCGCTAAGATTGGCCGCCATAGCCTTCCAGCCGAGGCTCCAAGCATCGGTAGTGGTCAAAACAAAATGCACGCCTTCCACAAGCATATCGGTTGTCAACAAGGTCACTTGGTCTGGAGTCGGCTGTATTACAGCAGCATCATCGCCAATCCCTACAATCACCCCAGGCATCTGCGTTTCCTCCTGGAGCAAACGAATCAGGCCAAATTCGCCTACTTCGCATATTTTCATAGTCCTATAGCTCCCATCCTAAAAAGATAGCATCTGTTTTATTTATTCTTGACCAGCAAGCAATTCCCTGCTGAAAAAAGAAAGACGAGGGCCCCTTTCTACAGAAAGAGCCCCTCGCTTCATTGCGATATTTCTATAAACAGATGCCAGGACTAAGAAACCGCTAAGCGTCTTTTTAGCAAGAACCGCCCGGTTTGCCTAAGTGCTCGCTGACAATTTTCATGGCGCAATAATCGCCGCACATCGAGCAAGCTTCGGCGTTGCCAGCATTTCTCGCTTGCCGGTAGCGACGCGCTTTTTCCGGATCCAGCGCCAAAGAAATCTGGCCTTCCCAATCCAGCGCTTTACGGGCTTTCGCCATCGAAAGATCCCACTCCTTCGCACCAGGCACGCCTTTCACAATATCTGCAGCATGGGCGGCAATTCGTGAAGCCATAACCCCTTCGCGCACATCCTCAAGCGTCGGCAGCGCCAAATGCTCCGCCGGCGTCACATAGCACAAGAAGTCGGCTCCTGCGGCCGCCGCCAACGTACCGCCAATAGCGGCCGTAATATGATCATACCCTGGAGCCACATCGGTAACCAACGGCCCCAGTACATAGAACGGAGCTCCTTTACAAAGCCGTTTTTGCAGCTTCACATTGGCCTCAATCTGGTCATATGGCACATGTCCAGGTCCTTCCACAATCACCTGCACGCCTTTGGCCCATGCACGGTCAACCAACTCGCCCAAAATCAGCAATTCCTGCAATTGGCCTCGGTCAGTCGCATCTGCCAAACATCCAGGACGTAACCCGTCTCCTAAGCTGATGGTCGCATCATGACGCAGACAGATGTCCAACAAATCATCATAACGCTCATACAAGGGATTTTCCTTGTTGTTATGCAGCATCCAACCAGTCAAGAACGAGCCACCGCGACTAACAATGTCCATCACGCGTCCTTCGCGCCGCAGTCGGCCGATGCTTTCCATCGTAATACCGCAATGAAGCGTCATAAAATCAGCGCCGTCTGCCGCCTGTTTTTCAATCACATGCAGCATATCGTCTGCGGTCATGTCCATGATGGAACCCTTGCTTTTAATAGCTTCCACCGTGGCCTGATAGATAGGTACCGTACCAACAGCAATCGTCGAACGTTCAATAATCGCCCGCCGTGATGCATCAATATTGTCTCCGGTAGATAAATCCATCACAGCATGGGCCCCTGCGGCAATGGCAGCTTCCAGCTTGGCCAGCTCGGGCTCTAGATCAGGAAATGCACTTGACGTGCCGATATTAGCATTTACTTTTGTCGAAAGGCCTTCACCAAAGCCAAAGGGATGCAAGGACGTATGATTCACATTGGCACATATCGCCACTGTACCTGCCGCCACTTTTTCTCGCAACGTCTCCGGGGCCATGCCCTCCGCTTTAGCCACTGCGGCCATAACTTCGGTGATCTTGCCTTGTCTTGCCAGCTGCATTTGTGTTGCCATGTTTGTTTGCCTCCTTCTCGTTCCAGCTTACGCTGGACGGCATGCAGCCGCTGAGAGGGAGTCGGAATACTAACAAGGGACCCTCTCCGTAAAGAGAGGGTTGCAAAATCTTTAAGATTTCGTCCCACTTCCCTACGCTGGCATTACCCAGAATCAGGTTCCAAGGGTCAACCGCCTCAGCAGTTTCTCAGCTTTCGCTCCCCCAGTGGCTACTATGCAATTATTTACTAGTTATTGTAGCATAACAAAGCCGCCGAAGCAATCGGCGGCTTGCAAGGACAATCTAGTGTTTAATTATTTTTTCCGAACGACTCAGCGGTTCGCTAATGTCCAAATGCCCCTGCAGCGTAGCGCGGCGCTTGCCTTCCACTAAAAACTGCACACTCTGCACTTCCGGAAACTCTGTCAGCGTATTCACAATGGCCGCTACTAAAAGACGTTCGCTTGTCGATCCAGCACTCTGAATAATTGCCTCGCTAAAATCCACATAAGCAATCTCGTCCTTAATCCACAACCCTTTGATTTTTGCTTCTTTAGGCAACAACCCCACCATACCGCTCCCCTGAGGCGGAGTCGCCAGCAGTTCCATGGCGGTTCGGGCAGGATGATCATTTTTTTTCACCTGGAACACTTCCGGCAACAGCCATTTTGCATCGCTGGACCCTCTGTACACTTTTATGCGCATTGTACCAGGTTCCGGCTGCGACGTATCTCCAGGAGCCACAAGCACAGCCGCCGGAGGCGCTACCGCCGTTCCAGACGTCGTTGCCGGGGTCTGCGCCGCTGATGGTTTCAGATCACTTGCGCAACCGCCTAAACAAAGAGCCATCATCATCAAGCAAGCTATAGTCATATACCGCATCACTGGACACCCCCTGACGCTGCCGCCTTGCGGAAAAAGCTATCCAAGCCCATCACAATGGCGTTGGCCATCTTTTGTTGAAACGTCGGCGAGGCCAGCAATCGCTCTTCTTCCGGGTTGGAGATAAAGGCCAGTTCTACCAGGGTCGCCGGCATAACCGTCCTCTTGATTACGTAAAAATTTGCCGTATTAGACCCGCGATCATTCCGCCCCCCGGCATTAAGCAATTGCTCTTGCAGACAATCTGCTAACATGCCGTCGTATTTCGTCTTCTCATAGTAGAAGCTGCTGGTACCGCTAGCCGCTGCGCTGCTAAAAGAGTCGTTATGAATGCTAACGAACGCATCAGCTTTGGCATTGTTCGCTACGGCCGTCCTCGCACTTAACTCCTCTACATTGCTCGCATTAGGCCCAAAAACATCCTTGTCAGTCATGCGCGTCATAATTACACGAGCGCCGGACTTTTCCAAAAGCGCTTTCGTACGCATGGCTATCGCCAAGGTAACATCCTTCTCTTTGAGGCCGCTCGGCCCAAGAGCGCCAGAGTCACTGCCGCCATGTCCCGGATCAATCGTCACTACTTTCCCCTTTAACCCAGCGGAAAATTTCAACTTGGTCAAAGGCGCCGATGACAACTGGATATCCAGCACGACGCGAAAAGGACGTCCAGCCTTATCATCCGAAGGCAAGGTGAACACCTTGTAATCTCCCGCCTGCACCACGCCCGGCAAATTCACAATTAAAGCAAGATCCGAGCCACTGCGCTTAAAAACCGCCGTGTTGGCTATTTTGCCGTCCAGTTGATAGGAGGCCTTAACTCCACTGCCCAGCTTCACGCCTGGCAAGGACAATGTCAAATTAGGCAATGGCGTAGCCGACACCACCGCTTCCGGCACTGTCAAGGGCCCGTTCAAATCCAAAACAAGCCGTAGCTTGGCGGCGCCTGTCACGGCATCGGTATGCACATGAGATTTCACACCCTGTACCTGCGTCGCCTGCGAGGCCGCTTCGGCCATAGATGCAGCGCTAAAGCATAACAGCAGCGCAAAGAAGCTTAAAAAACGAACTATGCGTCGCAAAAAATACCCTCCTTTAAATCCCCAGAAGCCGAAGCTTCAAAAAACGAAAAGCGGCACGCCGCAGCATGCCGCCTTTATGTACGTCAGACGGGTATCAGCCCCAGACTGATCTTGAGTGCTTCATCTACCTTACGCATCATATCGGCATCCAGGTGCGTCACTTTTTCCTGCAGCCTTCGCTTATCAATGGTCCGGATTTGTTCCAACAAGATAACTGAATCTTTTTCGAGTTGAAAGCGCTGTGCCGCCACTTCTACATGCGTAGGCAGCTTAGCTTTAGAAATTTGCGAAGTAATCGCCGCAATGATCACAGTAGGGCTGTAGCGATTGCCGACATCATTCTGCACAACCAACACTGGCCGGTGTCCACCTTGCTCGGAGCCGACAACAGGGCTCAGGTTTGCATAGAAAACATCCCCTCGCCGTATCGCCATCAGCTTTTACCTTCCATCCACATCATGGACAACGAAAAGCATTCCACATCGACTACAGGAGCCTCTTCCGCCAGTCCCAGATTAATAGCAGCCATTTCCTCATAGCCGCGCCGCATCTGTTCCCGCTTGCGATCCTGCAGATAGATTTCCACGGCATCTTCAAAGCACTGGCTCATTGAGCACTGTTTCTCCCTTGCCACACCGCCCACCTCTTGCACCAAGGAGCTGGGAAGGGTGACAACGATTTGACGCAACTCAGACATCCAAGCTACCTCCGCTCTTTAGGCACCCGCCTGCATCTCATTAACCATAGTCAAAGCAATTATATACCTATTATAAGAGCCATGTTGCTCAGTGTCAAACCGTTTTCTCCGTCAATACATGCCGTGCAGTTGCCAAAGCAGCTACAATATCCCCTGCAGCCATACCAATTTTACCGGTTTCCGCCACAATATCACCTGCCAAGCCGTGCAAGTAAACGCCAGCCACAGCCGCTGCATCCGGCGCCATACCCTGTCCTAAAAGCGCCGCAATTACGCCTGTCAGCACATCACCGCAACCGCCGGTCGCCATACCCTCATTGCCCGTAGGATTAATCCAGGCTTCCCCTCCGGGAGCGGCAATGACAGTTCCCGCTCCTTTAAGCACTACCACCGACTGCCAGGATTCCGCCGCTAATCTGGCGATGCCCAAACGGTCCGCATTGACTTCTGCGGCACTGCAGTCCAATAAAGCCGCCAACTCTCCCGGATGAGGCGTTAAAACAGCTGGTTCTTTACGCTTCGCCAAGACCTCGGTCTGACCACAAAAAGCATACAGCGCGTCGGCATCCAAGACCAGCGGCATCTCCGTCATTTGCGTCACCTGTCGCACGCAAGCCAAGGTACTTTCTTCTCTGCCTATGCCAGGGCCTATGGCCAAAACATCCATCGCAGCCGCCCACTCCAACAGACGTTCCGCCGCTTCACTATGCCAGCCCCCATCTACATCTTCCGGCAACGGTCTTGTCATTACCTCTGTAAGCTTCAAGGCCGCCGTAGGTTGCAAAGATGCAGGCGTCGCCAATGTAACCAAGCCGGCACCAGCACGCACGGCCCCTTCCGCCGCTAAGCAGGCGGCACCGCAAAAAGACAAGCTTCCTGCCGCCAGCAATACCCTGCCGCTTGTTCCTTTATGGGCATCTTCTAGGCGCGTCGGCAGCAAGTGGCGCACGAATGCAGCCGTAGTCAATTGCTGCTGAATACCCACTCCGTTCAGCACCTCCGACGGCATGCCTATATCTGCCGCCAGCCAGCTTCCTGCATAGCCAGCACCAGGATAAAAAAGCAAAGCTGGCTTTGGCAAGGCAAAGGTAACCGTATAGACCGCCTGTACCGCGTCTGGAGATGCTTGACCTGTATCCGCCTCCACACCGCTAGGCAAATCCACCGCCCAAATCGGTAACCCGCTCTGATTCATCAGCCGGGCCGCTCTAGCCAGTTCTTCTCCCAACGCCCCATGAAACCCAGTGCCTACAAGCGCGTCCACAAGGGCATCCGCAAAAAGAATGCTCAACCGCGCCTTTTCCCAATCCCGTTCCTCGCGCAACGTAATAACTTCTCCGCCATAACGCCGCAAAAGGTCCAGATGAAAACGTGCATCGCCGGCAATCGCCTCTTCGGAAGCCGCCAGAAAAACCTTCACCTTCGCATTTTGACACAAGGCATGGCGCGCAGCCACAAAACCGTCACCACCATTATTTCCCTTACCGCAAAAAAAAAGTAACTTTTTTCCTGCCAACCCGCTAAGCGCCTGTTCCATATGACGTGTCACCGCCGCGCCGGCATGTTCCATCAACATCTGACCAGGAAAACCATATTTTTCAATGGTGATCTGATCGCAGGCCCGCATCTGCGCTGCTGTTGCTACTTGCATGCTCTGATTCCTCTCTTCCCCATAAAAGACATTGTGCAGCCGCATACATTTTGGTATGCGTCAAAGACAAATGAATATCGACAACTCCATGCTTGGCTGCCAATTCTCCAAAAAAGCCGTGCACTATCAGTTTAGGCTTGCCCAGCAGATCATTCGATACCTCTATTTCCTGCAGCGTGCCGCCGCGCAGGCCTGTGCCCAAAGCCTTGAGGAAGGCTTCTTTAGCGGCAAAGCGAGCCGCATAGGAAGCAGCACGTCCAGCGCCGCGCCCCTCACAGGCGGCAATTTCCCCCGGCGTATACACCCGTTCCACAAAGCGGGGCCGTTCAATGGCTTTGGCCACCCTGTCCACTTCCACCAAATCCAACCCGATACCAATAATGCTCATGCAGGTTTTACACCTCTTTCATTTCAAAAAAGAACCCCTTGCAGTACATTTTGTACGCAAGAGGTTCTTGTCACTTCCTACAACCGCGTCGAACGCATAATCAGTACTTCAACACGGCGATTTTTTGAACGTCCCTCCGGCGTTTCATTCGTCATAATCGGCCGGTACTCTCCATAACCGATTGCACTGAAGCGTTCCGGCTTCACCGAACCTTCAGCAATCAAATGGCGCATAAAATTAACAGACCGTTGAGAACTTAATTCCCAGTTAGAAGGAAATTCCCGCGTGTTAATCGGTACATTGTCCGTATGGCCAGATACCGTGATCCGTTGATTTAACACGGCCAGCATTTTAGCAATCTCATTGGCAAAACGCTGTGACTGCGGTAATAACGTCGCACTTCCCGACGGAAAAAGAGCACTGTCCCGAATTCGAATCATCAAACCGTCTTCAGTCATCACCGTCTGCAAGTCTCCAGCAAGATTGTTGTTCTTAATGTACTGTTCCAGCTTCTTCTGCGCTTCCATCAAATCCATGGATTCTTTCAAAAACGCCTGCTCCTTGGCTTCATTCATACCGGATGCATTCATACCTTGAGGCGTTGGCGGCTGCCCCTGCGTCACAGATGGCTGCCCAGGCGCACTGTCCAGCATGGCCTGACCACTAAAGGCTACATTGAGTGAAGCTGCAATTTGCTCAAATTTTTTCTGATCCACCTGAGCTGCTGCAAATAGTACAATGAACAATGCCAATAGCAATGTCAAAATATCGGCATACGGAACCAGCCAGGATTCATCAGTATGTTCCTCATGGTGTTCTTCGTGATGCTTCTTTTTGGCCATCAGAGACTACTCCTCTTTCTTAGGCTTCAATCCAGCCCGCTCGTTGGCTGGGATAAAGACCATCAGTTTAGCCTCAATCGCCGTAGGCGAATCGCCCGCCTGCAAAGACAAAATGCCTTCAACCATCATTTTGCGAATTTCCGCCTCTTTTTTGGACATAATCTTTAATTTGTTGGCAAAAGGATGCCACAACACATAACCTGTAAAAATACCTAACAAAGTCGCAACAAATGCCGCTGCAATGGCCGGCCCCAGTTTTTCCATGTCCGAAAGATTGCCCAATGCAGCAATCAAGCCTACCACGGCTCCCAAAACGCCTAGTGTCGGAGCATATGTACCGGCTTGCGAAAACATCAACGCTCCATTGCGATGCCGTTCTTCCATGCTGCGAATTTCCGCATCCAATACGTCTGCCACGAAATCCGGATCCAAACCATCAATAACCATACTCAGACCGCTGCGCAAAAACTGGTCTGTTATTTCATCTACCCGGCTTTCCAAGGCCAAAATCCCTTCGCGCCGCGCTGTTTGAGACAACTCCACAAACAATGGCACTAATTGCTGCTTAGCCACCAAATCCGGCAACCGCGTCAATTGTTTAAACAAAGTTGGCATTTGTTTAAGTTGTTCCATTGTGAATGCGTTAAACAGACATGCGATCGTGCCCAAAATGATGATCATAAATGCTGCCGGATTCGCCAGCGATGCTAAGCTTGCCCCTTTTATGACCATACCGCCCAAAACAGCGACAAGACCTAACACTACCCCAATAATTGTTGACTGCTCCAAAACCAGAACCTCCTGCTCGTCATCTTCGTATTCCTTACTCATATGATATCGGTTTCAATATGGTCTTAGTATAGTCTTTTTTAAGTAAACAGCCTATAAATACCATAAAACAACGCATCAGATACATCTTTAATTATTCAACGCTTTATAGCAGATTCCTTTTTTCCATGACGGCGCAAAAAAAAAAGAAGCATAAGTAGGAAATCTCTCCTACCTATGCCCTAATTAGAACCAGTTACCTTAGCGTTGTCCTAACTTAGCCGTCAATTTATTAGCAGCAACAGCAAGTATATCAATGGGACTGTTGAACGGCGGCGCATAAGATACATCGGCATCAAACAGCTTGTCAACAATCACTCCCAAGCTAAGAGCCATAGCCGCCACATCTACGCGTTTCACAACATCGCCTTCTCCCCACGCTTGCATTCCCAAGAGCTTCCGCGACGCTGCATCCGCCGTGAGTTTCAACATTACCTTACGGGCCGTCTTCATATAGTGTGGCCGATCATAGCCGGCAACGGTCACACTAACGCACGTAAACCCAGCAGCCTCGCCTTGGCGTTCATTCAGCCCGGTCCGACCCACCTGCAGTTCAAATAGCTTGACCACTGCCGTCCCCAGCACCCCCGCAAATTTCACACCAGCGCCGCAAAGGTTTTCACCGATAACACGACCATGCTTATTAGCCGTTGAGCCCATAGGTAGAAACACTTTCTCGCCGCTAACCATATGTGTATTTTCTGCACAGTCACCACCTGCAAAAATAGCTTCGTCTGAAGTCTGCAAATACTCATTGACGGCAATAGCACCGCTCACACCAAGCTTCACCCCCGCTTGGCGCGCCAACTCTACATTAGGCCTTGCACCCAATGCTAAAATCACCAAATCTACAGGCAAAGTCCTTTTGTCTGTTTTTACTTCACGCACTTGCTCATCGCCGCCAAAGGCTTCCACCGTCTCTTCCTTCAAAAATTGCAAGCCTTTAGCCGCCAAACTCACTTCCAGCTCCTGCGCCATATCTTCGTCCAAAAGAGTTGGGAAGAGCTGATTCTTCATTTCTACCACCGTTACATCTACATCCCACATGCGCAGCGCTTCTGCCATTTCCAGCCCAATCAACCCGGCGCCAATAACAACCGCTTTTTCATATTTTTGTTCTTCCAGGCCACGACGGATAGCGGTGGCATCCTGAGGACGCCATACATGAAAAATGTTTTCTTTTTCTACGCCTGGCCAGGCCGGTTTCAACGGCGAGGAGCCTGTAGCCAAGACCAGTTTATCGTAAACAAATTCTTGTTTTGCGCCGGTTTCCAAATTCACAGTATTCACGATCTTTGTCCCGCGATCGATCCCCACCGCTTCCGTCCGTGTCAAAACCTCAAGATTTTTAGCCTTTTTGAAAAACTCCGGCGTACGCAGCGTGCCAGAAGGAGAACTCATCAGTTGACGAATCTGTTCTACTTCACCGCCGATAAAATACGGCAACCCACATGCACCATAGGAAACAAGCTCACCTCGCTCCAATACAGTGATTTGGGCTTCGGCGTCCCGCCGGCGCGCCTTAGCGGCAGCTTTCAGTCCGGCGGCCACGCCGCCTATCACTACGATTCGCTGCATAGTTTCGCCCCTCTCCTCGTCCTTGCGACTTGCTTTGTTTTTCTTAATTCTCTTTCTCCCGCCACTTTCCTGCTGTTTGCACGCCAGAAGAAGGTAAAACAAAAAAGCCGCCTCCTTAGAGACGGCTTTTTCTTTTTCGTTTAACCGCGAGCACGCTTGCCCATTTCTTTATCCACATAGAAAATGGCACCGACACTCTTATCACCAATCAGGCGCAGCTTGTCAACTACCGCCGTAGCGCTGGCTTCTTCTTCCACTTGCTCTGTGATGTACCACTGCAGGAAAATCTGCGCTGCTACGTCTTTTTCTTTTACTGCCAGATCATATAAGCCGTTAATGCATTTTGTTACATACTGCTCATGCTTAAGCACTTCCTCAAACATCTGCAAAGGCGTTCCAAAGCTAGCCGTTGGTGCATCAACCTGGGAAAGCTCCGGCGTACCGCCGCGCTCCAAAAGATAGCTCATGAACTTAAAAGCATGTTCCATTTCTTCTTGATATTGAATGCGCAGCCACGCGGCAAAACCGCCCAAGCTTTGCGTTTCGCTATATAACGACATCGCCAAATAAATATTAGCGGAATTCATTTCCACCTGAATTTGCTTATTAATCGCATTTTGTAATTTCGCCGAAATCATAATCTAATTCCTCCTTTAGAACTTTGATGATTTTATTTTAACATAAGTATCCAATGAAAACAATAATTATTGACGGTAAATTAAAGTCTTTCTTTTTTACTATTTGTTTCTTTGTTTATTTTCCTTCCCCTCTACCGTTTCCCGCTCATCCATTGTATAATTAAGAGTAAACGTTATACGCTCGAAAGGAGATTTTTATGGCTTTTTTAAATGAAGACTACTTAAAATTACCAGGCAGCTATTTATTTGCGGAGATTGCCCGTCGCGTAACCCATTTCAAGGAAGAAAACCCAGAAGCGGACATTATCCGTTTGGGCATAGGAGACGTAACTCGTCCTTTGCCGCAGGCTTCTATTGAAGCTATGCACAAAGCAGTTGACGAAATGGCCGCGGCAGACACCTTCCGTGGTTATGGCCCGGAACAAGGTTACACCTTCTTGGTGGAAAAGATCATCGCCCATGACTACGCTAGTCGAGGCATCCATCTCGGAACTGACGAAGTCTTTGTCAGCGACGGTTCCAAAAGTGACGTCGCGAACATTCAGGAAATTTTTTCCCGGGACTGCACGGTAGCCATCACCGATCCAGTGTATCCGGTATACTTGGACACCAATGTGATGGCAGGCCGCACAGGCAGCATCCAGGAAGACGGCCGTTTTGCCAATGTCACGTACTTGCCCTGCAATGCAGAAAACAACTTCATCCCCTCCTTGCCGAGCGAGCGAGTGGACATGATTTATCTTTGCTGCCCTAATAACCCCACAGGCACAACGCTTTCCAAAAGTGAACTTAAAAAATGGGTAGATTACGCTAAAGCCAATAAATCCATTATCCTTTTTGATTCCGCTTATGAGTCTTACATCCGTGAGACGGACATTCCTCATAGTATTTATGAAATAGAGGGTGCCAAAGAAGTGGCTATCGAGTTCCGCTCTTTCTCAAAAACAGCTGGCTTTACCGGTACTCGCTGCGCCTACACGGTTGTTCCCAAAGAACTGATGGCCTACGCCAAGAGTGGCGAAGCCCATTCCCTTAATCCACTCTGGAACCGTCGTCACACTACCAAATTCAACGGCGTTCCCTATATCATTCAACGCGGCGCAGAAGCTATTTTCTCCGAAGCAGGCCAAGCCCAAGTACAAGAAACGATTAACTACTACATGGAAAACGCCCGCATTATTCGCGAAGGCCTGCAAAAAATGGGTCTCACCGTCTTCGGCGGCGTCAACGCTCCTTACATCTGGCTAAAGACTCCGGCAGGCATTGATTCTTGGGGCTTTTTCGATAAGCTGCTGAACGAAGCCAATATCGTCGGCACCCCCGGTGCAGGCTTCGGCCCTTCCGGTGAAGGCTATTTCCGGTTGACTTCCTTCGGCACCCGGGAAAACACCATTCGCGCTATTGAACGTATCCAAACTCGCCTCAAGGTCTAATAGAAGGCCTATACTATTGTCTTTTTTTAGTATCAAAGCGCCCCTAGGCGTGGCTTTTGCCGCGTCTAGGGGCGCTTTCTTTTTCACTGAAAACCTCACTCGTACCCTCCCCGCAACTTGGTTCTCTTGTTCAATCTTTTCTTATCTTCTTTGTTTTCTATTTACTTAACGCAGCAATTCCTGCAAAAGCCTAGGCAGCTGCTGCAGCGTCACCTTGTGGTCCGCTGTCTCCGGTAAGCCTTTGGCATTGATCAGGCAATCCGTTACCAAAACCGTCTGCACGCCAATCGTGCCGGCAATCAAATCCTCTTCCACATCATTCCCCACCATCAAACATTCTTCCGGCAAAATGCACAGACGCTTCAGCAAGTCCTTATAGTAACGAACATCTGGCTTACAATAGTATTCACTCTCATACGTGGTAATATGTGCAAACAGTTCCGGGGCGACTCCAGCCCAAGATAAGCGTTTTTCCACAGCCAAACGAGGAAATAAAGGATTTGTTGCCAGCACCGCAGTCCGGCCGGCTTCCTTGACCGCACGAACCGCCTCTTCTGCCACCTCGGAAGCATACGTTGTTTTTTGTAGGCCATCAAATTCTCGTCGGTAAAAATCGTCTACTAAAAGCTCCATTTGGCCTGACGGCAATGGCAGCCGCCGATAAAACTGCTGCCAAAATCGCTCTTCATTTTTCCGCCCCGCCTCCGGCTGCCTTACCATCGCCGCCGTCGCCTCCAAAAGAGCATTAATAAAAGGCTGCGCCGGCGTAACCGACGCCACCTTCGCGGCTAAGGCTTCTATATACCCTTTAATAAAACGTCCCTGATCCATGGGCAGCAACGTTCCGTCCAAATCAAAACAAACAACCTTTATCAATAAGCTCTCCCCTTCCTGATACTTTCCCTATCTATTCTCCATAGGCAGCGCTTTTTCCTTGAACAAAAACAGCCGGCCCCAAAAGGGACCGGCTTGTTTTTACGAATGCCTTATGCGTCAGCAAGGCGCTTATAGGTAGCGCGACGATCAGCGGCATCTTTTTCTGTTTTGGCAAACAATGCTTGCGCATTATCCGGGTTCTGCTTCTGAAGAGAAGCATAACGGACTTCGCCTTTAAGGAAGGCTTGGAAGTCGCCAGTAGGTTCTTTAGAATCCAAGGTGAACGGATTCTTGCCCTGCTCAGCGAGATCCGGGTTGAAGCGGTACAACGACCAGTAACCGCATTCCACAGCTTTTTTAGTTTCTTCTTGGCTGCAGCCCATGCCTTTCTTCAGGCCATGGTTGATGCACGGAGCGTAAGCGATAACCAAGGACGGACCCGGATATGCTTCAGCTTCGGCAATGGCTTTAAGGGTTTGGTTTTTGTCCGCGCCCATGCCAATCTGCGCCACATATACATAGCCATAGGACATGGCCATCATGCCGAGATCTTTTTTCTTGGTTTTCTTGCCGCTAGCAGCAAACTGAGCGATCGCAGCAGCCGGAGTCGACTTGGAGGACTGACCGCCGGTGTTGGAGTACACTTCGGTATCCAGAACCAGGACGTTGATGTTTTCGCCGGAAGCCAGTACATGGTCAAGACCGCCGTAGCCGATATCATAAGCCCAGCCGTCGCCGCCGAAGACCCACTGGGAACGCTTGGTGAAGAAGTCGCTGTTTTTAGCGATTTCCGCCAGTACAGGTGCTTTGCCTTCGTTGCCTTTCAAAGCGGCAACCAGACGAGCAGCGCGCTCACGAGTGCCTTCGCTGCTATCAACTTTCTCCAGCCAATCGGTCATAGCGGCTTTCAGTTCCGCATCAAGATCCAGTTTGAGCGCTTCTGCTACATCGTCAGCCAACTTAGCCCGAACTGCATTAGTACCGAAGAGCATACCTAAACCAAACTCAGCATTGTCCTCGAAGAGGGAGTTAGCCCAAGCCGGACCATGACCATCGCGGTCGGTGCAGTATGGCATGGACGGAGCGCTGGCGCCCCAGATGGAAGTACAACCCGTAGCGTTGGCTACCATCATGCGATTGCCAAAGAGCTGCGTTACCAATTTGACGTAAGGAGTCTCGCCGCAGCCTGCGCAGGCACCAGAGAATTCCAACAACGGCTGTTCGAACTGGCTGCCTTTAACCGTCAGCTTGTTCACAGGGTTGGCTTTCACAGACACTTCTTTAGTTGCATAATTCCAACGATCATTGCAATTAGAAAGCTGGCTTTCCAAAGGTTTCATGATCAATGCTTTTTCTTTAGCCGGGCATACCTGCGCACAGTTGCCGCAGCCAGTGCAATCCAGCGGAGAAACAGCCAGATGGAAATGAAGTTCTTTAGCGCCTACAGCCGGCTTGGTTTTGATACCTTCCGGAGCATTTTTAACTTCTTCGTCGCTCATCAGTACCGGACGAATAACTGCATGAGGACAAACATAGGCGCACTGGTTACACTGGATACACTTATCAACTTGCCATTCCGGCACGTTCACGGCAATGCCGCGTTTTTCATAAGCAGAAGTTCCTACCGGGAAGGTACCGTCTTCCACGCCTACGAAAGTACTCACAGGCAGGCTGTCGCCTTCCAGACGATTCATGGGGTCAACTACTTTTTCAACAAATTCCGGTTTGACGCCTTCGGCGCAAGCCAGATCGTTCGGCGCATCCGCCCAAGAAGCAGGCACGTTGATTTTGACAATAGCGTTAACGCCTTGGTCGATGGCTGCATTGTTCATGTCAACAACGTTCTGACCTTTTTTACCATAGGATTTTTCCACAGCATCTTTCAGATACTTAATGGCGTCTTCCACAGGAATGATATCGGCAATTTTAAAGAACGCCGATTGCATGATCATATTGATGCGGCTGCCCAGACCGATTTCATTACCAATCTTCACAGCGTCCAACGTGTAGAAGGAAATATTGTTTTTGGCAATGAAGCGTTTCATGGCCGCCGGCAGATGGGTTTCCAGCTCTGCTTCGTTCCAGATGCAGTTCAAGAGGAAGCTGCCGCCTGGCTTCAAGCCGTCAAGAACATTGTATTTGTAGACATAAGCCTGGTTGTGGCAGGCGATAAAGTCAGCTTTGTTGATGAGATAAGGCGATTTAATGGCAGATTTGCCAAAACGCAAGTGACTCATGGTAACGCCGCCGGACTTCTTGGAGTCATAGGCGAAGTAGCCTTGCGCATACATGTCCGTATGGTCGCCGATAATTTTAATGGCGCTCTTGTTGGCGCCGACGGTGCCGTCGGAACCCAAGCCCCAGAACTTACAGGCTTTCGTACCGGCAGGAGTGGTATCGAGATCTTCTGTCGGCAACGGCAGGCTCAAATTGGTCACATCGTCGACAATACCGACGGTGAAGCCGTCTTTCGGCTGCGCAGCTTTGAGGTTATCAAAAACCGAAACCACATGAGCCGGCGTGAATTCTTTGGAACCCAAGCCATAACGGCCGCCGACAATAACAGGCTGCCAGTCTTTAACATTGTAGAACGCCGTTTTAACGTCCTGGAATAAAGGTTCAGCCTGAGAGCCTGGTTCTTTGGTACGATCCAGTACGGCAATTTTCTTAACAGTTTTAGGAATATATTTGAAGAAGTGAGAAATGGAGAACGGACGATACAGATGAATCGACAGCAGACCCACTTTTTCACCTTTGCTGCGCAAATAATCGATTGTTTCTTCAATCGCTTCACAGCCGGAACCCATAGCAATGATCAGACGATCTGCATCAGGAGCGCCGTAGTAATCAAACAAATGATACTCACGGCCAGTAATTTTATATACTTCCTGCATGTAAGCTTCTACCATTTCAGGAATAGCTTCATAGAAGCTGTTAGAAACTTCACGCTCCTGGAAGTAGATATCCGGATTCTGTGCCGTCCCGCGAATTACCGGATGATCCGGATTCAAAGCGTTGCGACGGAAAGCATCAACTGCTTCAAAGTCAGTTACCTTCGCCATATCTTCATAGTCGATGAGCTCAATCTTCTGAATTTCATGAGAAGTACGGAAGCCATCAAAGAAATGCACAAAAGGAATGCGGCCTTTCAGAGCGGTCAAGTGAGCTACCAATGCCAGGTCCATAGCTTGCTGCACACTGTTGGAAGCCAGCATGGCAAAACCTGTCTGACGAGCAGCCATCACGTCCTGATGGTCACCGAAAATATTCAAAGAGTTGGCAGCCAACGCACGTGCGCTGACATGGAAAACGGTCGGCAACAATTCGCCGGCAATTTTGTACATATTAGGAATCATTAGCAACAGACCCTGAGACGCCGTATAAGTGGTCGTCAAAGCACCCGCTTGCAGAGAGCCATGCACCGCACCAGCAGCACCGGCTTCAGACTGCATTTCTACCACGCGAACAGGCTGACCGAAAAGATTTTTCTTTCCTTGAGCAGCCCACTCATCCACATGCTCCGCCATCGGTGAGGAAGGAGTGATTGGGAAAATCGCAGCTACTTCGGTAAAAGCATACGATACGTATGCTGCTGCAGTGTTTCCATCCATTGTCTTCATTTTTTTCATTGACTAAATTCCCCTCTCTTTTCTCTAAGTGTATTTTTATGAATATTACTAAAAAAAATAGTGGAAAGAATATATATCAATTATTTTTAATATACATCTTTCCTGTAACATTGTAAAGGCTTTGCACCGTCTCTGAAACAAATTAAAGTTTTCACGTGTATTCAGTGTACGTGCATTTTTATTGTACCACGCAAAAGAAAAAGATGCTAGTCAACTTTTTTATAGTTATTTTTTTATGAATTATTGCATAATTGTTATGGAAAATTAACATTCACTACGTTGTTTTAACAACTATTTTAAAAAGCTCTATTTTATTAAAAGCTCTCGCAAGAAGATTTGTTTCTTTTTACAAAACTACTCTCCGCGTCAAAGGAAGCAATACTGGTGTTTTCCCCAGTTTACGCCTCGCTTCGCTTCTCTTCTTTCTTCTATTTAACGAAAGAAAGAATATGCAATTGTCTGCATATTCTTTCATCTGTATCGTCAGTTTTTTCTGATTCTATTTTCTGTTTCCTACATTATATATGTCTGTGTAGATTTGAACGTAAATTTTATTTTTTCATGATTTTTTATTTTTTTCCAGCCACGCAGAAATTTTTTGATGCGGCCCCGCCCACAGCACACTCTCAAACGCGTCTTCCTTTACTTCCAGCCAGCCAGAATCTTGCAGGCACTTGGTCGATGTACAGTCATATATGGCCAATTCCCAGCGACGATGGCTGAACACATGAGACACGCGCCATAACGGCAAGGCTGGCTGCAGCAATTGTAAGCCCCGGTCAGCCAACAATGCTACCGCTTCTTTTTCTGTTTCTGCTTCTGCTGAAATAAACTGCCACATACCAGCCAGAAGCCCACGTTCTGGACGTTTTTCCAGCCAATAGCCTCCCTCCGGGCTTTTAGCCAGCCCCACTGCCACCTGTATGCATTTAGGCGGTTTTTTTTGCTTACGCACCGGCAAAATTCGTTCTTGCCCCTGCAACCGAGCCAAGCAATGCGCCCTCACCGGACACTCTTCACAACGCGGTGTTTCCGGTATGCAAAGAGCCGCGCCAAAATCCATTAGTGCTTGATTGAAATCACCAGGCCTCTTCGTCGGCAGCACTTCACAAACCAGTTTGGCTACCGTCTTTTTGGCTGCGGTTGTCTGCACGTCTTCCTGCAACCCGTATAGGCGGCTGAAAACGCGCAGCACATTGCCATCTACCGCAGGCACAGCCTGCTGATAAGCAATACTCAAAATAGCTCCAGCCGTATATTCGCCAACCCCCGGCAACGCGCGCAAAGACTTTTCGTCGTTAGGGACTTCCCCGCCATATTGAGCCACCGTTTCTTTGGCGCCTTGCCATAAATTCCTCGCCCGTGAATAATATCCCAGGCCTTGCCATTGCTGTAAAACGTCTTCTTCCGTAGCCGCCGCTAAATCTTCAATAGCCGGAAAGCGTTCTAAAAAGCGCCGGTAATATTCTTTCACTGCTTCTACTCTTGTTTGCTGCAACATGACTTCCGAAACCCAGGTTCGATATGCATCCGTCTGTTCCCTCCAAGGAAGCTGACGTTTATTTTCATCATACCAGTTTAACAACAGCAAAGGCCATTTTTTTTGCATACTTCCTCCCCATTTATGCCTTTCTTTTTTTTCCAAAAGCACTGGTTTTCAGGAGAACAACGCACAAACCAGTCTATTAGTCCCAAAAAATAACCCATATTTAACAATAGCGCCTTCTTTCTTTGTCTATAATAAAAATAGCGCATTTCCTCTATTGTAGCTTATGGGTAAACAACGCGCTACCAAACTTAAACAAATCTGAGTTTTACTGTGTTTGATAAAACAAGGAGCTGAGCAAACTATGAATCGCAAAGTCCGCAAACTACTCCTGCACTTAGGCCGTTCAGTCAAGCGCTCACGCTGGCAGGCCGTCCCTACTACCCTGTTTTCGGCCTTTCCCTTCTCTCGTCAGTCCCATCCGCTAACGAGAACATCCCTCTCCCAGTCGTTAGCGTCCCAAACTTCAGATCTGGAAGAAATATTAGAAAGCAAAGGCATCACTACCCATTTTCAACCCATTGTCGATTTGCGTACCGGCAGTATTATCGGTTATGAAGCGCTCAGCCGCGGTCCTCTTGACAGCCCCTTGCATTCGCCTGTGTCACTATTTCAAGCGGCCGACACAGAAGCTCTGCTAACACAGCTGGAGGATTTATGCCTCGACCAGGCCTTGGAAAATGCCGCCGTGCATCAGCTGGACGGTCTGCTCTTTCTCAATGTCAATCCCGTTACGTTGGGAAAACACGCTAGAAATTTTTCCGCATTTCTAAATCGTTTGCGCCAGCAGCAGCTAGGACCGGCGCATATTGTCTTTGAATTAACAGAACGCACCGCCATTCAAGACTTTGACCTTTTTCGCGCTTCCATCTCCCGCTGCCGGCATCATCAGTTCACCATTGCCATTGATGATGCCGGCGCTGGCTATTCCAGCCTGCAGGCCATTGCAGAATTGCAGCCTGAATATATAAAAATTGATCGTTCGCTCATTCAAAATATACAAGAAAGCAATTTAAAAAAAGCCCTGCTATCAGCGCTTGTCGATTGCGGCCATGCCATCCATGCAAAGTTGATTGCCGAAGGCATTGAAACGTCTGCGGAGTTGGCAGAGATCATTCGCCTAGGCGTAGACTACGGCCAAGGCTTTTTTCTGGCTCGTCCAGCAACTCCGCCGCCCCCGCTAGCGCCGGAGTGCCGCCAAACCATTCAAACCCTCCAAGCACAACGGCATCAAGAGCAAACCCTTTCCAAAACCTTCGGTCTTACCATTGGTGATATCGCTCAATATTGCCCCAGCGTCAGCGCCTCCACGCTTGTTTGCGACCTGGAAGACTATCTTCATGACGAAACCATTCCAGGCATCGTCATCACCGAAAGTGACGCCCCACAGGGTCTGTTGATGAAAAACCGACTGTATTCGCAGTTGGGTACGCAATTTGGCATTTCTCTTTATTATCAGCGCCCGGTAGAACGCATTATGGATCGACAGCCTCTTGTTGTCAGTGCGGATCTGCCATTAGAAGCCGTTTCTCAAATCGCCATGAGCCGCCACGCCGACCATCTTTACGATCTGATTATCGTCGTCAAGGACGGTGCTCTGCATGGCGTAGTATCCATTATTCATTTGCTAAAAAACGTCACCAACCTGCAAATCCGCCGCGCTTTCAATGCGAACCCGCTCACAGGACTGCCAGGAAACCTGATCATTGAAGAGCGTTTAAAAACCCTCATCGCGGAAAAAAACGCCTTTGCCGTACTCTATATTGATCTGGACAATTTCAAAGCTTTCAATGACAAATACGGCTTCGAACGAGGCGATCAGGCTCTTTTGCACACCGCCCGCCTCCTCAGTTCTTGTTTAGCCGAGCATTGCGGCTCTTCAACCCGCGATTTTCTCGGGCATATCGGCGGCGACGATTTCGTCGTCATTACTACCCAGGAAAATGCCTTTCTCCTCTGCCAAACCATCTGCTGCCATTTCGATCAAGAAGTCAATTCACTCTACCCGCCGGAAGACCTGCAGCAGCAACATATACGCGTCCTAAACCGCAAAGGAGAAGAAGAAGTCTTCCCCCTGATGAGCCTGTCCATCGCGATAGTTCACAATCAGCAAAAAACCTTCGGCAACTATCTGGAAATCTCCGAGATTGCCGCTAACTTAAAAAAGAAAGCCAAGAAAATTCCTGGCTCTTCGTGGTGTGCTGACCGTCGTACCTCCACCCCGCCGCAAGCCGCAACTTCCTGACTTTCTAACCATAGTTTTCTTTATTTTTTCGTGTGACCTTGTTCCCAAATTTGCCGCAGCTCTCGGGTCGTGCCCCCAATATCCTTTGCGCTTAAAATGGCAGATACCACCGCAGCTCCATCTAAGCCGCTTTGACGAACTTCCCGCAAGTTAGCCGCAGCAATGCCGCCAATTCCAACAGCGGGAATATGCAGCACTTCTCGCATAGCCTGCACATCAGCCCAAGACAGTTGCTGCACATCGTTTTTAGTAGACGTAGGAAACAAACTGCCAATGCCTACATAGTCAGCCCCACCAGCTTGCGCAGTTACAGCTTCTTCTACCGAATGTACCGACACGCCAATCAGCGCCTCTTTCCCCAACTGGTGCCGGGCAATGGACAACGGCAAATCTTCCTGCCCCACATGCAGACCATCGGCACCAACGGCCAATGCAATATCTAAACGGTCATTAATAATCAAGGGAATCTCTAGCTTCCTGGTTACTTCCCGCACCGCCAATGCTTCTTCGTAGAAAAAACGGCTTGAGGCATTTTTTTCTCGCAACTGCACCAATGTCGCTCCATTTCGGCAAGCTTCTTCCACGCAATCCGCTAAGGTCCTTCCCTGCAAAAAGCTGCGATCGGTTACTAAATACAAGGTATAGTCCACTTGGCTCTTTTCCATGCTCTTTTACACGCTCCCATTTTTCTGTTTATTTCTCACGGCGCGCTTTTTCACGCAAATAGGCAATTTGCACCACCGTCGGTATAGTTTTACGGTAAGCCGGGCCCGCTAAATCCCAACCAACTACCAAGGCCCCCAGCGCCAAACCCAAAGGTCCAAGCCAAGATGCCGCGAAACCTTCCCCCAGCAGACTGGCCCCAGCTTCGCGCGCAAAAACGGTCGCCACTAGGCGCGCTACGTTCCAGCTTACAAGATACCCCACCGATGGCAAAAAATGCCGCAAGGTACCTTCTAAAAACAGCCGCTCCACATCCTCAGTGTTAGCTCCTTCTTGCGCCAGCATCTGCCGCAAAGGCTCCTTCTCATCCAAAGACAATTGCCCTACAGCCTGATGAAATACCTGCAAATAAATGCGCTGTTCCAATTCGGCTTCTGTTTCTTCTTCCGTCCAAGACAGCTGCAGCGTTTTTGCTACATCCCGGACCAACTGCAAATATGAAGATATGCCTGAAAAATGCCGTTTCACGTCATGACTGCCATGCTGCAAAATGGCCGATAACAACTCTTCCGGCAACGCCTCCGGCGCTTCGGGCAGATTATATTCCCGCAAGACAGCCAGATCAGCCGCCTCTGTTTCTTGCAATAACGCCAACAGTCTGGTATTAGATAACTCCATTTTATCCCGGTTCATATGCACCCCTCCTTTGCAGTATCATTCGCGCTTTCAGGCAAACTTTCCTGCCCTCTTATACACACTAGAAGATACGGAACACAGAGTAACATAGGGAAACGAGGCCTGAACAGAAGAACCGGAATCACAAGAGGGTACGCAAGAGGGCCATGAGGTACGAATTTTTATAGGAGTAAAGTGAATAAAGGGAAGCCGCTGTTGTTTTGCGACTATATGATTCTAATTATAACGACGAAAAACCGCAAAAGGCGGCAGAACCTTGTCATCCAAGGAATCTGCCGCCTCATTTCATGTCTCTTTAAAGGCTTTTATTTCTTCAAAACCGGCACCGTATTAGCACCGTGTTCCATCACCGTAACCGTGAAGTCGTCACGGCCGATCTTTTTCTTTGCGATAGCCATAGCTTCTTCCGCGCTTGTCGCCGGAATGATGCCGCCGGCTTTGTTCATGAAATCCACATTATTCGGATGTGTCACAATAATCAAGGAAACCTGCTTTGCAATATTAGCCAGTTTGAACGCCACATACCCCGGAATGGTGAAGCGTTCCCGCAAAGCCAACTCAAACTCATGCAGATCTTTGTGTTTGAACCAACCGCTAAATTCCGGAGGTTCTGTAATATCGCGGCACTCCAAGAAGCAAATGATAGCACCGCCCGGTTTTACCGCCATAAATGCGTTATCAATGGTTTTAGAACCTTGGTAGAGATTGATGTCTTTCGGATAACCACCAGCGGAAGCTAATACCAGGTCCGCTTTAGCTTCAATCGGGATCCCGAAGATATCTTCCGCCGTCTTCGTTCCTTCACGCCAGGCGCTGCGCCAGTTACCCGCCACAAAGCGAGCAAACTTCCCTTCCGGTGTAAACACGGCATTAAGCAAGAATGCAGGCTTCAGGAATTCTGCATGTTCTTCCATATCCATGTGCATAGGATTGCCTTCCAGTTTACCTGAAACGCAGTCCGGGCTGATCCCCTTGCCCACTACTTCATTCAGCGCGATGCAGTGGTTGCTTTGAATAGCTTCCCAACTGCTGACGCCAGGCATGACCGACTTGCGTCCGCCGCCAAAGCCCGCCATCAAATGATACACAATGCCGCCGGTCAAAATCACCTTATCAGCAGCTGCAACCAGCTTATTCATATACGCTTTGACGCCCCGGCTCGTCGTACCCATGTAAGTAAGCTTTTCCGTATCACTCGCTTCATGCTGATGAATACGCACACGCCGACAAACTTCTTCGCCACAAACACTAAGGTCTTCTTCCGGCGTATGCGGCCGGTGGCTGCCCAGAGCAATCACTATATCAATATCTGTATCCGGTACGCCGGCCTCGTTCAATTCATTCAACAATGTCGGTAAGAATTGGTCAAATTTCGTCCAAGCACGAGTGACATCGCTGACAATAACCGCCACTTTTTCGCCGGCCTTGACTACCTCTTTCAACGGCGGCGAATCAATCGGATTGCGCAACGCGTCTTGCACCGCAGCATTGACATCCGTAATCGCCGGAGCGGCCTTGCCTTCAATCACATGCAGGACCTGCTGCGCCGGGACCTGGACCTGCACTTGTTGATCTCCCAGGCCAAATGTAAATGTTTTTTCCATGATAGTAAGAGCCTCCTTTAGTTTTCCAGCCGCACCAAGCAGGTTCTTACCTGCCGGATAAGCGCCGGAAAAGCCGGAAGCCTAGCGCTCCGGCTCTTCTCGACCACCTTTATTCCTATTGATATGAATGCAGCAGTTCTAATTCTTATTGTCTTTCGTATTCGCCGCTATTCCGGACATTTCCTGCAAGAAAATTATACAGCCTGCTTTTCTGCAATATTTTGGATACTTTGATCTGGTTTAACCAAGATCCAAGCGCCAACGCCAATCAGAGCCGTTAAGGATGTAAAAGTAATGGCTGCTTGCCAGCCGTACGTTGTCGCAATCCAAGCCGTCACAATCGGCGCCAAGACACCGCCAACATTACCCCAGAAATTCATCCAGCCGGCAACCGAACCAGCATAGGCGCCGCCAATATCATGGCAAGCCGCCCAAGAAGCATTAAAGGTAAAGCCCAACGATCCCAACGATACAGTAAGCCAAAGCACATTCTGCCAGGGATCTCCTGCCGTCGCCGCCAGATACAAAGTTACACAGCAAACAAGTAATCCAGCGATACCAAAAATGGTCCGCGCTTTATTTTTTGAAACACCTGACGCAACCATGCGATCACTGATATAGCCCGCTAAAAAAGTAATGCCACAGAGCATCGCCCACGGCAACGCCGCTGCCCAGCCCATTTTTTGCAGAGAAAACTTCTGCGCTTCCATCAAATAAAGAGGCAGCCATGCCAAAAATACAAACATGATATAGTCCGTAATAAAATATTGAATTCCGATAGCCCAAAACTGGCGTGACCGCATAAAAGCGCTCCAAGGAGCCATTTTCTTGCCGCCCGCAACTGCGCCCGCTTCAATATATTCCTTTTCCGCCGCATTAACCAAAGGGCTTTGCCCTGGCGTTTCTTTCACATGACGATACCAGAGGAACGATACAATAACACCCACAACGCCAAAAATAACAAACACCGAACGCCAGCCCAAAGCCAGCATCAAGGCTACCGTAATCGCTGGCCCAAACACAGGCCCAATGAAAGAGCCGCTCAAAAGGAACGAAGACGCTCTGGCTTTTTCACCAGAAGGAAACCATCGACCAATAAAATTGTTAAACGCCGGATATACCGGCCCTTCCCCCATGCCGAACAAACAGCGCACTGCCGCCAAACCCGTGAAGGAGGATGGCACTGCCGTCAAAACGGTAAACACGGACCACCACAGTACAGAACCAGATACAATCCGGCGGTGCCCAAAGTATTCCGCCATCATGCCTCCTGGAATCTGCATTAGCGCATAACCGGCAAAAAAGGCTGTCTGCAGCCACCCGATCTCCATTTTCCCATAACCAAATTCCTTCATAATCTCCGGAGTGGCCACAGAAAAGTTAACCCGGTCCATATAGGACACAAAGCTTACAATAAACATCAGCCATGCAAACCACCAGCGAGTTTTTGTCATTACCGCACTTCCTTCTCTTGCTTTTTGTATACAATAATTATTGCAATTTTATTCCAACCACTCCTTTTTGTCAATTCATTTTTACAACATTACACTAATTCCTAACGCTTGGTTTTCTAGAAAAGCCAAAAGAAAACAGCAGTTTCAGCTTTATCAGCCAAAACTGCCGTTTCATGTAATTAATACTTATAATCAACCAATCTTAGTAAACATAATTTGGCTTCCAGTCCGACTCATGCGCAAATGATCGCCCTCGCCAACTTCTCCCGCTACAACCCGCCGGCTCAAAGCCGTTTCCACACTGCGGCTAATTTGCCGTTTCAGCGGTCTAGCTCCAAACTGAGGATCAAAACCTTCTTCCGCCAGCCAATTCAACACGTCTTCATCCCACTCCAAGTGAAGCTTCAGCTGGCTTTCCAGCCGTACAGCCAGACGTTGCAATAAAATAGCGGCAATTTGCCGTACCTGTTCCGCTGCCAGCGCGTGGAAAACCACTACATCATCAATACGATTGAGGAACTCCGGCCTAAAATAGCCTTTCAACAGCTGCAATACCTCATCTCGCGCTTTTTCGCCGTGCTGCAAAATATCCGCAGAGCCAAGATTGGAGGTCATAATAATAATCGTGTTTTTAAAATCCACCGTCCGTCCCTTGCTGTCGGTAAGACGCCCATCATCGAGAATCTGCAGCAGCACATTGAACACGTCCGGATGCGCTTTTTCCACTTCGTCCAACAAAAGTACGCTATAAGGCTTGCGGCGGACCGCTTCAGTCAATTGACCGCCTTCTTCATGACCCACATAGCCAGGAGGCGCTCCAATCAGCCGAGCCACCGAGTGCTTCTCCATATATTCGGACATGTCGAGACGAATCATACTGCGCTCATCATCAAACAGCACTTCTGCCAGCGTTCTCGCCAACTCGGTCTTGCCCACCCCGGTCGGTCCTAAAAAGAGGAAAGAGCCTACAGGCCGGCTCGGATCCTTAATTCCCGCCCGTGCACGTAAAATAGCTTCGCTTACCGCATCAACCGCCTCGTTCTGCCCAACAACGCGCTGATGCAAAATATCTTCCAAATGGGCCAGCTTTTCCCGTTCTCCCGCCAGCATACGATTCACCGGAATTCCCGTCCAGCGACTGACGACCTTCGCAATATCCTCTTCACCGACTTCTTCTTTCAAGAGCCGCCCTTCGGTCGCTTCCCCGTGCTCCTTAGCCGCCATCTGCTTTTCCAGTTCCGGCAGCCGGCCATACTTAAGCTCCGCCAAGCGGTTTAAATCGTAAGCTCGTTCAGCCTCCTCCATCTGCGCCCGCAACGATTCCATTTCTTTCTTCAAATTGCGTTGGGCAAAAATTTCTTTTTTCTCGGCATCCCAGCGCTGCCGCAGCGCTACTTCCTGTTCACGCAGCCGCGCCACTTCCGTCCGCAATTGCTGCAGCTTCTCTGCAACCGACGGAGTCTCTTCTTTGGCTAACGCCTTCTCTTCAATTTCCAGTTGCATCAAGCGCCGCATAATTTCGTCCAGCTCGCTGGGCATGGAATCTATTTCCGTACGCAGCTTAGCAGCCGCTTCGTCCATCAAGTCGATGGCCTTATCCGGTAAAAAGCGATCACTAATATACCGATCTGATAACGTCGCTGCCGCAACCAGCGCCGCATCGGTAATCCGTACGCCATGATGCACCTCATAACGATCCTTCAGACCTCGCAGAATGGAAATCGTATCTTCCACCGACGGCGGCGCCACCAACACCGGCTGAAACCGTCGCTCCAGAGCAGCATCTTTTTCGATGTGCTTACGATATTCGCCCAGCGTAGTAGCGCCAATGCAACGCAGCTCGCCGCGCGCCAAAAGAGGCTTCAACAAGTTACCTGCATCCATGGCTCCTTCCGCTGCTCCGGCACCAACTACAGTATGCAGTTCATCAATAAAAAGAAGCATGGCCCCCTCGGACTTAGCCACTGTTTTCAAGACATTTTTAAGACGCTCTTCAAACTCGCCACGAAATTTGGCACCTGCTAAAAGCGCTCCCAAATCCAATGAATAAAGCATCTTGTCCTTGAGGGACTCCGGCACATCTCCAGCTACAATGCGTCGCGCCAAACCTTCCACAATGGCGGTCTTGCCCACGCCTGGCTCGCCAATAAGAACCGGGTTATTCTTACTGCGCCGACTGAGAATTTCAATGGTCCGGCGAATTTCCTCATCTCGGCCGATTACAGGATCCAATTTCCCTTCTTTAGCAGCCGCCGTTAAATCCCGTCCATAACGAGCCAGCATTTCCTGCGCCTCATCGGCGGCTGTTTCTTGAGGCCAATTCTGGCGCATCTTGGCCCGACTCAGTCCATGCTTGCGAAACCACGCCACAACCTCTTGTTCACCGTCGTCCGCCAAGGCCAGCGCCAAATGCAACGGCGCAGCCAACTGTTTATCTTCTTTGGCCAAGCGCTCCGCGACTGCCATAATGCGAACAAAGGCCGTACTAGGACGCAGCTGCCCCTCCTGCCCCCGTACCTGGGGCTGGGAATTTAACAACGCTTCCGCTTCTTGCAAAAGCCGGGCGCGCTCTAAGCCCAAGGCCTCCCAAAAGCGCTGCCAGCGTGTCTCACTTTCCCGCAAAAGTGCTACCAACAAATGCTTGCCCGTTAATTCTTGATGATACTGCACAGCGGCAATTTGCTGCGCCGTTTGTATGACTTCCAACGCTTGCGGTTGATATTGTTCTTGATTCATAGAAAATCCCTCCTCTGGGTATCTTTTAATCTTATTGTAACAAAGGGATTTTCACAACACAAGCACTTTTTAGACCTTTTGACTTTTATTTTATCAAAAGGTCAAAATAGACAATAAAAAAGGCCTGCCCCATGTAGGGCAGGCCTTTTTGTAAGTAAAGCTTATTCGGGGCTAATGGCGCTAACCGGACAGGTAGCAGCACAAGCGCCGCAATCAATACAGGTACCTGCATCGATTACAAACTGAGTGTCGCCTTGGGAGATAGCTCCAACCGGGCAAGTGGACTCGCAAGCACCACACTGAATGCAAGCATCGCTAATTTTGTAAGCCATTTGTTTTCCTCCTCACCATACAGAAAGTTGAAATAACATCCAAATATATAATATCACAAAGAGCTTCTTTTACCTAGTGCTTTTTTTATTTTTGCAAAGCAAATTTATTCAGACGTCAAGAGCCGCAGAGCACTGCGAACCAGTAATTCCGCCGCCGGAGCCAGCACCGCTTCATCAAAATCAAAGCGTCCGTTGTGATGTCCCGCCGCCAACTTCGCGCCGAACATCGTGTAGCAGCCTTTGCCGCCCTGTTCTTGTACGGCGCTTAAAAGATAGGCAAAATCCTCGGATGCGCCAAAATCCACACGTGTTTCAATTTCCGTGAAAAAAGGGATTTCCTTGGCTGCAGCTTCCACTTCGGTGATGACTGACGTATCGCTTTCACCGCCTTTAGTGCCCCCCACTACGTCAATTTGGCAAGAAACATTCCACATGGCAGCTGCCGCCTCAATCACGCGCCGCGCCTCACCCTGCATATACTCATCCAGTTCACTGGTGGCGCCTCGCGTTTCCAACTGAAAAAAAGCGTTTGGAGGAATCACATTACGCCCCTGCCCAGCGTGAAGCGTGCCTACAGTGATACGTGTAGCGCCGCCGCCATGACGTGAAATGGCATGAAGATTCAATGCCGCTGCGCAAGCCGCCAACAAGGCGTTTTTACCCTGTTCCGGGAACGCGCCAGCATGCGAAGATACTCCGGTATAAGTGACATCCATCTTTGTGGTCGCCAGAAAATTATCGGTACCGCAAATAATCTGGCCGGTTTGAGTCGCTTTAAAACCAATGTGCGCCCCCAACAGGTAATCTACTTCTTTTACCGCGCCAGCGCTGACCATCGCCTTAGCGCCGCGCACGCCTTCTTCTGCCGGCTGGAAAATTAGCCGAATCTTACCGCGCAGTTGATCCTTCTCCGCAGCCAAAGCCGCCGCTACCGCCAAGCCTACCGCAACATGTCCATCATGGCCGCAAGCATGCATGGCGCCTGCATGCACCGAAGCAAATCCCTCCGCCTGCGGCCGATGTTCCGCCTCCGCACTTTCCACACAATCATTGGCGTCCAAATCAAAACGCAGGGCCACCAGCGGCCCCTCACCGCAATCTAGATCCGCCCACAATGCCGTAAAACCGCCGCGCATCAGCGCCAACCACTTTTCAGGTGTTCCCTGTTGCAACGCCCTGGCCTCCTGTTGGGCCAACACCTCCGCCTTGGGAACCCCCATACGCTCCTCTTCACACAACGCATTGCGCCCTACCGTCAAGGTATACCCAAGCTGTTCCAGGCGTTCCGCCACTTTGGCTGCTGTTCGATACTCTGTCCAGCCGGTTTCCGCATACCGGTGCACATCCCGGCGATCTTCCGTCAGCTGCTTTTCACCCTCTGCCAAGCTTTTTTGCCACTGTTCCATCTTTCTGCCTCCACTCTCTAGAAAACGACCCAATAACGGACGTTTCCGTTTTTCGTGTATACTTAGTTTACCTTTTGTTTTTGATATTGACAACAAACATTCTTGAATAGCCAGCAGAATTTAATAAAAAAAGCCGTCGCCTTAGGCGTACAGCTTTTATAGATAAATTTACGAAGATCCGGACGGCTCGTCCACAAACCACAGATGACACAGCCGCTGCGCCGTCCACAAGTCTAAGAAGCGGCGTATTTTTCCCTGCGGCAAAGGCGGACTGAACCAGTACCCCTGCAGATAATCGCAGTTGAGGTTGCATAGATGCCGAAACTGTTCCCTTGATTCGACGCCTTCCGCTACAACCCGTAACGATAAATGATGGGACATTTCAATCACGCTGCGTACAACGGCTTCAAACACCGGATCATTTTGAATGTCCTGAATGAAAGTCTTATCCAGCTTCACGGTATGAATAGGAAGCTTCGTCAAATACGTCAAAGAAGAGTAGCCAGTACCGAAATCATCCAGCGAAAACCGCACTCCCGCATCGCCCAACTCGTGCAACACTTTTACTGCCTTATCAAAAGAGGCAATCAGTAGGCTTTCCGTGATTTCCAGCTCCAGCGCCGACGGCGGGAGCCCCGTGCGTTCCAGCACATCTAAAACCAGACAGACAAAGCCTGCCTGTTCAATTTGCTTGGCCGATACATTAACCGCCATACGGAGATTGCGCCCCGTAGCTTTCCTCAATTCCACCGCATAGGCGCAAGCCTCTTCCAATACCCAAAGACCAATGGCTTCAATCAGACCATTTTCCTCTGCCAGCGGAATAAAATCTCCCGGTGAAATAATGCCTTCTTTCAAGCGGTGCCACCGCACCAAGGCTTCCAGTTGAATAACCTCTCGAGTACGCGGATCCACCACAGGCTGGTATTCCAGAAAAAACTCTTCATTTTTCAACGCCTGATACAAATTCTGCTCTAGCGTTGTTTTTCTCTGTAAGCGCTGTTTCATGGAAGGCTCAAAAAGCACCCAGCCCTTTTTACCTCGCTTCTTCACTTCATACAACGCCACATTGGCATGCTGCATAACTTGCGTAGCCGAAGTACCATGTTTAGGATACATGGCTACGCCAAAACTCGCACTCAAATGGCAAGATTGTTCCTTAACCACGAAGGGATTCCGGAACATTTCCGACATATTCCCCACCCAGCCGGAAATATTCAAGCGTTCCGGCGTCATCGCCGGGCAGACCGCTACAAATTCATCACTCGAAGTACGCGCCAGCACACAACTTTCGTCCAAAGATTCCCGCAGACGCCCAGCTACTTGCTGCAGCAGCAAATCTCCGCAATCTTCCCCCATCGAATCGTTCACCGTCTGGAAATTATTCAAATCGATAGAAATAACAGCGCCCTGGCAAGAAGCTGCCATTTCCTCTAGTAAATGCAGTAAATACGTACGATTGGGCAGACCTGTCAAATTATCATAAAAAGCCAGCCGCCGCAGCTTCGCTTCGCCTTGGCGCAATTCTTCCCAAATATCTGGCCGGCACGAAGGAAATCCCATAAATTCGCTCCATTTATCATCCATTTTGTGCATCTCCAGCAACAAAGTTAATAGCACACTAAAAACATTTTACATGTTTTCTAAGAAAGTTCAAAGCTATTTTTTATTGCTATAGGATTTTCAACAATAAACAGGATTATTTCTTACAGAGCGAGAACTAACATACTTAGCGATTTTACACTCAAAGTCTCTTTTTCTGGTCGTTAGAACTTAAATTCAAGGAGGTTTTTATTTTGTCCAAATCCATCATCATGCGCCTCAGTCTACTGACCCTAGTTTGCTTGTTTCTGGCCTCTTTCTCTTCGGCCGAGGCAGCCAGCAAAGAAGAAAAGCGCCAAGAAGTGCGCAATATGGCCTCAACGGCGCTAAGCCGCCTTTATGACGCCCGTCCCTCCGCTCGTGGAGCGGTTGAAAATGCCGCTGGCTATGCGGTCTTTCAAAATACCGGCATTAAAATTTTCCTGTTGGGCAGCGGGCACGGCAAAGGAATTGCCGTCAATAACCAAAATGGCGCGGAAACGTTCATGAAAATGGCCGAAGGCCAAGTAGGCTTAGGTCTCGGCGTGACCAAGTATAACGTGATCTTTGTTTTTGATACCCAGGACGCTTTAAACCGCTTTGTCAACAAGGGCTGGGACTTTGGCGGCCAGGCTACTGCCGCCGCCACCGACAGCGTTTCCGGCGGTTCTTTTGAGGGCGCCGCCAGCGTCTCTGAGGGCATCTGGATGTACCAAATGACCGATTCTGGGTTAGCGTTGGAGATTGCGCTCAAAGGAACCCGCTATTATAAAGACGGAGACTTAAACTAACCATTCTGAAAGAAAACCAATAGGGGGGGCGGTGCTGAAACATAGTTTCAACACCGCCCCCTTCGCCTTACTCAAGTACGAAACTTCTGAATTTCCGTTTGCAATTCTTGGGCTAACTTTGCCAAACTTTGACTTGCCGATGCAATTTCTTCCATCGACGCAGATTGCTCTTCCGTAGCGGCCGAAACAGACTGCGCCTCTCCGGAAGTCTGTTTACTCAGTGCTTCAATTTCCTTTACAGTCCTAACAATTTGCTGTGCAGATACCGCCAAACGCTGCATGGAGGTCGATATATCGCCCACTTGCTCGGATACGCCATCTACCAGGGTAGCAATTTCTCCAAACGTATCTCCTGCCACTTTAACTACGTTCGCCCCCAGTTGCACCTCTCGCGTACCGCTTTCCATCGCCGTTACCGCATTCTTAGTGTCCTGTTGAATTTCGCCAATCAACTCTGCGATCTTCTTGGCCGCCTCTTGCGACTGATCCGCCAGTTTTCGAACCTCATCCGCCACTACCGCAAAGCCCCGACCTTGTTCGCCTGCGCGAGCGGCTTCAATAGCTGCATTAAGCGACAATAAGCTTGTCTGCGAAGCAATTCCGGCTATCGTCTCGATGATTTGACCAATTTCCTCTGAACGTTTTCCCAGCTTTTCGACCACTTGGGCCGAATGATTAACCGATTCTTCAATTGTCGACATCTGGGAAACCGCTTTCCCAATCGCTTCATTCCCGTTTTTAGCTTCCCGAGCCGCCATCGCCGATTGCTGCGCCATTTGCTCCGAATTACCGGCTGCCGTTTGAATGCCTGAAGACATTTCATCGACTACACGAGTCGCATTTTCCGCCGCTCCAAGCTGTTTATCCGCCCCTTGAGCGACTTCCATGATCGACGAGGCTACAGCCGTTACTGCATGCGCTGATTGATCAGCGCTAGCCGTCAATTCTTCCGAGGCAGCCGCCACTTGCTCCGCTGATTCGTTTACATGCTTAAAGATCAAACGCAAGCTGGTACGCATATCCGCAAGCGTATCCGCCAGCCTGCCGATTTCATCCTTTCGAACTACGCTTCGCGGCTTATCCCGAAAATCCCCCTGCGCAAAGCCTTCGCAAACGGAAACCATCAATTGTAACGGCGCCGTAATAGCCTTGGAAATCAATTTTCCAACCACTCCCAATATAACTAACAACAACAAGCTGACCCCCAGCATCGTCATTACGGCCTTAGCTACCTCTTCTTTGCTAGTCTGATTGGTTCGCTCCGAAATCTCCGAGTAGTAAGTGATGAGCTTTTCTAGGTTTTCAATATACCGTAATGTTAACGGATTCAGACTGCTAACATATAATGCATAGGCTTCTGCATTTTTATTTTGCATGGCTAACTCTAAAACCTGATTTCTAGCTTCACGATTTTTCTTTTGCGAATCTTTTACAGCATCTAAAAGCTCTATGGTTTTATTATCTTTCGGAACTTTTTCAATTACTTCCATAATTTCATTGTTTCGTTTAATTCGCTCGGAAATAAAGGCCTTCAATTCTTGGTTTTTCTTGTCATCGGTAGTCAGCATCAATTCTAAAACCGCTGCGCTCACGCCTCTTGCATTCGCGCCATTCTCCGAAAGCAACCGTATCGGCACCAAACGCTGCTCATACGTAGACGTTAATAGCTCACTACTTTGTTTTAAAGAAAAATAACCTACGCATCCCACAATACCAACCGCAATAACTGCAATAACAATCAAAATACCAAGCTTATTCCCCACTCGCAAGTCGTTTAGAAACTGCATTCGCTCACATCCCTTCAATAACCGCTTTTGATAGCCAGAGCGATTTCGTGGAATTTTCAGTTATATTTCTCGCCCCCAAAGATGCATTCCTTCTTTTTCCTATACGGGTTTTGTTGAATACACCCTACACCTAAGGCTTCCCTATAACACGCCACACCATGATAAAACAAGAGTGGTTATCTCATCAATGAGGTAACCACTCTTGGTCGCTTTCACATTGTGTTCAGCTCAAACCTAATAGAGCAGCCTCCCTAACTATATACGAAATTTGCTGATTTCCGTTTGTAAATCTTGGGCCAGCCTCGATAAGCTTTGACTCGCCGAAGCAATTTCTTCCATAGAGGCCGTCTGCTCTTCGGTTGCCGCCGACACAGATTGAGCTTCTCCCGACGAATCTTGACAGAGTTTATTTATTTCTCTTACTGACAAGACAATTTGTTGACTAGAGCCAGCCAGTTCCTGCATAACTGCAGAAATTTCGCGCACTTGCTCGGCTACATCCGTAACTACTTGAGCAATCTCTTCAAAGGTTGCTCCCGCCGTGTTAACCACAGTTGCCCCAATTTTAACCTCTTCCGTTCCTTCCGCCATCGCTCTAACGGCTTTATCGGTTTCCCCTTGAATCTCACTAATTAACTCAGAGATTTGTTTGGCCGCATCTTGCGACTGTTCCGCAAGCTTTCGCACTTCATCGGCAACCACAGCAAACCCGCGGCCTTGTTCACCTGCCCGTGCCGCTTCAATAGCAGCATTTAAAGCTAATAAATTCGTTTGCGCTGCAATCCCTGATATCGTATCAACAATCTGCCCAATTTCTTTAGACCGTTCGCCCAGTTTAGTGACCACCTGGGCTGAATTGGTTACAGAGTCTTCAATATGAGCCATTTGTGTAACCGCTTTTTCAATAGCCGAATTACCGTCTTTCGCTTTTTGCGCAGCTTGTACCGACTGAGAAGCCACCTGGTTTGAGGTAGCTGCAGCCTGCTCAATCCCAGCAGACATTTGCTCTACAACCTCCGCCGTTGTATTGCTTTCTTTCAATTGATTTTCCGTTCCTTTTGCGACATTGTTGATAGAAATTGCAACTGCCGTTGCCGCATGGGCGGATTGATCGGCGCTGGCGGTCAGCTCTTCGGAAGAAGCCGCCACTTGTTCCGAGGATTCATTAACATGCTTTAACACACCACGCAGGCTATCACGCATATCTGCAAGAGAATCTGCCAACTGTCCGAGTTCATCTTTTCGAACAACCGTACGTGGTTTCTCCCGAAAATCACCTTGTGCAAATTCCCCACAAGCGGCTACCATCTTTTGCAAGGGAATCGTAATGATTTTGGATATAAAGAAAGCAAATCCGCTCAATACGAGCAAGGCAATAAAGGATATCCCTATTAACGTTCTTGTGGTTACGGCAGCGGCCGCTTGATTATCATCATTAATCTTTTTCCCTATCTCCGTATAATAGCTTGACAGTTCTTTTACTTTTCCAACATAAGCATTACTTAACGGAACCAGTTTGGTCGTATATAGCGCATAGGCTTCCGCATTTTTATTCTGCACTGCCAGCTCGAGAATTTCATTCCGAGTCTCGCGATAAGGGCCTTGCGCCTTTTTTATATCGTTCCATAAGGCCGCCCCTTTGGCATCTAATTTCACTTTATCCATTTTAGCTACTAGACGATTAGCCTCTTCAACATTTTTAGCAATTTTATTCTTTAGCACGTTATTCATATTGTCATCGGTAGTTATCATCAGCTCTAATAGATAACCATTGTTTTCATTAACAACCGTTAGCATGCTTGTAATCGCATCATTGGGAACAAAGCCTTCTTCGTACATAGCATTCATCATAAGGCTACCCTGCTGGGTAGTATAGTACCCCACGCCGCTAACGATACACAAAGAAACAAAGGCCACAAACGTTAAAAAAGCTAGCTTCGTTGCAACTTTCAGGTCATTGAAAAATCCCATTTTTAAACCCTCCTTTGCATTATTCGCCGCTCAATCACTCTCATTAAATCAATCCTTTATAATTTGGATTAATTCTTTCTTAGTTAAAAATACCCTCTCAACTTTCATCTTTTTTGACTTTTCTTTCCATATTATTTACTTTCAAAACAATTGTATATAAAACCATCATCAAATCAAACTTTGCTATAAAAAAAGTGCATGAACTCAATGTGAGTTTCTGCACTTCATTCACTTAATGTCACGCTTTAAAATTTAAAACAAAAACTGAAGAAACCCGATCGCGCCACCAGCAAAGATAAGCCACGTAGTATTTACGTGGTACTTAAAAATAGCAATACAAGACAGCATCGTAAGCAACGCAGTCAGCCCATCAATCACCGAAGACATCGCCAAAGTCCATGTGACTGAAGCCATCAAAGCCAGGGAAGCCACTATTACGCCTGCAAGAAAGTCCGATGCCCTGGCCGAATTTTTTATTTTTCTTAAAAAAACACTTATAACAGGCACAAAGATAAAAGACGGTAAAAAAATGGCAATCGTTGCAACGATCGCGCCCGGAATTCCGGCAATCACATAGCCAATAAAGGTCGCTGTCGTAAATACCGGTCCAGGGGTAACCTGGCCAATTGCCACTGCATCCAGAAGTTGCTGAGAAGTAAGCACTTGATAATTTTGCACAAAGTCCGTCCATAAGAAAGCTAGCAAAACATACCCGCTGCCATACAAAATAGCTCCTATTTTAAAAAAAGCAACAAACAACGCACTTAGCGAGAGCTTGGCGCCAACAGCACCTTGCACGGCTTCACTTTTCGTCACATCCACAAGCGCAAGCAACGGGGCAAAAACCACATTCATTTTTGTCGTGTGCACTCTTTTTATCGCGACCATACCCACGCCGCTCAGCACCAAAAGAAATAACGGATTAACAACGAAAAAAGCAAGCATCAGCGCCATACCGCCGATTAAACCGCTAGGAACATCTTTAACTGCCGTTTTCCCCAAATTCCAAATGGCCTGGGCAATGATGGCTACAATTACAGGCTTTATGCCGTAAAGAGCGAAGGAGACTTGCGGTAATTCTCCATACAATACATACATATACGCTAAAAACAAAACGATAAGCATAGCAGGCAGAATAAAAAAAACGCCTGCGCCAATTAAACCCGGCCAGCCGGCCTTTAGATAGCCAATATAAATAGCAAGTTCTGTCGAGGTGGGGCCAGGAATTAAATTGGAAGCGCCGACTAGCTCAAGAAACTTGCTTCGCTCCAACCATTGGCGCTTTTGTACAAATTCGTTTTCCATCATCGCAATATGCGCGGCCGGACCGCCAAAAGACAATGTACCTAAACGCAGAAAGGCCACACAGACTTCCAGCAAATGTACTTTAGGTTGATTTTCTTTAAGCATAGCTCCCCCCTCTTATTTAAAACAAGGATGTGATTCGCAAAGAAAGACTTAAATCATAAGCAAGATCGCTCTCCTGCTACCCTTGGGAGAAACCAAACAATCTAAGAAAATTACACAGAAACAAAAAACCGCTCTTCATGATAATCTATTTTAAGATTACCACAAAAGAGCGGTTTTTTCATTTGTAGCGTAGTAATAAAGTTTGAGAAAGAACAACTACGCGCCAACTAATTAATGGTTATAGCAAACGTTCCAACTACTTCATCATCCACAACCAGCTGGTAGCCAAAGAGACCGCGTTCAGTCGTATAATTCCACTTAACATTATAGCTATATTTATAGTTCTCTATGTCAGCTTCGATCATCGAAGCTTTTATCTTTTTAATTTCCTTGTCATTTTTCAAATCTATAATTTTAGCATAAATAATATGTCTTCCCTTGCTCAGCATTACTTGATCCAACGTATCATAAGTTACGGTAGCAGCATTAACGCCTGCCGGTAGTTTAAAGCCCAACGCAGGCGATCCGTTTAACACAAACATTCCATTGACTCTATAAACTGCATCTGTCAAAACATGATTGATAACATACACCGATTTTTCTCCGGCCAAACACACCGACATTGAAAAAAGCAACGAAACTATAACTCCCATGATGATTCTTTTTCCCATAAAGCACCCCATCTCTTTATATTCACATAGTAATTCTACTTTTTGTAAAAATTTCCTGCATTTCTTTCGTTATCTAATCCCACTTATAAATCACGCAGGCCCCTATATCTGTAGAAAATACGAGCAGCTTATCGCCCGCGGCATTGAATTTCATTTTTTCCCCGGCTTTACCATTAGCTATGGTCTTCACTAGCGTCCCTGTCGCTATGTCCCAGGCCTTGATTCCACCTTCGCCTCCGGTTACAAACCAAGCACCATCAAGACTGAAGACCATACTACGAACCTTACCGATTTCTTTTCCCAGGCGCAGTAAAATTTCCTTTTTCTCCAAGTCCCATATTTCGATTTCGATTTCATCTCTCTGCTGATCGAAAGTGTAAAAGCCCACCCTTTTTCCATCCTGGCTGATCGCCCAGCGCCGCTTCCAATCCAAAAACAAATCTCGCTCACCTATTTTGTTCACAGACAAATCAGCCATATTTACCGCAGTAAAGTTTCTGTTTAGATATGTCTGTTCATCCAACCAGCCTACCCCTTCATCCACCCGAAGCAGCTGGCCAGTCTGGAAATTCCAAATTTCCCTGCCAGCAAGAAGATATTTCCCATCTGGACTGAACTCCAAGTAACGCGAATTCCATGCATACTCCTTTTTTTTCGCTCGCTCCTGCATCAATGGCGATTTTCGAAAACGCTCTACTCTTATGCCAGTCTCCAAATCCCACAGCTCCAGCCCCGTATCCTCTGTATTCTCCTTATCAGATCCCTGGATCGCAGCCACAATATATCGTCCGTCCGGACTGAAAGCTGCGTTAGTTACTGGCTTAGCAGTCTCGATCTTGTTTAGATACTGCCGCGTTTCTAAGTCATAGATAGCGAAATGCGGATCTGGATATATCCGTATGAGCGCAACCCGCCCGTCCTTGGCATAGTCCTTTATGTTGTCTATCTGAAATTTGAAGACTCGCATCGCCGCGCTTGGTGTGTCTAGGGCATGCTGTAACCGCGCTTTATTTTCCAAAATCGGCACATAAATGACCGTCACGGCCAAAATAATAGCTAACAAACCGCGGACTACGTTGCCCAGATTTTTCCCTTCCCGTGACTCTTCAAATCTCCGTAACCTTTCTTGCACCGTCCATAGCAGTATAGCGGCACCAATGGCGGCAGCCATAATGAGTACGAATTTCGCGGCAGCGCTCTTGTGCGCCATCAGCAAGCCGAACGAAAAATATAAACTTATGACTAGATAGCGGGCAGCTTCTATCTGTAAGGCCGTCCTCACGAACGGACGCCACTTCGGCCACTTCCACCACGCTCCTATCGTCACCAATGCCGGGTAAATTGCAGCGGAATATAGTTTCCAAGGAAAGGAGTCCAAAAAGAATAAATACAGGAATGGAGTGCCCCATCTTTGCTCCATTCCGTAAAGTTTTAAATCGCTGAGAAGATAAAAAATCCACAGCAAATTGACCAAAAGCAATACTCGCACCAAGTTAAGCAAGTACATCCGCTCCTTTCATGCATATCAGCCTCAATAGGGGATGCTCTTTTTACTTGATTTACGCCTTAACTATTTTCATCCTTTTTACGCTGAACATTAGCTATATCTCGTTTGTCAAAACTTTTACCAATAAAGTAAAAAATAGAAAATATAACTAATGACATAATCCCAGCTATAATAACTCCTTGATTTATAAAAAGAAATACAGCAAGAACCACTGTTCCATTCAATATGGTTGAGTATCGAGCAATTTTAATAGCTTTCACATCTCCTGCTTCTATCGCTTTTTGACGCCTGCGCCCGTCCCAAGCAAATAGTGGTAGTCCACAAATGATCCAAAAAAATATCCACAGCACCGTTAATATTATTTGTAAATCCCTTGTAAAAGGTGAACCTACTGGTACCCATTGTGAAATGAAATTTGATATTTCAACAATGATCCATGCCAAGCCAAGCGTTTTCATACCGTTCCCTCTTTCTTGTGACTTGCCAATTTGGATGCGAATCCGTATAAATGCGGCGGGTTATGCGGAGTAATTTTCTATTTTCCAGTGTCAAAATATTTACGAATACAAAAAAGCCATCAAAAACTCCAAATGGTTAGTAATTACACAAACCAGAGAGTATGTAATCGATGGCTTTTAAAAATTACATTATGTTTTTAGACTCCGCGGCAAATTTATTCTACAATTCAGATTCTTTTGTTTAAGTGTAATACACAGCGATTTGAACGTCAACACACAACTTTTCAATGAAAATTCTACACGCTTAAAAAAAATGCAACCCGATTACATATTAAAAGACTCTCAAAACAAAAACCGCTCTTCATGATAATCTGTTTTAAGATTACCATAAACGAGCGGTTTTTATTGTAGAACTATAATATAGTTTGAGAAAACCAAAACCACTATCCTTTATAATTCACGCCAAGCAGCTTAAAAAAACTATAATAAAGATTAAGAATTTCTGTTTTTACTCTTTAAAACACTGATCGTTTTGCAATAATAAAGTTTGAGAAAAACATTCAACTACCAGACTCATTCTTTTCAGAATGTACTTTTTCCATTGCCATTGTTTTCAATCTCACAAGTACACAATCCGACACTTTCACGTCTTCGCTCATAAAAAGGCCATGCTCTCCATCGGCAGTATACCAACCTGGCATATCAAATGTTTCTGATAATCCTTTATATGTCAGTGTCAACGGATAAACTCCACGAGTCATTTCTTGGCCTGTTTCTGGACAAATTTTAGTTTCCATAAAGGCACTCCCCTTCTACATAAAACGATAACCATCTCTCAAAAATATCTCTCTGCTTGATTCGGTGATAAAGTGCGATAGCGTACAATTGAGTTCGCAAAAGAGAAAAAGGAAAAGCCATCGAAAACTCCGAAAAGGTAAGTGCTAGCAAACCCAAAGGAGTGTGAAATCGATGGCTTACCAAAATTCTACCGTACCTTTCGAAAAAATGCTAATGAAATTTGTGTTGGACGAAGAACCCATGTTATCGATGCTCAAATGGCTCTGTGAACGGCTTATGGAAGCCGAAGTAGAAGGAAAGCTTGGCGCTGAAAAATCTGAGCGTAGTGAAGACCGCCAAGGATACCGCTCCGGTTATCGGGTTCGCCGCTTCGACACACGAATGGGGACGATGTATTTAATGGTGCCCAAGATTAGAAATGGCGGCTATATCCCCTTCTTTGTAGAAGCCAAGAAGCGTTCGGAAGCCGCTTTAATGAGCGTAATCCAAGAAGCATACGTCAATGGCATTTCAACGCGAAAGATGGATAGGCTGACCAAAACCTTGGGGATTGAGTCTATCTCGCGGGGGCAGGTGTCAGTCCTTACTAAAGAACTAAACGAGCAGGTGGAGGCATTTCGGCAGCGCAAGCTGGAAGCCACGTATCCAGTTCTTTGGGTCGATGCTCTTTACGAGCGGATCCGCGATAATCGCGCAGTTAAAAACATGGCTGTCTTGGTAGTAACAGGCATCAATACAGAAGGCAAGCGTGACATTTTGGCTGTCGAACCGATGTATGAAGAGTCAGCTGCTACTTATACCAAGCTATTTGATAACCTTAAAGAACGTGGTATAGAGAAAGTTTGGCTGGTTGTCTCCGACGCTCATAAAGGCTTAGTCAAAGCGGCTCGCGAGTCCTTTGTCGGCTGCTCCTGGCAACGCTGCAAGGTTCATTTTATGCGTAATATTTTAGGGTGTGTTTCCAGTAGAGATAAGAAATTCTTTGCAGAAAAGCTGAAACAGATTTGGCTCCAACCAGACTATGACAGCGCTAAAAAATATGCCGATGGGCTCATGAACGAGTATGAAGGAAAATATCCGCAAGCCATTGCCACTTTGGAAGAAGGGTTGGAAGACTCCCTTCAATTCTTCAATTTCCGGCAAATTGACGCTCGCAAAATTGCATCCACCAATCTTCTGGAACGGCTAAACAGGGAAATACGCCGTCGCACTAAAGTTGTAGGCATTTTCCCAAGTATGGATTCCTACATTCGCCTAGTGACCAGCTATCTTATCGAATATAGTGAGGACTGGTCTAGCGGGCGTTCTTATATAAATCCTATGCTTATCAACGAAATTCAACAACAGTTGAGCAAGAGCGCTTAGCTATTTCGGAGTGCGATGGTTTTTGCGAACATTCCTTGACACTATCTAAAGTGCGATATATTTTTCTAACTCTTTTTTATATATCAAATAAAAAAAGAATCTTTATTAGCATTCATTTCTGCTAATAAAGATTCTCTAGTTAATTTAGCCAATTTCGTCCTCAATGATTTTCTTTATGTTCTTTATTGCACTTCTCATAATTATCTACTCCTTTTTCTGTTTATTATTCTCACTGTCAATAAGTATCAAATACCCCTGACAGGGAAAAACTACATCACTATGTTTCTTGCACAGCATACCATTCACATTTGAACAAAGACTGTCAAAGTCTTTAAGTATGCCAACTTTATGAAATTCAATAGCTAATTTATCTGTTGGATATTTAATAATGACATCCAATCCTTTAACAAATCTATTAAAGCCTATTTTTTTCAACTTATTTATCGAAAGAACTCCCGTTTGCTTTGTTTTTATCTTTAAATTATATTCTTCTTTTTGTTCCTCTAATGGCAGTTTGCAAATTATTTTTAATTGTTTTTCACTTTTCTCTTCGCTAACATTCAATGGACTTAAATACTGTTGATCATCAATAATCAAAGACTTGCCATTAACTCTATAATCAATAATTTTAGCAGAAGTCAATTCATCGCCAGAATTGCGATCAATTGTGCTAGTAAATTTATGTACAATGTTACTCGCCTCTTTATCTACTCCTGCTAGAGTAAACTGAACTTCTTCTATAATATCAATGTAACTGCTATCATTTGTATTAATAGAGAATTCCAACACAGAAACATAATTTTTAAAATAATAAGGTTGCTTGGATGGCAAATATTTTTCCAAAACATGCTTCTCTATACTATCGGTTATATCTGCAAACCGATCTGTCTTGTACATACACTCAGAAACCCTTTTCCAAATACTTTCTAATTCAGCTTCTGACTTTCGACTCAAACTATTATTTCCATAAAATATATCAAATAGCTTAGATTCATAAAGGTCTTTGAAAAAGAATGTTTTAGAAAAAATTCCATACACCCCTGTAATAAGCAATGTCATAGCTATCTGCCATAGCAATCCATAAAATAAAACTAAATTTTCGCTACTTGGAATAACGCCTCCAATTTGTATCAAAAGATTTGGCACTAACAACATTCCAGCAACAATAAATATTAATGCGCACTTATGTTCACAGAAACAATTCCCAAATTTCTTCAATGTATTTATCTTTTTTTTAAAAAATTCCAACATAAAAAAACCTTTCGACAGATTTTTACATCTTGCTTTTGTTATTCTTATTATATCATGTAAAATTATCACAATCAATTTCATATCTCCACCTTTCCGAGTTCCGATCTTCCCCAATGCGTTTGAATATGAAAAAACCATGTTGAACATACGCACAACATAGTTTTCTTATCGCTGCTACAATTCATGCTAATTATCGGCACCTTCATTTTTTAACCATATCAATCCGCTTTATTTCTTGATAAAGAACGGTATCCGTCTCCATCTCTTTCTTCGCATGAGAATATCACTGTTTAAAACTAAGTGCTTTTGGGAATCGCGAAAGCATCATTGTAGTTGAATTTGTAAATTTTCCATCTGCGCGTAAATAGCCAAGCTGTTTCACAATGTTTTGAGGTGCTGTGTACGTAATAACAATGTCCACACTCATTACATGCTTTTTCAGATTAGAAATTCCTTCTTCGTATTCTTCCTCTGTTAGATATTGCGCAATAATAAATTTTGATACTAAACCTACGATAATTAAATTATCAATTCAAATTTGAGTTAATAAAGATTGATTCAGTAAATAGCTTCTTGTGTTTCTGTTTTCATAGCTTTACCGCTCTCCTTTCATTCTAAACTGCTATTCAATACACTGTTCATAAAGTTTTTTATGAAATTTTTCTTCACGAGCTACTCTGTCCATATAGTTTATATTATCCATCTTCCCTAGTTCCTCTGCTCTTCTCGGATCGTCTATGTTCATCTCTTCGATAATCTTTACTCTTAACGAAGTTAAACGTTCATTCGATATTGAAGCAAATATACTCGGTCTTGCATACCAGTTTTCATTAAAGATCATCCAACCTTCAATCGTATTTAAAATCGTCAGATCGTCTTTTATTCTTTGTTCCCATGCCGATTTAAATTTCAATTTATCTTCACTAACTATAGCAGTAACATGTGTAGCACCGCTTTCTGGAATAACAATATGAAATACATTATCTCCTTCTCCAAACGCCATCTTAGTAGTTAATGCTACCGGAATAAGAAAGTCTATACGTTTATATAAAACATAATCATTATTTCTCAGAGCAATTATTCCTTCATTGCTCTTTTCGATAAAACACTTTGTATTTTCTTTGTTTTTGCTGCAAAATGTATCTTCTTTTCTTTTTCATCAAATTTGCTTATATCCATCTCATCAACCCCAATATCATTTTAATGATTTTATAAAATTACGTTCTATGCGTACACTCCTTTGAAGTTCTGAATTTACACCGTTCCACAGAATTTTGTATACTTGTACCTTCATTCCATTATTTATACACTCAACAAAGTTCTGATAAAATTCACTTTGTGTTTTATCTATGTCAATTTTACTATTACTCTCATTCATCAAAACTATATAATAACATACTTCATATCCTTTTTTTAACAGCGCACAATACACCTCTAACTGCCGTACTGCCCTATTAGTTATCATTGAAGGAAAATACACCTGAACCGTATTGGATTACGCGGACACGTTAAACGGCTGATTCCTCCGAACCTCATACATTAACGGAGACATGCCTCCTAATGCGCTATGCCGTCTGCGTATATTATAGTAATCCATCCAACTCCCAATACTTGTAGCTGCTTGGTTCATTGACGAAAAAGATCGTTTCTTAACGTGCTCTACTTTGAGTAAGCGGAAAAAGGATTCCATAGGCGCATTATCGTAGGGATTACCCTTGCGGCTCATACTACCAATAATTTGGTGTTCTGTGAGCAGTTCCTTATATTCTTTGGACGTATATTGGCTTCCCTGATCTGAGTGGTGGATCAATCCTCGGGTTGGTTTTTCCTTCGCCAGCGCTATTTTAAGCGCCTGGCAGGCTAAGCTAGCCGTAGGACGCGTGCCAATAGACCAACCCACTATTTTTCGTCGAGCCAAGTCCAATACGGCTGCCACATACGACCATTTACCACCCACTTTGATATACGTAATATCGGCTAACCATACCTTGTTAACTTCCGTAACGTCAAAGTTTTGATTCAGTAAATTAGGGAAGGCTTTTGCAGTAGGATCCGATTTGGTTGTTTGCGGTTTATATTTGCTTTTTATCTGTGCTCTAATCCCGTTTTCATGCATAAGCCGCTGAACTTTGCTGCGTCCAATAGAAATGTTTCTTTCTTCCCGGAGCTCTTCATACACTTTTTGAACACCGTAGTTTCCATCATTTTCGCGTTCGATTTGGCGAATCGCCGCCACTAGCACGGCATCTTTGGCATGCGCTTGAGGGCACCCAGCTTTTACCCAAGCATAATAACCGCTTCTTGAAACTTCCACGACGCGGCATATCTCCAGAACAGCATACTTGAAGCGGTTATCATGGATGAACTGATATTTTACCGGCTGTTCTTTGCGAAGTACACCGCTGCCTGCTTTAAAATAGCAATCTCGTTTTCCAATTCGTGAATGCGGCGATTGGCTTTTCTCAGCTCGTCTTCATCTGGTTTTAGGTTTCCTGATCCCGGAAAGGCATGCTCTGGATCTTCATTGTACAGGCGAATCCACTTGTAAACTGTATTTTGATGAATACCTATCTCGTTAGCTAAACTTTCACAACTCCGGCTTCCATTCAGGTATAGCTTTACAATGTCTTTTTTAAACTCTGCATCAAACTGTTTGCTTTTCATTGGACACCTCCTGGCTTTATTTTACTAGCCATTCTTCTTGTCCGCAAAAAGCAATACGGTTCACCTGCTTATTTTCCGTAATAAGCCCCTTTGCTTCAATTACAATTTTCTTTCCATTTTCCTCTATATAAAAATCCGCTTTCAACTCTTCGCTTACTTTCTTTTCTCGATAAATCTGATCACCTTGATAAAATCGCATCAATTTATTCATTACCAATTGATTTACGAAAATCAGATTCAATAAAATATACCCCGAAGCCCCTTGTACAGCATGCAGCGTATATTTAGTTTTGCTTTTCATCTTCTTATTTCTTTTTAATAGCACTTCCCGATTTTTCAAATCAATAAAATGCTTTAATTTTGATGAACTCGCAACATAACACAACATCTCTTCCTTGTCAGCCTTAACGATACAGGAAAACCGTCTACTGCACTCTTCTATAAAAAGCCCTTTTTTAAAACCATCTTCATTAAACATAACAACCTCTAAAAAGCATTAAGGGCCGTGTACTTCCATCTTGCGCACGACCCTTGCAATGTTATATTCGCCTTTTATGAATTATGATATACTCACTATTCATTGATTCAACAGGTTTTTGATATACATTAGATGTAACTTTAGGCATTCGTTTCTGAGGAATTTCACGCTCATACTGTTTCACATTATAAAATCCTTGTTCATCTAAAAAACTCATTGTAATTTCTGTTAAATTAATTTGTACTCTATCCACAGTTCTATTGCCTAATGTTAGTACGATATACTTATCCGTTACTCTACACAACTCTTTGAGAAATTTAAAATAATCGCTAAAAAACCGTACCATTTTTCGATGTTTTAATACCGAAATTTTTTTTAAATAAGGTTGTATAAGGCTTTGTTCATATACACTTATAATCTTATTACTTTTTTTCCCCCCTAAACTATTCGAGTCAATAGCAGAATAATTGTCCAGTTCCCAACCTTCCATTTCCAAATCTTTTTCGGCAATTATATACAAGGGAAGCATTGAAAATTGACCATATGTAACAGTAGTAGCATTATCCCCATATGGAGGTGAAGTAATCGATAGATCAAAACTATTGTCACTAAAATCTTTTGTTTTTTCTAAAATGTCACCTTTATAGAGGATGAAATTTTCTGTAGATTTTATAAATTTATCCACATTTTTTTCAATAGCATTTATAAAACTATTTTTCACATTATCTTCAATTCGCAATATCACATCTTTTTCTTTTATATGAAGTTTATAGGTTGCACTTCTTGTATTACTGTGTTTTCTAATAACATCACAAAGCATACACCAAAAATACAATCTATTGGAGTCATTCTCTATTTGCATGATAGCAGATCTTACAATTTTTAAAGATTCCAGGATATCTTCTCTAAGCCACTTTTCCATATTCGGAAATAAAAACGAATAAATTTCCCTCGGCTCATAGATAAGCAATTTTACTTTTTCAATGTCTTCAAAAATGTTATCATTGACACCTTGTAGCTTCACTTTGGTTATCATATTTGCTAGTGGATTAATATCACAGCCCACCAAATGAATGCTGGGTGAAATCTCCATCGCTTCATAAAGAGCTGTACCAGATCCATGAAATGGATCAAATACAGACACAATTTCATTTTCACTTATGATGCCTTCTAATATACTTTTTTGTACTGGCGCTACCATTACCGCCGGATATAAAACAGTTCCATGTATGTCATTACTCTTTTTATAGTCTTTAAAAGCAAGATTATTCAACACTATTCATCCTCCTTTTCACAACGCTCTCCTAATTAATTCGAGAATTGTTCATCATTTCATTTACAAGCACAACAAACAAGCCCAATTTTTTTGCTAACTGCGCTACCTCTTGTTCGGTTAAATGAGTTCCTGATTTGTGCGCTCCTAAATGTGCCGCAGATATCGCCTTTCTAAAATCACTTGTGTTAAGGAAGTTATTTAAAGTTTTAAATTCTATTTTGGTAGAATCCGATATTGCAGTTTTAAAAGCATTGTTCTTATCTATATATTCAACGACTTTTATAACCTTATCTTCAAATCCTAGTTTATTGGGAAAAAATGCATTGTATTTCGTAGATTTATGAATCGTATCAACACTCATTTCAAAGACAGATCTAAGGCAACAAGCTACTAATTCCAAATAATATTTCAAATCCAAAGTGTTTACTTGCGAAATAAGATTAATAACCGATTGATTATAGTTGATATGATAGTCTTCTTTGGATGGCAATGTAACGATATCATTTTTCTTTTTTCCTGATATTTTTGACTCTTGCTGGAAAAATTTCATGTCAATTTTTTTTACTACTGGTCCTGTCTTCAAATCAGTATAAACATATTCAATACTTTTTTCACAAGACTCTGTAATGCTCTCCAATATTCCATTGTTTCTTACAATTCCATCACAACTAATTACACACATTTCTTTTGAAACATCATTCCCGCTGCTATCATAAATTGCTGCAATATAATCTTTTAAATCGACTTGTTCGGTCGGAATAAACATCTCTACTGTTAATCTGTTTAAATTTAGCACTGCTGGAACTATAGAGGGTGATATTGGTTTTTCGTCTTCACGCTTTGTTTCTGTTGTTTTTTGCTCTGGTCCATCATTTTCATCAAATTCCCCATCTTGATTATTTGTATTTTCATTATCTGTTTTTTTTATTTTAGGCTTTATTTTTAATATTTTTTCTTTCCCGAATAACTTAAATTTAACAATTCCTTTTTCAAATTCTATCTTCACTTTAGACTTGAAATTGAAATCGCTTTTGATATATTTTCGAAAGCATTCACTATCTTCGATATCATTGCATTCCTCCGGCAAATCTTCTTCTGTTGTCAAAAAATCCAAAATAATTTGGCTTTTTTGGTATAAATATTTTTTATTTTTTGATCCAGTCGTTTGAATTGTTTTATTTATCTCCGCTAAAAATGAGTTTATTGAATCAGTTAATTCATTTTGCAAAAACTGAGACCGGTCTGAATTAAAATTAATATTTTCATCGTCACTAATAATTCTTATATACCCAATCATTTGATTTAGTACAAATTGAGTTTTAATATTTTTCATGATATTGGGATCAAACATTGTATAGTTATTAAACAGATTAGTGTTAACATAGATCAGCGGCGTCAAATCATTTTGAGGATTCAAAAACAATTTATCCACTTTATCTTTTCCATATGCCGGAAAATGAAATATGCTCAGTTCAATCTCAATCTTATATTGGCTCGACATAAATTGAAACTTTTCTGATAAAATTTCACATTTATTATAGTAGTATTTTATTTCCTGATCATCACTTTTATATGTAATGTAAAACAATCTATGTTCAAGTGCCTGACTATCTAACGAAAAATTTTTATTGTTTTCATATACCTTATCATCGACTTGCAATTCAACCGTAAATGCAGAATCATCAAATGCGTATAAGACTTTTTTGTAATTCTTCTCAATCGAAAAATATTCTTTTAGCGAATTTTTATTATATTCATCAAGATAAATTGTTATCGTTGTACCTTGCTCTTCAATATCACTTTCAATAATATCAACCTCTATTTGGGAAAGATCATCCGCCTTTATAAGGATATCATAATCCGCTTCAAAAACTAATCCTTTGGATGTATTTTTCTTAGTTTGCCACCTTACGCGCTTACCAAATTTAAAAACAGATAAAAATCCTAACCCTTTAGCGCCTTGTGTGTATCTTTTATGTTTATTAATTTTCCCATACTTTTTAACGCTCTTTGAAATATGAAATAATGTATTTATGTCACTTTCATCCATTCCTTCTCCATTATCTACTATTTTTAATGTTCCATTGTTAGTATCTAAAATAACGCTTACTCTAGGAGCTCCCGCATCGTAAGCATTTTTGAGCAGTTCATTTAATGCAATTATATTTGATGGTATTTTGTCAGATAATTCTCCAATAATGCTGCCACTCACTTTTACTTTTGAATTCACTTTTATCCGCTCCTATCCATGATATCTTTTTGGTATTTATATTTTTTCCATTCTTCTTCTTAACTCTTTAATTAGATGTTTATGATTTTTAAGATAATCATAAACATCTGCAGGAACTTCATTTCTTTCTTCTGCTGCCAAGTCGAACAACTTTCTTCGCTCTTCTCCACATATCTGCAATGCATCAGCTAACGCATACTGTGTCTTTTTATCTGGAGGACACTTTTTCTTTTTAATAATTTCACCTAAATAAACTGAAGTAATTCCCGCCTTCTTTGCTAATTGACTGTTATTCAAGGGAATGCTATCCCTCTTTTTTATTAAAAATTCACTGAAGTTTTCTTGTTTCAAAAAGGCCCTCCTCCCTTTTAATAAAATAAGCAAATTGCTAATTGCTTTTTGCAATAAGCTTATTGCTTATAATTTAGCATAAAAAAATTTCATAGTCAATTATTGGTTGTTTAAGCATCATATTTTCATTATCTTTTCCTTTATTTTTTCCCACCAGACACCTTCTGTGTGCCTTAAAAAGATTGTTTTTGAATTTAATAGCTTCAATTCGATCTTTTTCCAATGCCCCATTTCACCGATATACTTCCCAAAATCGAGCTCGCACTCTGAATCCACCTTTAGCATTAACGTTGCAATTTGCCACCGATCAGGTCTTGCAACTTCGACAATATATACCCTTTTATCCGGTTTAAGTTCGACTTTCACAATGGCATAATACCGTTCATTACCAGATGGAAGTTTCGCTATTTTCGTCTTTTGAGAAATTTTATAGAATTCGATTTTACAGTACCATTCTCGATTTTCATTGGCCAGCTTTTCCATTTCCTTCATAAACTCCGCCAACCCTAACCAATTCTCATGATCCAGCAACTCCGCGCCAATAATCTCGACCGGTCTCAACGCTCCGCCGCTTTGACTGTCTTGCGTTGTCAGATTTCGCTTTTGTCTATCGTTCTGCCCTTCCTCCGTTGCACTAGGCGTCTCAACAGGCTTCGCTTTTTCTGTTTTCGGCACTTTCACTCGTGTAATCTTGAAATTCTTCGGCAAACTTAATTCGGTCGCTAGCACAGTTTGAACGACATGAGAATTTCCTTCACTCGCCATACCAGCGTCGCCTTCGGCGTATTCACGTTTTTCGCCTTGTCCTTCTTCATCCTTTTTTAGCCTGAAGCGCCCGTTTCCTTCCGTCACTCCCCCTTCGCCATCCAAGACCTTAAACGAAGGATGATGGTACGAAAATTTATCAAACCCAATGTTCAAACCACCGATTTTGTTAATCTCCAAGACTAGCAGATTATTCCCCTCCAAGAAGCCGCGATAGTCCAACGTAAATAATCCCCGAAACGGCGCAAATTCAGGAATGATCCACTTCTGACCTGTCCCTTTCGCCTCCGTAATCAATCGGACCGTCCGATCCCACTCCCTCTTTACTTCTTTATTTTCCAACAACCAGGCAATTTGAAAGGCCAGCCGGTCCCTAACCACACTGCTGGGGATTCTATCGTTGAATATATAATGACATCGGCGCTCGCTGTCCTCTTCAATTTGCCGTTCTTGTACCAATTTTTCTAAGCTGTAGTGCGTGAGTAACTGATTGGCCATAAACGTACTGGTCGCAAAAAATGCGCGCAGTAGCTCCGTGCAAGGAACATAGACGCTTTGATCCAGATAGCGAAAGTTCCAAATCTTTTGCCGGCACATTATCGGATTTGCGGCCAGTGACCACAACGCTTTCGGCATATTGGCCGCCGCCAGCATGTGGCCGTCACTTAACGGTGCATCCCATAAATGCCCGTTGCGCCCCCTCGGCTCCTGTTCTATCAGATAACCATCTTGATACACCCGTCCCAATCGAATATACGGCAGACTCCCCCAGGCAAGAGGCACGATTCTCTTTTCACCGCTTGCCAGCGAATTGAACACCACTTCCAGCATCCAAGCTCCGTTATCCTTCTGCCAAAATGAGCCGAACCAATACGCTTCTACTAATTCTTCCGCAGCAAACGGCCATGGTCTAATCTGCATCTTAATCACCTCCATTGGCTTGAATGATCGCTTGAATTGCTTCTTTTTCAAGACTTCCAATCGTTCTTGTTACAGCTGCTTTCTTCCTGAGATTCCATTCTGTAATTTTGATACCATTTTCCGCAAGAACTCGTCCGGCCCATTGCAGTTTTCGCACATGAAAGATCTGTGTAGTCTCTACGCACGAGTTCAGCAAAAGCGCCGTCTTCGGTAATTTGCTCAGATGCATCCGCACTATAGCCTCTGCATTTACCAATTTCGCCATTCGTGTTGCCGTAATACGAATCGGTTTTTCAATTGAGTTAAGCTCCCTGTAAATCGCATCTTTTATCTGCCCAGCCAGTAATTGATCCCGTATACGCCAATTCACCTTTTCACTGGCAATGACACTAGTTGCCGCTTTTCTGGGTATATGCCTCTGCAGCCAATCCTTATCCTGTCGATAAAGCCAGGTATAAAGAGCTGCATGCTTCTTCCTAAGTGCATTTACTCCTAACCGCTCATATTCTTCAAGCAAAACTAGCCATTTTCGCCGCATGTCTTCAAGCTTTTTTGCTTCTATCAATTGAGGATATGTCTTTAAAGTCGTCTTTTTAAGTAGTTGCTTGCGTATTGTATCTGGATGAACTTGCAATTGAACAGCAAGCTCTTTAATTGTAGTCCCTCCAGTTGTAATCAGCTCCGTCACGCGTTGCCTCCAGACATTCCCTACTCCAACGATTTCATCCCACCATAGCTTATTTTGTCTAGTCGGCGAATCTATTTTTTTCATATATGTATAACCGCACAATTCACACCGAAAAATAGCTTTACGCGGTTCCTGATTTTTATATTTTATTCGCAAAATTACAGGTTTCCCGTAATGCTCCGCCATTCGGTTTAAGCATGGCCAAGGCCCCTTTCCAAAAGGCTGCCAGTTTGCGTCGGACTGGTAAAACGAGGCTAAATCCCCCCATAGAATTCGGATTAAAACCAAGCAACGTGGTGCATGGTATAGCCCCCGTTCTCTATGCAGTATGCTTTTCAACCACCTAGTCATATCTGCTACCGAATGAATGCCAACCATCCCAAGCAACGCTTCATGGCATCGCATAGAAAAGAACGCTTTGATTTTTTCCTCACAAATCCGTTCTGTACCTAACGTTGCTAACCCCATTTCTTTTACCCTGGCCATACATTTCGCTCGAAAATTCATTTCTATTCGATTCTCTTGTTCAAGCAAAGACACAGCATCGTTAACCATGCCTACAACTTCCTTACTCTTCTTTTCAGGGTCTATATTTACCGGTTCATATAATACTTCTTCTAGGGATCGCAATGCCTTTGTATCCGGAAATTCTCCTAAATTCACCTCATGAATTGAACAAACTGCCACTCCTTGAACTTGATGTATTCTGTGCCAATACGCTTCTCCTAACAACGCTCTATCTTTTTCTACACATAACGAGCAAAACCGGAAATTTTGATGTGTAGAAAATCCCCCAGCCATATGCCCGCTCATATATAAAATCTTATTGCCACTTCCATGTATCATCTCATCCGCAAGTGACTTTCGCCTTGCTTCCGACATAAACGCAGCATAAAAAGGGAATAGAGTATGCTTTTGCAGCAGTTCTTGTGCATCCATCCCGGCCCATTCCGCTATGATGCTTAAATGCGCCGGCAAGTCCATCCGTATTGTTAGACGCCGCCGTTCAAATAGTTCTTTCCATGTATGCTCTCCCACTACACTTCCCGCATGAACTTGATACCGAGCCAATAAACTATAAACCGTTTCATCTGGATATGGCTTAGGAAAATACATACGCATGCACTTCACCTACCAACTAAATTCGCTTAAAGGCCCCTTGATATATCCATTTTCATTTAATACTTCATAACTGCTTTTGTTGTTTCGTTTTGCATATAGCTGCAGTAATATACCTGGTTCAGTTCCTGCGCTCTCTTTCTTGCGCCGTTCTTTTTTACTATTCCCCGCAACCATTGCGGCTTTAAGAGTTGCACAGCATCTCAAAACCAGATTCTCCCACTCTTCATACAGAGAAAAACCGTTTTTTTGACTACTTACTTGCTGCAATGCTTTTATAATAATGGCCTCTTCAAACCCTCTGTTTAGCAAAAACTTGCTGCATTTACTATCCCAAGAGCTTCGTTGGGGCAGACTCTTCTTTGTCTTCTCTTTTAAAATAGAAACATTTTTATAACGCGCAATCGCTTCGCTGATATCAAGAGGTTGCATATCCGGATATTTAGCCAGTTCGTGGGGATTTTTAGTTTTTAACGCTTCCAGCATAGGCTTCATCAGTTTAAAGTGCTCTTTAGCAGTATCGATAACCAATTCCGTTGTTACTATTTCAATCCGATGGGCGATAGCTCGTAATTGAGATAACAAAAATAGCTTAACCGCAACATCAACAATTCCCTGACTTTCTTCGTAAAATAAGGCTTTCATTTCTTCAGTGCAAGAAAACTCCATCTTAGTCCACTGATATTTCCACATGCTGTCCATTAAGATGTCCCATTGTACGCCCGACTCTAGCGCTTCCCAGACTAAGCAACCAACGCCAGTACCTCTTCGTGCTTGTCTAAAGTCGTTCTGCAAGACAGGAAGCGCCCCCATGGTTCCCACTAAAACGACCGGTATACCGATCGTATTTATAAGCGTAACAAAGAAATTCAACATCTTTTCCGCTCCGCCGCTCTTCGCCATGCTCAAATGCTGAATCTCATCAATTACGAGAACTCCAATACAATGAAGGGCCGCCAGTTGCGCCATATGATGAATCATGGCATCTAACGGCATGCGGCTGCTGGCAAATTTACTTCTATAATTAGTCCCGAGGATTTCATCGACCGTTTCAAAAAATCGCCGACACAGCCCGCCTAAAGAACCATCAAACGGGCAATCCAACTTTAACCAAACAATTTGATATAGTTCTATTTCCTGTTCATGAATAATCAGTTGCGGATAAAGGAGAAGTATCCTCTCAATTCCCATTGTTTTTCCTACGCCAGACGGCCCAATAATCGAAAACGATGCTGCCGTATGCGACAAATCTTTAGGAAGTTCATACTGTCCTACTTGCAACAATTGCTTGCGGATCCTGTTCAATTCTTTAATTCTATCGATCCCTAATGGATTTCGGCCAATATACCCTTGCCGAACCAGCCTTGACAATCGGCTCTCTAGATCGCAATGAACTGGCAGTGGTTGAAAAAAGAAATTCAACAATTGGCTGTGAGCAGAATGAATACGTTGCACACTCGGCAACAACCTTTCACTTTCTTCGTACTCTGGGGTTCGAACTAACAGCTCCATGGCTTCAATATCTTCCCATAACGGAGGCAAAGCTTCAATCAACGGATTCCCTTCATACGCTTTTACTTTGGTCTCAATATAGCAGGCATGCTGCATACTCCCCAGCAACATTGGCCTTCTATTCGCATGCTCCACTAACTATCCCCCCGCTCTTTTTGCTGGTTCAAAAGATACGAAATTAAATGGCTAGGAACATTTCCAGCTTCCTTTTTAGCCGATTCTACCTTAACTTCTGTTTTTTCAATACTTGGGCGCGAAGCATCTTCTAACACGAAGGCTTCCTTTTGCCGGATTATTTCACGTTCTTCTTTACGGTTAGAACGAATGCCCTTTAAACGCTTTTTCTTAGTTTGCAATCCATTTTGCGTTACATTATTCGTTTTTGTTATTGCTTCCTCAACCACTTGATCGATTAGCGCCCTTACCTGTACACCCGAGTATAAACCTTCTTTTTTCAGGTCACTCGTCATTGTATTTTCATAACTCAAAAGGTCTTCTACTTCTGAAAGGGACATCCCCTGAAACCGTAAATCTTTATCCAACAGCCGACAAACTTCATATTCACGTCCATTCTCGCTTCGTATATAAATCGGACTCATTATTCTCGGATCGTAGCTCACTTCAATTTTCCAAGTTCCTTTTTGCCTCGCCTTTTCAAACCATCTGTTTTTCAATGCAATTTCACAAGAATAGTGCATTTTCTTGAATAAAATACCTCTAGCCGTAACTACAGCATTATCACGTGGCATAAGATTCAATTTAACAATTTCTTCATCGATCCACCGCAAAGAGCCTGAACGATTCTTTACTCCCCAATTCCAAAGTTCTATTGGTATTGGCTTTACGTCTTCTGCTATCATTTGCTGATCTCTAATATATCTTGGCAACACTTTCATGTTATTATGTTCAATGATTACCGCTAAAATGATTTTGGTAAATTGGTAAATATCTAATTTTGCATTCAACCGATAGTCTTGTGCGCCTCTTTCTTGAAAATCACGCTGAACTGCGCCAGGAGTTGTAGGACGAAATTCATCTTGTATCGTTTTAAATAATCGTTCAATAATCCCTTTTAAGTCTCCTCGGTATGCAGGTGTATTTTCTCCCCGAATCCGCAAACTATCCAGTAAAGGCTCTAGATCCCCTTGCAACATTTCGCCCCGATCTGCTAAAAGAGCGCTTGGCAAATGCCGACAAGGCCATTGTTCGTCTTCAATTGCAATGCCATATTCCTGACAAAATTTTGGCTTATCCTGAACCACATTAGCCAATGCCATCATAGCTCCTAACCATGATGGCCCTTCTAATCCCACATATACCCCAACGACCATGCGACTAAATACATCTATCACGCCATATATTACAGGCCGTCCTATAATATGCTCTCTTTTTAACCTTGATACTAAATAAATATCAGCAATAGTTGCATCAAACTGGAATTTTTCTCCTGGCCCAAAAGCTTCCGCTGTAGAATCTCCAGTAATTGCGCGGTTATTGCGCAAAAACTCTTTTTCTCCCTCTCTAGCCTTAACTGCGTCAGACTCGTCAAACTCCTTTCTATATATCTGATAAAATTGCGTAAAGCTTGGCCTTTTTTCTTCCTCAACCAACGTAACTTTTACAGCCCCGTTATCTATCTCTATATCCTCACTAAAGTACTTTTTAAGCATTGATTGGTATGCTTGGGGCAAAGACATCTTTCCCGATTGAAGGTAGAATTCTTTAATTGAACGACAAATTATCTCACGTAATTGACTTGTCAAATTTATACCTTCACTAAATTGCATAGACTTTCGTGGCCGCCCTCGTTTCCGTTCCCCAGGTTCTCTATTTCTTCCTTTTCCTCCAGAAAAAACATAGTCTGGTATTAGCGCATTTTTGTTTAATCCACGTTGCCAATAACGAAACAAGTGACGATAAATGTAATACTCACGCAGATTATGTTTCTCTGCAACTTTTCGTATCATAGCCCCACGCTGCTTCTTAATAAAAATGGCAGGCTCATTTTCCATGCCAGTTAATTCAACTATAATGCTCCATGCCTTATCCCGTACGTCGCGTTGTGCTGGACTGAGTTCTTCTTCAAAAAAATGAAGACTCCACGGATCATTATCTACCCATGTTGCTTTTCCAGTTTCTATAGCATTTGAGACATCCGTCACATGATAAAAAACTGGCAACCCTTTTTTCTTTGTAATATCAATAGCATATAAAGCGTTTTGCTCCTCTGAAATCCAAAGGATCCTATCGACTCGTCCTTCAAACTCATCATGCCAAGAAATAATTTGATTGACCGCGATCATCTTCTATTTCCCCCTCGCCATGAGAAAACTCAGATACCTTTTTCATGATAGAAAATGGACTATTCCAATCAACCATGCGTATTTCTTTTCTTGCCATCAAATGACGCAATATAGATAAAAAAGCGCCTTCTTGGAGATGATACTCGTCATCCAAATTCATTAGCAAATCCTTAAGCCTAGCGTCACCATTAAGTACCATCCTTTGCTGCAGAACTTTAAAAAGTGAAACCACGGTTTCTTTCGATAACCCGCTTATCTCTTCCAATTCATAGCTTGGATGCAACCATGCCAAGTTTTTTGCCAATTGCTTTGGAATTTCTTTCTCTGTAACAATTCCCCAATTGACGCCTTTTTCTTCCCAATAACTTCGTTCAATATCAAGTTTTTCCAACGTACGTTTTTGATTTAATTCCTCGCTTTGCTTTATAGTTCTTGCAAGTGTAATAATAGCTCCCGATTTATCTTTCGCTGTAATCACAAAATCGGTCGTCATTACCAATACAACCCCTGTAGCTCTTTCAGCAGGGTGACGATATCCAAACTTTTCAGCTATCATTTGAGTATCTTTTCGAGGTAAAGGAAATTGTTCGCGAACGTCCACAACTTCATCACAAAAATCCAGCAAATAAAAATAATCGCGTTCTAAATCGGATAAAAGATGTACTATCCTTTGGTTTTTTATTCCTTTAATCCTGCTGGACCTGCCGCGAGAGGACAAAGATTGTACTCGAAGCCAAGGAGAATATTCTTTTCCCTCCCCATACCCTCTACCCTCTTCAATATAGCGTTGAATTTTCTCTTCCGTCCAAGCATAGCGATACTTAGCCATAAAGAAAAGCCGCCCTTCATAATAATCTTAAAATAAGATTACCATAAATTGACGGCATTTTCACTCGTTCGGTGTTTTTCTCAAACTATATTATAGTTTTCTCAATCTATATTATAGACTCCAAACTTTATTATAGTTTTCTCGAACTTTATTATAGTTTCACATTTATCATTTATACCAGCTAACTTACTTACTCGACAGTGACGCTTTTTGCGAGGTTACGTGGTTTATCTACGTCGCAGCCACGAGTGACGGCAGCGTAGTAAGCCAGGAGCTGCAGCGGAATGACCGCCAGCAGCGGCGCCAAGTATTTGTCGGTCGCAGGGATCTGAATAACGTGATCCACATATTTTTTCAACTGCTCGTCGCCTTTGAGACCGATGCCGATAACGACGGCGTCCCGCGCCTTAACTTCTTTGATATTGCTTAATGTTTTCTCGTACACGTCTGTCTGTGTCGCCAAGGCGATAACCGGCACACCTTCAATAATCAAGGCCAAGGTGCCGTGCTTAAGTTCGCCGGCGGCATAGGCTTCCGCGTGGATGTACGAGATTTCTTTGAGCTTCAATGCGCCTTCCAAAGCCACCGCATAATCCAACGAGCGGCCGATGAAGAATACATCTTCGCTGAAGCCGTATTGCTGCGCGAACGTCTTGATGGGTTCTACGTCTTCCAGAATTTCATGCGCTTGTGCAGGCAGTTCCCGCAGGCCGCGGATAAGCTCCTGAATGCGCTCTGTCGGCAAAGCTTCTTTCAATCCGGCCATATAGATGCTCAACATGCACAGCGTAACCAGCTGCGTTGTGTAGGCTTTCGTGGAAGCCACGGAAATCTCCGGGCCCGCCAGAGTATACACCACTTGATCGGCTTCCCGAGCGATGGAGGAACCCAGCACATTGGTAATTGCCAGCGTGCGAGAGCCAAGACGCTTGGCTTCTTTCAACGCCGCCAGGGTATCGCTGGTTTCGCCGGACTGACTGATGACAATCGTCAAAGTCTTCTCATCAATCAAGGGCGAACGATAACGGAATTCAGAGGCGATATCCACTTCCACCGGAATGCGTACCAAACGCTCAAGGAAGTTTTTGCCCACCATACCTGCATGATACGCCGTACCGCAAGCCACAATGGCAATTTTACTGATGTTGTCCATATCATGACGAGTCCACTTCAGCTCTTCAAAAACGATGTGGCTGTCGTCTTTAGCCAGCCGTCCGCTCATGGTTTCCCGCACCGCTTTCGGCTGTTCGTATATTTCTTTGATCATGAAATGTTCGTAGCCGCCTTTTTCCGCAGCCTCCGCATCCCATTTGACTTCGAATACTTTTTTGGTAACAGGGACGCCTTGTCGATTCATCACCCAAACAGCATCCTTGGTCACAATGGCCATTTCGCCGTCACTGAGAATGTAGGTCCGCCGGGTACGCTTGATAATGGCGGGAATATCGGAAGCGATGAAGTTTTCCCCCTCGCCTAGACCGATGACCAACGGATTATCCTGTTTGGTGCAAATCAGCTTGTCCGGATCTTGTTCTGACAAGAACACCAACGCATAGGAACCTTCGATTTCAGCCAGAACTTTTTTTACCGCTTCTTCAAAGTTTCCCTGGTAATGCTCTTCCAGCAAATGAGCTACTACTTCTGTATCCGTTTCTGAAGTAAATACATGGCCTTTGGCGATCAGGTCTTCCTTCAGTTCCAGGTAATTCTCAATAATCCCGTTATGCACCACCGTAAACTTACCGGTGCAATCCGTATGGGGATGAGAGTTGACGTCCGACGGACGTCCATGAGTCGCCCAACGGGTATGTCCAATTCCGACATGTCCCTGGGGTTCCCGATTTTCCAATCGCTTGCAAAGAGCATTCAGACGGCCAACGCTTTTTTCCACATTCACTTTGACGCCATCGAAGACCGCAATGCCGGCCGAGTCATAGCCCCGATACTCCAGCTTACTCAAGCCTTCCAATAAAAACGGGGTCGCCTGATCGGGGCCGATATAACCAACAATACCACACATAATAGTATCCTCCTGCTTACACTTCTTAGGGAGGTTCCTGCCAAGACGCATTGTCCCCGCGGTCACCCTCGGGTTTTGTCGTCTTTTTACGGCTGCAGGTCCGCCGAGAGGCATCCGCTGATCGTCTCGATGCTCCTCTTCCTCGTCCTCTTAGCTGCAATATAGCCAAGAGCCAGCGCTTCATGGTCGGCTTTGCTTGCCTTGCTGCTTCCACCTCCTTGGGGCAAAACCAGCCTGACAGTAAACAAAGGAGCACCTCCCGTGCTCCTTTGCAACGTCATATATAGCTATTGTACTCGACGTCTGTCGTTTGGTCAACTTACTTCTCTCTTACGGTTTCGCTCTTACGCTTGTTCACGATCAATAACGGCTGCCACTTCTTGCGCCAGGGAATCAAGCTGCTCTTGCACCGGCCCTTCCGCCATAACGCGAATCAACTTTTCCGTGCCAGAGGCGCGCACCAAAATGCGTCCTTCTTCTCCCAAAACCGCTTCCGCTTTTTCAATGGCTTCACAGATGGCTTCGTTGTCTTGCCACCCTTCTTTGGTGCCTACGCGTACATTGACCAGCACTTGCGGAAAGCGCGTCATCACACCTGCCAGTTCGGACATGGCTTTGCCGCTTTCCTTCAGATTGGCCAACAGCTGCAGCGCCGTCAAAATACCGTCGCCAGTAGTGCTGAACTGCCGGAAAATAATATGCCCGGACTGTTCGCCGCCAAGAGAAAACCCGGAGGCGCGCATGGCTTCCAGCACATAACGGTCGCCTACCGGCGTCACTACCACGGTGCCGCCTTCTTTCCGGATAGCCTGATGCAGCCCCAGATTGCTCATTACTGTCGCTACCAGTGTATGCTCTTTGAGCTTTCCTTGGCGCAAAAGCGCCAAGGCGCAGATGACCATGATCTGGTCGCCATCGACAATTTTCCCTCTTTCATCCACTACCAGACAACGATCCGCGTCGCCGTCATTGGCAATGCCCACGTGTGCTTTTTGTCGTAACACTTCTTGCTGCAACGCTTCTAAGTGCGTCGAACCACAGCCTTCATTGATATTAATGCCGTCCGGATGATTATAAAGCACTATAACTTCAGCGCCTAAACGCTGTAAAATGCGCGGCGCCGCTTCAAAGGCGGCACCGTTAGCGCAGTCTATGACCACGCGTAAGCCTTGCAAATCGCCTTTAATCGTCCCCGCCAAATAGTCTAGATACCGATCCAAAAGCTCATGCCCAGGTTCAATGGTTCCCACCTGAGCCCCGGTCGGACGCTTACCGCCTTTTTCATCGCAAGACAGCACAAGCTCTTCGAGTTGATCTTCTACTTCATCAGGCAGCTTGTAGCCTGTACCGGCAAAAAATTTGATGCCATTATCCGGATATGGATTATGCGACGCAGAAATTACGGCTCCCGCCTGGGCTTTACAAGAATGAGTCAAATAAGCCACCGCTGGCGTTGGCACTACGCCCAACAGCACCGCTTTGCCTCCAGCGGCGCAAATACCGGCGGCCAAAGCCGCTTCCAGCATCGGACCGGATAAGCGAGTATCCCGGCCTATCAAAATCGTCGGCTGGCTTTTACTATGCCGTCCAAAATAGGTGGTTGCCGCCCACCCCAAACGAAATGCCAATTCCGGCGTCAATTCTTTATTTGCAATCCCCCGAACTCCGTCGGTTCCAAACAATCTTGCCATAGCTTTTAAAATCCCCCTCTAGAAAATCTTCAACCACAACGCTTAACGCGGCGGTCCGTACGACTCCATCAATGACAGCGCCGCCATATACCCATCAAGGGCCGCGCTCATAATGCCTCCGGCATAACCAGCGCCTTCTCCCAAAGGATACAAGCCCTGTAGCGTAAGAGACTGAAAATCTCGTCCCCGCAAGATGCGTAAGGGAGCGGATGTACGCGTCTCAACACCGGTCAATACAGCGCCCGGATGATCAAATCCTTTGATTTTCCGACCAAAGTCAGGCAACGCCTGACGCAGAGTATCACCGACAAACGCAGGCAGGCACTCTCCTAAATGAGTTCGTTTTATGCCTGGCCGATAGCTGGGAGCCGTTAAAAACTCCGTCTCGCCGTTACGTCCCTGCAAAAAGTCCCCCAGTGCCTGGACCGGTGCGGCATAACCGCCGCCGCCAGCAACAAAAGCCGCCTTTTCCCACTGTCGTTGAAAAGCCACGCCGCCTAAGGGCGTACCGTCATGATCTCCCGGCAGCACATTGACAACCAGTGCACTATTGGCAAGTCCCGAAGCGCGGCTGTAAAGGCTCATGCCATTGGTCACAACACCACCTTCTTCGGATGTGCTGGCGATAACCAAGCCTCCTGGACACATGCAGAACGAATACGCAGTCCGTTCATTTCTGGGATGATGATACACCAGCGCATAATCCGCCGCCCCTAGGCGCGGGTGTCCTGCAGCAGCGCCATATTGCGCCTGGTCCAGCACTTCTTGCGGATGCTCAATGCGCAGGCCAATCGCAAAGGATTTTGCTTCCATCGCCGCCCCCCGGGCCTGGAGCATAGCATACGTATCCCGTGCGCTATGGCCAATCCCCAGCAGCACAGCCGCAGAGGCTTCGCGTTCTTGGCCGTTGATTTCAACCGCAACAACGCGCCCTTCCGCTACTTGCAAATCAGTAACCTGATGCTCGAACCGCACCTCGCCACCCAAGCGTTTTATTTCTTCTCGCAGATTCTTAACAACCAGACGCAATACGTCTGTCCCCACATGCGGTTTGTGCAAATAAGCAATTTCCGGCGGTGCGCCAGCCTCTACCATGATTTCCAGCAATTCTTGCATGCGCGGATGGTTCACCCGCGTCGTCAGCTTGCCATCGGAAAAAGTACCAGCCCCACCTTCACCAAATTGCACGTTGCTTGCCGGATCCAGCCGCCCGCTTTGCCAAAACTCCGCTACCTCCCGGCTGCGCCGCTCCACGTCTCGCCCTCGTTCCAGCACTAACGGCCGGTAGCCCTGTCGCGCCAAAGCCAAAGCGGCAAAAAGTCCGGCCGGCCCTAAGCCAACCACTACAGGTCTCCCTTTTAAAGGCGTTGTCCCTTGCAGAATCGGCGGACGTTCTTTGGGTTGCCCCAAGACGACATCCCGATCATTACGAAGTTTTTTGCACACCGCCTTTTCCAGCGGCGTTTCTACCTGCAACGTATGGACAAAAGAAATATGCGGCTTACGCCGCGCGTCCACCGCCCGGCGGACAATCCGCACTTGTTGGATGTCCCCCTCCTTTAGCCCCAGCCGTTTAGCAGCGGCAGTCGCTAAAGGAGTTTCATCCTCTAGAGCGGTACGAAAATTATGAATGACTATCAAGCTTCTTACTCCTATCTTTAAAAAACACCTTAGCGCTCTACAGTAATTTGCACGCGTACTTTAGTCGGTTGAAAGACCACGCCGGGTTGCGATTGCAACGCCAGTTCCCGATCCATACTGCCGCTTACCTGCGACAAGTCAATCACTTCTGTAGAAATGTAAGGCATTCCGTCCAACATAGACTTATCGCCTTGTGCTTCTACCTTATTAGGCACAATCACCATACGGGTAATCTTCGTTCCTAACGGTAACTGCCCCTGGAAAGCCGCTTCCACATCCAGTTGTTTTTTTACCTGCGGTTTCGACCATGCAACAAGTACATGGGTGACGTCCGGCGTAATCGTGACGCCTTCCGCCAAACGACCTTCACTATTTAAAGCCAATACAGGCGCTTCAGCTTCAAAAGAAGCATCCTTGCCGCTGGCGTCAATCGTTGCCACCACCTGACTGACTGCCGCAACGGCGCTGCGCAACCCCTCTAAACGCACTTGTTTCACCGATAAATCCGTCTTCACGCTAGCCGTCTGCGGCTCTGGGCTGCCGTTTAGACGCAGTTCCACAGGCACGACCTTGGAGATAATCATTTCCAACGTAATTGGCACAGGATTCGGCTGAATTTCTAGTAGTTCTACGCCGCTAGGCACATTCACCTGAAACCGGGGAGCATGTTTCCCTTCGCCCAGTCCCTTTAGGTCCAGCACCGCTTTCATGTCAGCCGGGCTCAGATACGCCACAGCACTGCGCGGCCCCTTGACGCGAATCCGCACGGTTTCCGGCAGTTGATGCACGACTAAGTCGCTGGCCAGGTTGTGTACCTCTATCGGCACACTATAGCTGACCTCTGCCGGCGGATTTTGTTCATTCATTACATAAAGCCACAAAAAAACGGCGGAAAAAAGCGCTAACAGCTTCATTGCCAAATTTCTGCGCAATAAGTTCGCCAATCCCTGCATCACAGCTTATTGCCTCCAATTAAAGAAGTCGCCAAGGCTTGTATGGCGCTGCACCACCAAGGGCCGCAGCATTTCCTTCAAGCTTTCCGTATCCAGATATCGAGTCAGCTTGCCGGAACGAGCTACGGAAATAGTGCCTGTTTCTTCGCTGACTACCACCACCACGGCGTCCGTCTGCTCTGTAATACCGATAGCCGCTCGATGACGCGTCCCCAGCTCTTTACTCAAACTGCGGTCTTCCGTCAACGGCAACAAACAGCCCACCGCTAATACACGGTTGCCGCGCAATACGGCGGCGCCGTCATGCATAGGCGTATTAGGAATAAAAATATTAATCAGAAATTCATTGGACACAATACCGTCAACCTTGATCCCAGTTTCGGTATAGTCCCCAAGCCCAGTTTCTCGTTCCAACACCAACAGTGCGCCAATTTTGTTTTTCGCCAGCACCGCTACAGCCTTGGCCATTTCTTGCAAGAAATCTTCAGTTTCTTCCTCATTCAAAAAGGCGTTCTTACGAAACAGCTTGCCACGCCCCAATTGCTCTAATGCCCGGCGCAGCTCCGGTTGAAACACCACAGGCAACGCCACCAACATAACCGTGACGGTTTTTTGCAGCAACCAATAGACTACGTTTAACCCCAGCCACTTGCTGCCGGCCGTAGCCAAAAGGAGCAGCATCAGCCCTTTTACCAATGCCGCTGCACGAGTGTCGCGAATCATATAATACAACCGATACAACACAAAGGCAACTATAATAATGTCAATCACGTCAAGACCGCTCAACGTGGCCAAGATCACTTCAATTTGCGACATCATGCCGAAAACCCCTCACGCTGCTCATACTCAGCCCATAAATTCATACATATTTATTTTTTATTCGTTCTTTAGCGGCTCAATCCCTTTTTACAAATGCATTTTTTTCGCTTGCCTTCTTCATTTTCTCACTATAAGTGCAAAAATGAGACCATAGACGGTCTCAAAAAAACCAGGTCCACGCATTTACTGCATGGACCTGGGAAAAAAGTCTTAAATTCGCGTTACTTCGTCAACCCAGCCAAACTTGTCGGCAATTTTACCGGACTGAATGCCTGTAACATGATCGAAGAGTTTTTGTGCAAAAGGACCTGTCTTGTTATCATGAATGCTGATCTTATGACCTTTCCAGCAAAGTTCACCCACCGGCGAGATAACAGCGGCCGTACCAGTGCCAAACACTTCTTCAAGTTGGCCTTTGGCATGAGCTTCATAGACTTCGTCAATGGAAATAGCTCGTTCTTCCGCCGGCACACCCCAGTCTTTGCAAAGCTCCAACACCGTGCGCCGAGTCATACCGCCGAGAATGCTGCCGTTCAGCTCCGGGGTAATGACTTTGCCGCCAATTTTAAAGCAGATATTCATCGTACCTACTTCTTCAATGTACTTGCGTTCACAGGCATCCAACCAGAGTACCTGTGCAAAGCCTTCTTTTTTCGCTTCAATTTGCGCTTTTAAGCTGGCTGCGTAGTTCGCTGGCGTTTTGGCTTCGCCAAGACCGCCTTTGATAGCCCGTACATAATGATCTTCTACTTTGATGGCAACCGGATTAAAGCCTTCGGCGTAGTAAGCGCCAACTGGCGAGAGAATAATAAACAGCTTATAGCGGTCCGAACTTTTTACCCCTACATAGGGATCGTCGGCAATAACAAAAGGACGTACATACAAGGATGTACCTTCGCCTTTAGGCACCCAGCGTTTTTCCAACTCTACCAGCTTATGCAGTCCTTCCCGCAGCAGCTCCGTGTCCATCTGCGGAATACAGAGGATGTCCGCTGAACGGTTGAACCGAGCAAGATAATCGCGCGTCCTAAAAATAACGACACGGTCATCATCGGTTTTGAACGCTTTAATGCCTTCAAAAATCCCTTGACCATAATGAAGGATCATGGCCGCCGGTGAAAGATCAAAATCGCCGTAAGGCTCAATGCGCGGCGAATGCCACCCTTTTCCGGTCTCATAATCCATGACAAACATGTGGTCCGTAAAGTAGTGGCCGAAGCCAAGCTTATCCTGCGGGGGAAGCTCCTTGGGTGTAGTTACCTTTGTTACTTTAATTTCCGCCATAGTCTGACTGCCTCCTTCTCATGCATACAACCTGTAATAAGTCCGCTAGCATTAGACCTATTATATATCGTTTTTTGTATACATGTCAAGGAAGCTTTGTTGTTTTCGGATAATTTCTTCTGCAGCCGTAATCGCCAATTTCACCTGCGCAGGCGAGGTTCCGCCAAAAGAATTACGGTTTTCTACGCAAGTCTCCACCTTGATCGCCTCTAAGATATCCGCCTCAAAAAGCGGTGAAAACTGCTGGAACTCAGCGATGGACAAATCCATCAGCCATTTTTCCTGTTCGATGCAATAACGCACCGTCTTGCCGACTACTTCATGGGCTTGACGGAAAGGCAGCCCTTTCTTCACTAGATAATCCGCCATATCGGTGGCATTGGAGAAATCATGGCGTACAGCTTGTTCCATCTTTTCTTGGCGTACCCGCAGGCCGCGAATCATCGCCGCATAGACGGCCAAGCTGAATTTAATCGTATCAATGGCGTCAAACAAGCCCTCTTTATCTTCTTGCAAATCCTTGTTGTACGCTAATGGCAAACCTTTTACCGTAGTCAGCATAGCCATCAGGTGACCAACGACCCGGCCGCTTTTGCCGCGCACCAGCTCCGCCATGTCCGGATTCTTCTTCTGAGGCATGATGCTGGAACCTGTGCAATGAGCGTCATCCAGCTCAATAAAAGCAAATTCTGCCGAAGACCAAAGAATGATTTCTTCGCTGATGCGGGACAAATGCACCATCAGAATGGAAGCGAAGGAAAGGAACTCCAAAATGTAGTCGCGATCGCTTACAGCATCCAAACTGTTTTGATACACTTGCGCAAAACCAAGCTGCTCCGCTACGTAGTGGCGATCGATCGGGAAGGTCGTGCCTGCCAGCGCTCCCGCCCCCAAGGGCAAGATATCCGTCCGGCGCTGCACGCCTTGGAGACGTTCAAAATCCCGGGCCAGCATGAAAAAGTAGGCCATCATGTGGTGGGAGAATAAAATCGGCTGCGCTCGTTGCAAATGCGTATAGCCAGGCATGATAACCTGCAAATTGTTCTGCGCCGCCTCTACGAAGGCCTGCTGTAAGTCTTCCAGCAATTTCGCAATTTCACCGATTTCACGGCGCACATACATGTGCGTATCCACCGCTACCTGGTCATTGCGGCTGCGTGCCGTATGCAGCTTGCCCCCTACCGCGCCGATGCGCTCGGTCAGTCGCTTTTCAATATTCATATGAATATCTTCCAGCGATACTTCAAAGGAAAAATTACCTGCTTCGATATCCGCCAGAATGTCTTGCAGCCCTTGGCGGATGGTGGCAGCTTCAGCGTCTGTCAGTATGCCGCAGCGCGCTAACATGGCCGCATGCGCCATACTGCCGGCAATATCTTCTCTGTACATTCTCTTATCAAAAGAGATGGAGGAGTTAAACTCCTCCATCATGGCGTCGGTCGTTTTAGTGAAACGTCCACCCCACATGCTCTTACTCATTTTATACCTGCCTCTTTTTTCATCAGGGCCCGCACTTTGAGCGGCAAGCCGAAAAGATTGATGAAGCCGGTTGCGTCGGCCTGGTTATATACTTCGTCGCGTTCAAAGGTAACAAATTCTTTGCTATACAGGGAATAGGGGGATTTCGCACCTGCCGCCATGATGTTGCCTTTGTAGAGTTTAAGTCTTACTGTGCCTGTAACGGTTTCCTGAGTACTGTCAACGAAAGCTGCGAGAGCTTCGCGAAGCGGTGTAAACCACATGCCGTCATACACGAGTTCGCCATAACGGATCGCCACGCCTTCTTTGTAATGCATGGTCTGACGATCCAGGCAAAGGTATTCCAGTTCGCGATGTGCGTAGTACAAAATGGCTCCGCCTGGGTTTTCATAGACGCCGCGAGATTTCATACCAACAAGACGGTTTTCCGTGATATCGGTAATACCGATGCCGTTGGCAGCGCCGATTTCATTGAGCTTGGTCAAAAGTTCAACCGAAGCCAATTTTTCGCCATTAACGGCTACAGGCAGGCCTTTTTCAAAATCAACTGTTACATATTCAGCTTTGTCAGGCGCATCTTCCGGTGCTTTCGTGACAAGAAGCATTTCGTTTTTAGGCGCATTCCACGGATCTTCAAGATCGGCCCCTTCATGGCTCAGATGCCAAATGTTGCGATCCATGCTGTAGGTCTTATTGCTTGTTGCCACCGGGATATTGTGTGCTGCCGCATAAGCAAGGGCATCTTCACGCGAACGAATTTCCCATTCACGCCAAGGAGCGATGATTTTCAGCTGCGGCGCCAGCGCCTTGATAGTCAGTTCAAAACGAACCTGGTCGTTTCCTTTGCCGGTAGCGCCGTGGGCAATAGCGTCAGCGCCTTCTTTTTCAGCGATGGCAACCATGGCTTTAGCAATCAACGGCCGAGCAAAAGAGGTGCCCAACAGATATTTGCCTTCGTAGACAGCGCCGGCTTTCAACGTTGGCCATACATATTCTTCCAGAAACGGTTTCACCAAGTCTTCGACGTAAATTTTGCTGGCACCGGAAGCAATCGCTTTATCCCGAACAATGTCCAGTTCGTCCCCTTGGCCGATATCGGCGCACATGGCGATGACTTCACAGCCATTGTAGTTTTCTTTCAGCCAGGGAATGATTACCGAAGTATCTAGGCCTCCTGAATAGGCCAATACCACTTTTTTGATTTCACTCATTGTAACTTCCTCCTCGCTTATTCGCCCATTACCAGGGCCATGATGGCTTTTTGCACATGCAGCCGGTTTTCCGCTTCGTCAAAGACTACCGATTGCGGACCTTCCAGAACGTCTTCGGTAATCTCTTCGCCGCGATGCGCCGGCAGACAGTGCAGGATAATGGCCTTTTTATCGGCCGCAGCCAGCACTTGCTGGTTGATTTGATAGTTTTTGAAAACGGCCTGGCGCGCCACCTGTTCGCTTTCCATACCCATGCTGGCCCAAACGTCCGTATACAGCACATCGGCTCCGGCGGCTGCTTCCATCACGTCCTGCGTTAGTTCAATACGGCTGCCGGTTTCTTGAGCCACTTGCTTCGCCGCCGCGACAATACCGGCATTCGGCTCGTACGCCGTAGGGGTGGCAACGGAAATATCCATACCAAATTTAGCGCAGCCATGCATCAGCGAATGCACCATATTGTTGCCGTCGCCGATATAGGCCATTTTCAAGCCTTTCAAAGAGCCTTTATGCTCTCGAATGGTCAAAAGGTCCGCCATCGCTTGGCACGGATGCAGCCGGTCCGTAAGTCCGTTAATGACCGGAATATCTGCATACGCAGCCAGTTCTTCCACCTCAGCATGAGAAAAAGTGCGAATCATAATGCCGTCCAAGTAGCGCGATAGCACACGGGCCGTATCTTTTACAGGTTCGCCGCGGCCAATCTGAAGATCATTGGCACTTAAAAACAGCGCCTGCCCTCCCAACTGCCACATGCCGACTTCGAAAGAAACTCGGGTGCGGGTGGAGGATTTTTGAAAAATCATGCCCAGCGTTTTACCGCGCAAAATTGGATGCGCTTCTCGCCGCTGCTGCTTTTCTTTCAGGTCTGCCGCCAGATCCAGCACCTGTTTCAGTTCTTCCGTAGACCATTCCTGTATTGATAAAAAATCCCTGCCGTATAGGCTCATGGCTATCCCTCGCTTTTTCCATTATACAAAGATATTCCTTACGCTGTCAAAACGGGCCTTGTTCTTTTAGCACGCCGTCCAGAACAGCGATCACTTCTTCAATATGCGCTGCGGTGATGTTGAGCGGCGGTACGAACCGCAGCACATTACCTGCAGTACAATTGATGATGACACCTTTTTCCAGGCAGGCTTCTACAATGCCCCGCCCCGGGCCGGCCAGTTCCGCGCCCACAATCAGGCCGCGCCCCCGAACCGTGGTAATGACGCCCGGATGTTTTTGTGCCAACTGCCGTAGTTTATCCTGCAGCAATTGCCCCAGCTTATTGGCATTATCCAGCAGTCCTTCTTCATCCATGGCTTCCATGACAGCCAAAGCTGCCGCACAAGCCAACGGGTTGCCGCCAAAGGTGCTGCCGTGGTCGCCGGCATGAAAGACCTGCGCCACTTCTTCTCTGGCTAAGAACGCGCCCACCGGCACGCCGCCAGCCAAGCCTTTAGCCAAAGTGACAATATCCGGTCGAACATCTTCTTGCTCATACGCAAAAAAGGTGCCTGTCCGGCCAACGCCGGTTTGGATTTCGTCAAAAATAAGCAATGCCCCATGCTTGTCGCAAAGTTCGCGTACCGCTTTCAAGTATCCCGCGGGCGGCACATGCACGCCGCCTTCGCCTTGAATCGGCTCCAGCAAAACAGCACAAGTCGTAGCTGACACGGCCGCTTCCATCGCTGCCAAGTCGCCGAAAGGCACATGAGAAAAGCCTTGCGGCAATGGTTCATAGCCTTTTTGGTATTTTTCCTGCGCCGTTGCCGTCAACGTGGCCAAAGTACGGCCATGAAAGCTGTGCTGGGCGGTAATGATTCCCACTTTACTCTCGCTTTGCAGCTTGCCGTATTTACGCGCCAGTTTCATAGCGCCTTCATTAGCCTCTGCGCCGCTGTTGGCGATAAAGACTCGTTCCAGACCGCTGCGCTGAGCCAGCTTTTGCACCAGTTTAGCCTGTACTTCCGTATAGTATAGGTTGGAGCAGTGGATGAGTTTTCCCGCCTGCTCCGCCACCGCCTTCACCAGGCCGGGATGTCCGTGTCCTAGAAGGTTGACAGCAATGCCTGCCAAAAAGTCCAAATATTTTTTGCCTTCATTGTCATATACATACGGGCCTTCGCCGCGTTCCAAAACGATGGGGTATCTGGCGAATACCGGCAGATAATACTGCGCATCCAGCGCCATTACTGCATTCTTGTTCATTTTTCTACCTCCTTAGCGTACCACTTCACTGCCAATACCGCCGGAGGTAAAGACCTCCAGGAGCAGGGAATGCGGTTGCCGTCCATCAATGATATGCGCTTTTTTAGCGCCGCCTTTCAAAGCGCGCACACAAGCTTCCACCTTGGGAATCATGCCGCCGTCGATGACTCTGTTCACAATCAGCGACTGCGCCTCTTCAAAGGTCAGCGTAGAAATAAAGCTGCTCTTGTCGTTGAAATCACGGTAAATGCCTTCTACATCCGTCAGCAGCAGCAGTTTTTCCGCCGCCAGCGCACCGGCTACTTCGCCAGCCACCGAGTCGGCGTTGATGTTATAGCTTTCATAGTTCCGGCCGACGCCGATCGGCGCAATAACGGGAATATAGCCTTTATCAAGCAGATCGTGAATCAGCTGCGTGTTGACGCTCGCCACGTCGCCCACAAAACCGATGTCCACTTCCTTGATCACGCCGTTTTCATGCACTTTGGCCAAGTGTTTTTCCGCCACAATCAAATCGGCGTCTTTGCCTGTCAAGCCGACCGCTTTAGCGCCGTGCTGATTGAAAAGGCTCACGATCTGGGAATTGAGCTTGCCTACCAGCACCATCTCCGCCACTTCTACAGTTTCTTCATCCGTAACACGCAGGCCGCTGATAAATTCCGACTGCTTGCCTACTTTTTTCAGCATCGCCGTAATCTCAGGACCGCCGCCGTGTACCACCACCGGCTTCATGCCCAAGCACTTCATCAGCACAATGTCTTGTATTACGCTGTGCTTAAGCTCTTCGTTCACCATAGCGTTGCCGCCATATTTAACGACAATGGTTTTGCCCACAAAACGCTGAATATAAGGCAGCGCCTCAATCAGTACCCCAGCTTTTTCTGCTGCTTCCATCATATTTACTCGTCTCTCCTTTTAGCGGCTCAGGTATGATACTCGCCGTTGATCTTAACATATTCATAGGAAAAGTCGCAGGTCCAAACAGTGGCTTCCGCAGAACCCACGCCGAGATCCACCGTTACGACAATATCGTGCTGCTGCATGACTGTTTGCAGCGCCTCTTCATCGGCGTTGGCTTGCATGCCGCCTTTTACTACTTGCTCAGCACCCAGCCAAACCGCCAGTTTCTCTGGGTTAATATTGGTTTCGGAGTAGCCTACCGCTGAAACAATACGTCCCCAATTGGGGTCCTGACCAAAGAAAGCAGTTTTCACTAAGGGAGATTTGGCAATGGTCATGGCCGCCTTTTTGGCTTCGTAGAAGCTGATAGCGCCTTTTATCTGCACTTCCAAGAACTTCGTCGCCCCTTCGCCGTCTCTGGCGATGGCTTTGGCCAAGAAGACGCACACCGCATGCAGGGCGGTCAAAAAGGTCATGTAATCTTCCGTATCCACCCGATCAACAAGCTCATTGCCAGCCAGACCGTTGGCCAATACCGTTACCATGTCGTTGGTGCTGGTATCGCCGTCAACGCTGATCATGTTAAAGGAAACCTGGATGCAATATGCAAGAGCCTGTTGCAAAACAGGCTGCGAAATGGCTGCGTCAGTCGTAATGAAAGCCAGCATGGTAGCCATGTTGGGATGAATCATACCCGATCCCTTGGCCACGCCGCCGATGCGCACCGTTTTACCGCCTAATTCCAGCTCCACTGCAATGGCTTTGGAAAAGGTATCGGTCGTCATGATGGCCTTGCCGGCATTCTTCTCGCCGTCCACAGAAAGCTCAGCCGCCGCTTTCGCAATCCCTTGCTTCACTTTGTCCATGGGCAGCTCCACTCCGATCACGCCGGTAGAAGCCACAAATACTTCGCTGGCGTCCACGCCCAGTGCTTTAGCCGCTTCCGCCGCCATTTCTCTAGCGTCCGCCAGCCCTTGATCTCCTGTGCAAGCATTGGCGCAGCCGGCGTTGACTACGATGGCCTTGGCCAAGCCTTTGGCCGCCACTTCTTTAGATACAGCCACAGGTGCAGCCGCCATGGTATTCAGGGTAAACGTCGCCGCTGCCGTAGCCGGCACTTCGCTGATAATCAGCGCTACGTCTTCTTTACCGCTTTTCTTAATGCCAGCTTTTACGCCAGCTGCCTTAAATCCTTTAGGAGCTGTAATGCTACCCGGTATTTCTTTCAACATGCTATAAGTTCCTCCTCTAGTTTACTTGCTTAGGGATACATGGGGGATAATTCCAAACCGGTTTTTTCCGGCAGATTAAAGAGAACATTCATATTTTGCACAGCTTGACCGGCAGCGCCCTTCACCAAGTTATCGATAGCGGAAAGAGCCACGACGCGGCGAGTCCGCAGGTCTACATGCCAGCCCAAATCGCAGAAATTACTACCTCTCACCGCCTTAGTAGCCGGATATCCACCGCGGCCCAAAAGACGCACAAAGTATTCTTGAGCATAAGCCTCTTCATAGGCCGCATCCACAGCTGCCGCATCCACACCAGCCTTCAAACGACCATAACAAGTGCTGAGAATTCCCCTCGCCATAGGAATCAGGTGCGGCGTAAAGCTCAACACAATCGGCGTCTTAGCCAAGCCGCCTAAGGCTTGCTCAATTTCTGGCGTATGCCGATGTCCACCCACATTATATGCTTTGAGATTCTCATACATTTCGCCAAAATGACTATTCAGGTTCAAAGAACGTCCTGCGCCAGACACGCCGGATTTAGCGTCCACAATAAGAGAGTCCAATTCCACCAAACCCTTTTTTACCAGCGGTGCCAACGCCATAATGCTGGCCGTTGTGTAACAACCGGCATTGCCGACAATTTTCGCGCCGCGAATGTCTTCCCGGAACCACTCGGTCAAGCCGTACACCGCCTTGGCGTTCTTATGCGTATGCGGCACTTTATACCAGGCTTCGTAAATCGCCGTATCTTTAAACCGATAATCGGCGCCCAGGTCAATAATTTTGACGTCCGTCTTCTCCAAACGTTTCCCTACCGCCATGGCATGACCGTGAGGCAGCGCGATGAAAAGCACATCACTGTCAGCCGCCACCTCATCCAAGGCTTCCATGCTGACCAGCTTGGTCTCCTGCACCGTTTGCAAATGCGGATATACCTCCGCAATGGATTTGCCGGTGCTGCTCTCCGAAGTAATATAACGAATATCTGCTTCCGGGTGTCCGCCCAAAAGGCGTAACAATTCCGCTCCCGTGTACCCAGTAGCGCCAATAATGCTTACTTTCATCTTCCCATACCTCCTCACGTCTATGTTAAATAATTATACATGTATGTGAATAATAATTCAAGTGCTTTCTGCAGGCGCAAAATGAATTTCGCCAAAAATATCGCTGGTTTTACCACAGTTTTTGCAGCTTTTTTCCGGTGTCAGCCAATGCAGACGGCGCTGGCGGTCTAAGAGCGGCACTCCGCAACCACGGCAGCAAGTACGCTCGCTAGGAGTATGCGGCATATTGCCAATATACACATAAGGATGCAAAACGGCTGCGGCCGCCCAAATTTTCTCAATCTCCGCAGTAGACGGTCCTTCCTCCCGACAGCGCCAGGCCGGATGATAGCGCGTCAAATGCCACGGAACCGCCCGTTTCAGTCCCTGCAACCAAGAAACGACTTCCGGCACCTGCGCCAGCGACACGCCAGCCCCCGGTGCCAAAAGCGTCGTAACCTCCACATGTGCGCAGGCGGAAGTTAATTCAATCGTGCGCTTCACTGCAGCCAAATTCCCGCCCAGTTGTTGATAAGCAGCCGCATCCCATGCTTTAAGATCAATATTCCAGGCATCAACCAACGGCAGCAATTGCCGCAACGGCCCTTCTTCAATCATACCGTTGCTTACCATCGCCACCACCAAGCCTCGTTCCTTGGCCAACTTCGCTGCTTCCAGTATATATTCAAACCAAACCAGCGGCTCCATATAGGTAAAAGCCAAACCGCAATTTTCTCCGCCAAACCCCGCAGCTGCCTGCAGTAATTCTTCCGGCGTCAATTGCCGCGCGCGACTTCCAGGCGCCAATTGGGAAATCTCCCAGTTCTGACAAAAAGGGCAGGCCATATTACAACCCCAAGAGCCCACGGAAAAAATAGCCCCGCCCGGATGAAAATGATAAAAAGGCTTTTTCTCCATCGGATCCAGAGCCGCCGCACTAACAAGACCGTAAATCAAGCTGCGCAAACGCCCTTTCCGTACCCCCCGAGCGCGACAGAGTCCATCCGCTCCTTCCGTCAGCAAACAGTGATGCGGACATAATAAGCAGCGTATGCGTCCATCCGCCGCCGTTTCCTGCCATAACGCTTCTTTCTGCACCGCCGCGCTCATAAGCCGTACCTGCGTACGCGAAATCGAAAAAGTTCTACAGATGCCATCTCAGCAATACCAGCCTTGCGTTTAGCAATACGTAGCTGTTCCTCCACAGTATCTACTCCTTCCAAATCCGGCAGCAGCAGCCCCCGACGAGGCCCTTGTTGTACAATCACGCCATATTCTTTCGGGTCAAGCTGCGTCTCGTTCTCCACCTTTTCCGGTTCCGAAAGAACATCCACCGATAGTTGCAGTGTTTGCAGCTCTGCCTCCCGCACTGGCTCAAAACGCGGATCTTCCGTAGCCGCCAGCACGGCATTGCGGATAATCTCCGCTGCCAAGGTTGGCTGCGTTGGCGCAAAGGTGCCGATACAGCCTCGCAGCATCCCATCCTTCTTTAGCGAAACAAAAGCGGCGCCAGGACGCTTCCATTCCTCAGGCAGTTCAGCCGGCTCCGGCCACAACGTACGCTGCCGCAGATAGTGGCGAATACTGTGCCATGCCAAGTCCACCGGCAAGGTCAACTGCAGACTCTCCTGCAGCAACGTTACCGCATATCCGACACCAAAAGGCGCTTCATAGGAAAGTTGACGTACTGACGGCTTTGGTCCGCAGGCTCCCAGCAAAAACAGAATGGAGCGCAAACCGCACTCGCCGGCTTCTTCCAACAATTCCCACGGTAAATGCAACAGCGTTTCCACATCACCTCTACCTAACGCCGCTACCACCTGCTGGTCAAACTGCGCTCCTGCAGGATGATACCCAGCTGGCGCATTACGAGTCACACGGTGTGATAAGTCGCCCGAGGCAATGACTGCCACGCGCTGTGTTCCTGCCAAAATAAGCCGCCGCAAAACCTGGCCCATCTCATAGTACTGACGTTGCGCCAACGCGCCGAAACTTACGGTCACAATTTTTGCTTTACAGCCTGCCTGCGCCAGAAAATACAAAGGCACCAGTGCGCCATGGTCTAATTCCGTCTCCTGCTCTTGACAAGAAATTCCCGCTCGGGCCCAAGCCGCAATCAAACGCTTTGCTAAATCAGGAGCGCCTTTCCAGAGTTGTTCTTCTTGTGGAAAACCGAAAGGCCCCAGGTTTCCCCGCAGGCTCTCACCGCTATTTACAGTAACCGCTCTTGCTTTGCTGGGCGCATGGGGCGACATGAGAACAAGCACATCCGGCTCCCAAGAAGCAATCTCCTCCGCCGCTTCCCCACACGCTTGCAAAGTAGCCTCGGCTTCCTTCTCTCTCCCTTGTCCAATCGCAGGAAGAAGAATAGGCGGATGCGGTAATAAGACACCGCCAAGGAACATGGTCATGATTGTCACGTCCTTTCCACGTTTACATTGGGATGTTTTAGGCATTTTTCGTTCACCGTCGTCCTCTGCCACCTTGTTTATTGGGTTTGTTCTCCACTGCCATTTTCCCGCCACACTTGGCAGCAGGACTTCTGGAGTATAGAATGGAAGTAAGAAACAAAGGAGGGATATTTTTGCGCCGTTTACATTGGGGTCGTCTTCTATTTATATTTTTTTGCCTTGCTTTTTTGAGCGCGTTTCTTTCCTTTGATGGCTTATCTCCTTTAAAACAACAAGGACAGTCGCTTCTGCAAGAAGGAACCAGACAGTTGCCCAGTTTTGAATCATCTGCCCTGCCTAAAAATGCTTGGCAGCGCCTGCACCGGCTGATTTTTCTACGAGATGCCGTAGCTGAGCAATTAAAAGAAAGACCGCTTACTCCGTTGCGCGACATTGCTCTGCCGATGCAGCAAGCCTTAATCGCCGTTGAAGATCATCGCTTTTACCAACATGCTGGCGTAGATATAGAAAGCATCTTGCGCGCTTCCCTGGTTAATTTGCAATTTGGCGCTATTACCGAAGGAGGCAGCACCATCACGCAGCAATTGGCAAAAAATCTTTTTTTAAGCCATGAACAAACCATGGGGCGTAAGGCGGAAGAGTTTGCCTTAGCCTTACTCTTAGAAGCCCGCTTCAGCAAAGATGAAATTCTAGAGTTGTACTTGAACACCATTTATTTCGGTTCTGGTGCCTATGGTATTCAAGAAGCTTCCTCAGTTTATTTCGGCAAAGCGCCTGCTTCCTTAAGCCTGGCCGAAGCATCCCTTCTGGCCGGTCTGCCGCAAGCGCCGTCACGCCTCTCCCCCTACAATGATTTTGATGCGGCTAAAAAGCGGCAGTCCATCGTCTTAGGGGCTATGAGCCGCTATGGCTATATTACACCAGGCACCGCCACGGAAACGCAAAGCACGGCGTTGCGGCTGCGACAGTGAAAAAAGCCTCGCTTCCAAGAAGCGAGGCTTTTTTTATACCCGTTTCACCAAAAGAGCCTTACGCGTCTTGTCCAGAGTTTTCAAGAACTCGTCCTGCCTGCGCATGGCCAAGGATACATACAGTACGTCCACAATGTAAATTTGCGCCAGCAGATTTTCGATCGATTCACTGCGATAGAAGCTTTCCGGCGTAGAAGTAATAATTTTGATATCCGCAACTTTCGTCAACGGCGTATTATGCTTGCCGGTAATGCAAATCGTGGTGGCGCCTGCTTCCTTAGCTTCCTTCAGCGCATCCAAGATCACTTTACTGGTGCCGGAACTACTAATTCCCACCGCCACATCGCCCGGCGCCATAAGAGACGCCGACATAACCTGAGCGTGAGCGTCTTCAATACATTGAGTGTAAAAACCCAAGCGGAAAAATTTATGATAGGCATTTAACGCAACACAGCTGGTGTTGCCTACACCGTAAAAATCAACGCGTTTGGCTTTTTCCAAAGCGTCAATCGCCATATTCATTTGGTACATGTCCAGCACTTCCCGCGTTGCATTGATGGACAGCACATGCGACTCCGCCAGTTTCAAAGCTACATCTGAGATATCGTCCTGCTCGCTGATGCCTTCATGAATATGTTCCAAGGGGCGTATAAAATCTTTAGCAATGATCAGCTTCATTTCCTGATAACCGCTAAGACTAATCTGTTTACACAGATTAGTTACTGTAAACTGACTGACTTTGCAACAATCCGCCAGTTCCGTAATGCTCAATGAGACAATACTGCGCGGATTTTTCAGGACATAATCGGCTACCAGCTTGGTCCGTTTTCCCAAATGATGATATTTCTCTGCAATTCGACGCAGCACCTCGTTTTCGAGCTTACCGCTCTGCGCTTGCAGTTCATCTCCATTTCGTTCCTCAGTCATACCAGTTCACTACCTTTCTCCCCGTTGTGCCTTTAAAAGAAATTCTTAATATCTTTCCAGTTGCCGCTGCGCATGCCGTCCCCTTCACGAGTCTTGCTGAGACGTTCAATGGTAAATTCGCGAATATAGGTGTCGCCGCTAATATTGGTAATATCTTTTACCAGACGGCCTTCATCTTGAATATTGAAGACCAAAAGAGTGAACCACTGCGGTTGTTTGACCGGTTCGGTTTTTATGGCAACTCCCATGGTAACTGGCGACTCCCGTTCTTGGAACTGACGGCTAAGGCGGCGCTCATAGGTAGCAAAAGGCATAGCCTTAGGGTGTTGAATCAACGCATATACTTCAGGAAAATATTCTTTAAATTCTTTAATTTTTATTGCCATATTAGGCGTAAAGCGCTGAATTTGCACCGGTGATCCCGGTTTTTCATTGACATAGGTAACTTCCATTTGAATCCCCAGGCCATTGCGGCTGAAATTATGGGTATACGAAGCAATTTTCGCTTTGCGCTTGCCTTGAGATTCCCAGTCCAAACGGCTCCAAGTCTGATTGTCATCATCAATAATCATGCGGAAGTCACCATATTGTTTGGCAATGGTTTCCTTCGTATCGTCAAGGCTGGCAAACGCCACTTGTGCTGTACCCAAAACTGCTACTGCCACCAACGCAGATAAATATCGTTTCATTTCTATATCCTCCTCTTTGTTGTTCAAGATTGTCCAAAATTGTTCTATTTGTAACATATTAGACTTTTTTCGCTTAAATCCTGCCACCACGAAAAACTATGTCGGAAAAATAGCACAATCCCATGGCATAAAAAAAATCCAGGAAAAGAATGCTCTTCCTGGACTTTCTTGTTGCAAGATTTAGCGCTTCGAAAACTGCGAAGCTTTGCGGGCTTTTTTGAGGCCGTACTTGCGGCGCTCTTTTTCGCGAGGATCGCGGGTCAAGAGACCAGCTTTTTTCAAGGACAAGCGAAGTTCGCCGTCAACCTTGAGCAAAGCACGCGCGATGCCATGCCGGATAGCGCCGGCTTGGCCAGTGGTGCCGCCGCCTTTTACGCTAGCGACAACATCATATTTACCCAGGTTTTCTGTAACGTCCAAAGGCTGCTTCACGATGATTTCCATCGTTTTGCGACCAAAGTATTCGTCAAGCTTACGCTCATTTACTACGATATTACCTTCACCGGGGATGAGACGCACCCGCGCGACGGAGGTTTTTCTACGGCCAGTGCCGTAATAACTAACTTCTGCCATAATATGGTCCTCCTTTCCGTGTTACCGTACGTTGATTTCAAGTACTTCAGGTTGCTGTGCTGCATGCGGATGCTCCGCGCCGCGATAAACCTTCAGCTTGCGGTACATCTGGCGACCCAAAGTATTCTTGGGCAACATGCCTTTAACTGCCAATTCCAGAACGCGTTCAGGTTTGTCAGCCAACATTTTCCCGGCTGTTGTGAACGTCGTGCCACCAACGTAACCGGAATGACGGAAATACGTTTTTTGCACCAGTTTTTTACCGGTAAGAGCTACTTTCTCAGCATTGATAATGATGACAAAATCACCAGTATCTACATGAGGAGTAAAAATGGGTTTATTTTTGCCGCGCAGCACTTTTGCTACCTCGGCTGCCAAACGGCCTAACGTCTTGCCTTCAGCGTCTACGATGAACCATTTACGATCCACTTCGGCCGCTTTAGCCATAAACGTGGTTTTCATGTGCGATTCCCTCCCTGTTGCTCATGGCTTCATTATGATTTCCTACCTGATGAGTTCCGGGGCTAATGGAATTCATGGCAAAATCTCATAAAGTAATTTTATTAAAAGACGTCCCTGCTGTCAATACCCTGGAAAAAGTAAATTTCATTTTTAGCCCATTGATAAAAAATCTTTTGCAAAAATAATCCTTGCGGCGGTGCTGTCGGCGGTGCCAGATGACGATCTTTTGCAGCCAATAAATCTACAAAATCGCCAATGCTGAGCGTACCGATTCCCACCGCCGCAAAAGTACTGACTAAATTTCGTACCATATGATATAAAAAACCGTCGCCACAAATGTGAAAGGTCAACAAGCTTCCTTCTCTATGCCATCCAGTGTTAAAAATAGTTCGCACAGGATGCACCGGGGCACTCCCGACAGCACGAAAGCTGGAAAAATCATGCTTTCCCAAAATATAGCGCGTAGCCTCTTCCATGGCGGCCACATCAAGCTTTTTAGCTATTGTCCACGCATAGTAACGTCCAAAAGGACTTTCCGGTGAATCATGGCGCAGTCGGTAGATATAACGCTTAGCCACTGCCGATTTCCGCGCATGAAACGACGCATCCACTTCCTCTGCTTCCACTACGGCAATATCTCTCGGTAACATCCCTCGAGACGCCTTTGGTATACGTTCGGTCGGTATCCGCCCGTCCGTATCAAAATGCACAACTTGCCCCCAGGCATGCACGCCAGTATCAGTACGTCCCGCTCCGGCCATGCTCAACGCATGCCCAAAAAGCGGTGCCAACCGTTCCTCCAGCACCTGCTGTACCGCAATGGCGTTCTGTTGCCGTTGAAACCCGTGATACGCAGTACCGTCGTAAGCCACCGTCAATTTTAAACGCCGTGCGCTCACAATCCCGTCCCCCAGCGCAACCATCCCAGCAACAAGGCAAAGAGAAGCAACAGAATAACCGCCACGGCATCCTGCCGTCGATACTGCAGAGGATGCATGCGCGTCCGGCCTTCACCGCCTCGATAACAACGGGCTTCCATCGCTGTAGCCAACTCGTCCGCCCGTCGAAAAGCGCTGATAAATAGAGGCACCAGCACTGGCACCAAATTTTTTCCCCGCCGCAGCAATGAGCCGCTGGAAAAATCAACGCCTCGCGCCTCTTGTGCTTTAATAATGCGCTGCGTCTCCTCCAACAGAGTCGGAATAAACCGCAGAGCAATCGTCATCATCATGGCTAGTTCATGCGCTGGCAGGCCCCAACGCTTGCCAGGGCGCAGCAGCGCCTCTAAACCATCTGTCAGCGAAATGGGTGAAGTAGTAAAAGTTAAAAGGGAAGACGATACGATCAAAAGCGCCAGCCGCCCCGCCATACGTCCGCCTTGCTGCAAACCTCCATCGGTTACCGCAAAGGGTCCCCAGGCAACCAAAGTCTCCCCTTGGCCGCTAAAAGCATGAATCAGCACGGTAAGCAGCAAAATCGGCCAGAGTGGTTTCAAAGAACGAAGCACAAGACCAAACGGCAATTGAGCGCTCAGTATCAAAATAGCCAAGAAACCCAAAAAGGCAGCATAAGAAGCAGCGCTTTCCAATAGAAAAATGATCAAGATGCACCCTAGAGCCCCTACTATTTTGGTACGCGGATCTAGGGCATGCACCAATGAATTCCCCGGTAAATACTGCCCTACAAGAAGGTTATTCAACATGAACTGGACCTCCTTGCTGCCTGAGAAGGGCGGCAATTTCTTGCGCCGCTTCTTTCGGCGTAACAGGGTGCCTCCCAGCTAGCGGCAACCCGGCCTTTACCAAGGAAGCCATCAGTTTAGTTACACCTGGAGGTTCTAACCCGCAGGCTTTGAGCAAGGTTTCTTCTTCCGTGAAAATTTGTTGCGGCGAACCATCCATCAAAAGCTGCCCCTGATCCAACACCAAAAGACGCTGCGCCAAACGCGCCGCGTCCTCCATATTGTGCGTCACAAGCAAAATTCCCATGCCGGTTTCCGCCTGCAACTGCAACAACTGACTATAAATTTCATCGCGCCCTTTCGGATCCAGCCCGGCAGAGGGTTCGTCTAAAATCAGATATTCCGGGCGCAAAGCCAGAATACCTGCCAGCGCCACCCGGCGCATCTGACCTCCCGATAATTGAAACGGAGAACACGCCCCATGCTCCGCTTCATCCAGTCCAACCAGCTTCATCGCCCAGGAAACCCGCCGCGCCACCTCTTCTTCCGGCAAGCCGGCATTGCGCGGCCCAAAGGCAATATCGGCACTTACGGTTTCTTCAAACAACTGATGTTCCGGATACTGAAACACCAATCCAACACGGCGTCTAGCCGCCTTAGCAGCTTCACTCCCACCGCTAAGTTCACAGCCATCTAAAAGAACCTGCCCTATGCTCGGTTTAAGAAGGCCTGCTAAGATTTGTACCAACGTGGACTTGCCAGAACCGGTATGTCCAATCAAAGCCACACGCTCTCCTATAGCTAACTCCACGTTTAAATCTCGCAGCGCGTCTTGGGCAAAAGGAGTTCCAGGCGAATAGGTATGTTGTAGTTGTGTTACCACTAGGGACATAATGCTTTCACCAACACTTCGTCTGTAATTATAGGGGCCTTTACAGTCAACAGCCCCTGCTGCTGCAAATACCAGGCTACTTCAGCCGCCACAGGCACATCTAAGCCCATTTCTTTCAACCGAGGTACCTGACAGAAAATTTCCTCTGGCGTCCCGTTCGCTACGATCCGCCCTTTGTCCATAACAACGACCCTATCTGCAGTCACCGCTTCTTCCATAAAATGAGTAATATAAACAACGGTAATCCCCTGCTGACGATGCAGGTCGCAAACTGTCTGCAAAACCTCCTGACGCCCTTGTGGATCCAACATTGCCGTTGGTTCATCCAACACTAAACAAACCGGTTGCATCGCCAATACACCGGCAATAGCAACCCGCTGCTTCTGTCCGCCGGAAAGCAAATGCGGCGCATGCTGTCGATAGTCGCTCATGCCCACTTGCGCCAAAGCTTGCTCCACCCGACTGACAATTTCCGCCGTAGGCACGCCCAGATTTTCCGGTCCGAAAGCCACATCTTCCTCTACCAGTGTTGCCACTAGCTGGTTGTCGGGGTTTTGAAACACCATGCCAACCTGTTGGCGGATATGCCAAAGCTGCTCCACGTTCTTCGTATCATGGCCCGCTACCAGACAGCGTCCCTCTGTCGGCAATAGCAGGGCGTTTAAATGCTTAGCCAGTGTGGATTTACCGGAACCGTTTGTACCGATAATCGCTACAAACTCTCCTGGCTGAATCGTCAAATCCACTTCTGCTAAAGCATAGGTAATTTCATTTTTAAGGCCCTGATAGCTATGACTTAGCTTTTCCAGGCAAATGAACGGTTCCAAACGTTTTCTTCCCTTCCTTGGTTTTGCCGTCGACAAGTTAACCGCAAAAATATTCCGGTTTACTTATACGACAAAAACAGGCACGAAAAATCACACTAACAGATGATCTTCCGTGCCTGTGGCAAAGAAAGGCGACCATCCGGTCGCCCCATGCAGTTACACCAACTCGAGAATCGCCATCGGCGCAGCGTCGCCACGACGGGGGCCTAATTTCAGCACCCGAGTGTAGCCACCTTGCCGTTCTGCGTATTTCGGGGCGATGGTGTCAAACAATTTCTTCGTAACTTCTTCGTCTACCCAGACCAACACTTGACGACGGGCATGAAGATCGCCCTTTTTCGCCAAGGTAATCATTTTTTCAGCCAGACCGCTGACTTCTTTGGCTTTCGCCTCAGTCGTCTCGATGCGCTCATGCGCAAAGAAGGAAGTCAGCAGGCTGCGGAAGAGCGCCTTACGGGCGCTAGAATCGCGTCCCAGTTTACGATAGGCCATTCTTCTCGTCCCTCCTCCTTATTCTTCCGTTTCTTTAAGGCCCGATCCCAGTTCCAAAAGCTTTTTCTTCACTTCTTCCAAGGATTTACGGCCCAAGTTACGGACTTTCATCATGTCGTCTTCCGTTTTTTGCGTCAGCTCAGCTACTGTATTAATGCCAGCCCGCTTCAAGCAGTTATAAGAACGTACCGATAAGTCCAGATCTTCAATGGTCATTTCCAAGTTGGGGCCGTCTTCCGGCTCCTTGGCAAAACCACTTTCCGGTCCTTCTTCTTCTGGCACTTCGCCTGCCATGTTTTGGAAGAGCTTCAAATGGGCAATCATGATCGTTGCCGATTTACTGATTGCTTCTTCGGGCTTGATACTGCCATCGGTCCATACTTCCATCGTCAGTTTGTCATAGTCTGTCACGTTGCCTACACGAGTGTCGGCAACGGCATAATTGACGCGCTGAATCGGCGAAAAAATGGAGTCGATAGGAATCACGCCAATGACATGATCGCTTTTTTTGTTCTTATCAGCCGGGACATAGCCGCGGCCTTTTTCTGCGACAATCTCCATCCGCAAGGAAGCACCTTGGCCAACAGTGGCAATGTGCTTTTCCGGGTTGAGGATCTCCACATCCGAACTAGCGATAATGTCAGCTGCGGTAACACTTTTCTCACCGTCGACTTCAATACGAAGCACAACCGGCTCGTCAGTGTACATTTTTAAACGCAGCTCTTTGAGATTGAGAATGATGTCGGTGACATCTTCCCTCACTCCGGGAACTACGGAAAACTCATGATCCACGCCTTCAATGCGCACAGAGGTAACTGCCGCACCAGTCAACGACGATAATAAAATGCGCCGCAAACTATTACCGAGGGTAGTACCATAACCGCGTTCCAATGGTTCACAAATAAACTTGCCATATCGATTGTCTTCACGGCTTTCGACAATTTCAATTCTTGGCTTTTCGATTTCCATCATCAGGAAGCGACCTCCTCTTCGCGCGTTGCTACTACGCTATGCCACAGAAAGGACATTAACGCGAGTAGAGCTCGACGATGAGATGTTCCACAATGGGGCAGTCGATCTCTTCTCGGCTGGGGAAGCGAGCCACTTTGGCGCTAACCGCCTCAGGGGTCACCGTAACGTCTTCAACCCATGCAGGAACTGTCTTGCTGCCGTAAGTTTCAATCATCATTTTGATGATTGGAGATTCCATACTGGTTTCATGTACAGCAACTACGTCGCCAACACGAACCTGGAAGGAAGGAATATTTACTCGACGGCCGTTCACAGTCATAAGACCATGACGAACCAGTTGGCGAGCTTGGTTGCGGCTAGCTGCAAAACCCATGCGGAAAACCGCATTGTCTAAACGACGCTCCAGCAAAACCAGTAAGTTTTCACCGGTAATTCCTTTGGCACGCTCAGCGCGCTCAAAGTATTTCCGGAACTGACCTTCCAAGATGCCGTAAATCCGGCGGGCTTTTTGCTTTTCACGCAGCTGCAAGCCATATTCCGAAACCTTTTTACGTCCTTGGCCATGCTGGCCAGGAGCATAGGCACGTTTCGAGAACGCGCACTTGTCGCCATAGCATTTATCACCTTTGAGGTAGAGCTTTGCGCCTTCACGGCGGCAAAGTCTGCACACAGGACCCGTATATCTAGCCATTCCTCTTCAACACCTCCCGAAAATTATACTCTTCTCCGCTTGGGCGGACGGCAACCGTTATGCGGAATGGGAGTAACGTCCTTGATCAGGTTTACTTCCAAACCAGATGCTTGCAAAGAGCGGATCGCCGCTTCACGTCCTGATCCAGGACCCTTTACAAACACTTCCACCTGCTTGAGACCATGTTCCATAGCTACCTTGGCAGCTGCTTCTGCAGCCATCTGCGCCGCAAAAGGAGTGCTCTTGCGGGAGCCGCGGAAACCAAGGCCGCCGGCACTAGCCCAGGAAAGAGTATTGCCTTTGGTATCGGTGATGGTGACGATGGTATTATTGAAAGTAGAGCGGATGTGAGCATGACCATGCTCAACGTTTTTCCGTTCTCTTCTTTTGGTTCTAACAACTTTTTTCGCTACCACGCGTGTTTCCCTCCTTTACGGATTATTTTTTCTTCTTAGCTCCAACAGTCCGCTTAGGACCTTTACGAGTGCGGGCATTGTTTTTCGTGTTCTGTCCACGCACAGGCAAGCCCAAGCGATGACGGCGGCCACGGTACGAGCCAATCTCAATCAAACGCTTGACATTGAGCTGCTGTTCACGCCGCAGGTCACCTTCGACCTTGTAGTTTTTGTCAATCAGTTCACGAAGTTTAGCTACTTCTTCTTCCGTCAGATCCCGAGTGCGAGTATCAGGATTAATTCCCGCTGCAGCCAGGATTTCATTGGACAAAGTCGGCCCAACTCCATAGATGTATGTCAAAGAGATTTCCACGCGCTTGTCGCGCGGCAAATCCACACCGGCAATACGTGCCATCGAACAGCCACCTCCTAACCTTGTTTTTGTTTATGCTTCGGATTTTCACAAATGACCATGACATGGCCATGACGCTTGATGACTTTGCATTTTTCGCAAATGGTTTTCACCGAAGGTCTTACTTTCATTTGCCTTGGCCTCCTTCTCTGCGCAGCCCGACGGGCTGCCCCGTTATCCGCCTATTTAAAGCGATAGGTAATACGGCCGCGCTTCAAATCGTACGGTGTTAATTCAACAGTAACACGATCTCCCGGCAGGATGCGAATAAAATGCATTCGAATCTTACCGGAAACATGCGCCAGCACGACATGTCCATTTTCCAGTTTAACTTGAAACATGGCGTTTGGCAATGCCTCAACTACCGTACCTTCTACTTCAATTACGTCTTGTTTGGACACGAGATCTCCCTCCTCGCCCGCTTCTTACACCTGTTGTGCCATCCTGCCCGCAATCCGCTGACAAATGGCTTCGTCCGTCCGGCCAGCCGCAAAAGCGACTAGTCCAGACGCCGTTGCCGTGCGCAACCGCTTACTAGCAGGTCACACACTTTTCCTGCAGTCATTTTCGTTCACAATTGTGTCAGAATTTCCGGTTCGCCATCGGTAATAGCAATTGTATGCTCAAAGTGAGCCGACCATTTGCTATCCCTTGTAATAACGGTCCAGTTGTCCCGCAGGGTTTTTACTTCATATGTCCCCATGTTAATCATGGGTTCAATCGCCAGAGTCATGCCAGGCTTCAGCCGCGGGCCGCGCCCGGGAGCGCCGTAGTTGGGAATTTGAGGATCTTCATGCATCTTGCGACCAATGCCATGTCCCACATAGTCGCGCACTACTCCATAACCAAACTCTTCCGCATGAATTTGAACAGCATGTGAGATATCATAAAGACGTTTTTCAGCCACAGCTTGAGCAATGCCTTTATACAGCGACTCTTCCGTCACCTTCAGTAGCTGCGCTACTTCCGGAGCGACCTCTCCTACCGGAAAGGTCATGGCTGCATCACCATAAAATCCATTAATCAACGTACCAATGTCAACGCTGATGATATCGCCGTTCTTAAGTTTTCTCGGCCCTGGAATCCCATGTACTACTTCTTCGTTTACCGAAGCGCAGATACTGCCGGGAAAACCATTATACCCTTTGAATGCCGGGATTGCACCGCGTTCGCGAATGTATTCGTCGGCGATTCGATCCAGTTCTTGTGTCGTCACGTCCGGTTTCACCGCTTGCCGGATGAGTTCCAGCGTTTCCGCCACAATCCGCCCTGCTTCACGCATATAGGCGATTTCCTGTTGACTTTTCAGGACGATCATCGTTATGCGCCTCGCAATGTTTTCAAGATATCAGCCAACACTTTGTCAATGTCCTGTCGGCCATCAATTTCAGCATATACACCGCGATCCTGATAATAATTTACGAGGGGACGGGTCTGCGCTTCGTAAACGTCCAAGCGACTTTTTACGGTTGCCTCTTGGTCGTCGTTGCGCTGATAAAGCTCTCCATCGCAAGCATCGCAGCGATCCTTCTTGCTTGAAGGATTGAACGACACATGGTAGGTTGCGCCGCAGGCACGGCAGATACGCCGACCAGTAATGCGGGCTACCAGATCTTCCGCCGGAACCGTGATGTTAATCACATGGTCCAAACGACTTCCTAGTTCCTCCAATGTCCGTCCCAGCGCTTCCGCTTGCTCTAAAGTTCGCGGAAAGCCATCCAGCAGAAAGCCTTGTTTGCAATCCGCTTTCGTTAAACGCTCGCGTACAATGCCGATAGTAATCTCATCAGGTACCAGTTGCCCAGCATCCATGCATGCCTTGGCTTTTTTCCCGAGCTCCGTTCCTTCTTTAACAGCGGCACGAAACATGTCGCCGGTCGAAATATGCGGAACGCCCAGTTCTTTTACCAGTTGCGCCGCTTGAGTGCCTTTACCGGCCCCAGGCGGTCCCATAAGCAAAATTTGCATGTTTGGTCCTCCTTACTTCATAAAGCCTTGATAGTGCCGCATCAATACGAGCGACTCTATTTGCTTCATTGTGTCCAGCGCCACACCCACAACAATGAGGAGTGCTGTGCCACCGAAGTAAACGCCCTGGATATCTGTCGCCCATACCACAAAGTTCGGCAAGATGGCGATCAGAGCCAAGAACAGCGAACCTGCCAGGGTGATCCGGGTCATGACGCGGTCCAGATAATCAGCGGTCGGTTTTCCTGGACGCAGACCTGGAATAAAACCGCCGTGTTTTTTCATATTCTCTGCCATATCCGAGACGTTAAAGGTAACCGCAGTATAGAAATACGTGAAAAACAGGATTAAAAGCGCATACAGCGTTGTCTGCAGCGGCGTTCCCCACGCAAACCATCCTGCCACCGTTTTCACCCATTCCACATCAATAAACTGGGCGATAGTTACCGGAAACATGAGCACGGATGACGCAAAGATTATCGGAATAACTCCCGCTTGGTTAACCTTCAGCGGGATATGTGTGGAGTGACCGCCGTACATCTTGCGGCCTACTACCCGTTTAGCATACTGTACCGGAATACGCCGCTGTCCTTGCTGGATGGCAATAACCAAAACAATCATGGCTATCGCAATCGTTAAGAACAACAACAGTTTAAATAAGCCGACCGTGCCAGCTTCGAAATACTGATAGATAACGTAGATGCCATCTGGAAGGCGGGAGACAATCCCCGCAAAGATGATTAGCGATATACCATTGCCAATCCCTTTTTCGGTTATCTGTTCACCCAACCACATCAAGAAGGTTGTCCCTGCCGTCAGCGTGAGGGCAATCAGAAGAATAGAGCCGATGCCTGGATTGATGATCGCGTGCTTCAAGCCAAGAGCCATGCCCAAAGCCTGCATAAACCCTAACACTACTGTACCGTAACGCGTGATTTGGGTCAGTTTTTTCCGACCCTCTTGCCCTTCTTTGCTCCACCTTTCAAAGGTGGGCACGACCACTGTCAGCAATTGCATGATAATGGAAGCATTAATGTAAGGGGTTATACTCATCGCGAAAATGGAAAACTTGCTCAGCGCACCGCCAGCAAACAGGTCCAACAGTCCAAACAGATTGCCGCTGGTAAACAGCTCTTCAATCACGGCTGCATCGACACCAGGTACAGGGATGTGAGTGCCAGCCCGGAACACCAGAAACATGATCAGCGTAAAGACGATCTTCTGGCGCAACTCAGGAATCTGAAAAACGTTCGACAGGGCTGCAAGCACCTAGAACACCTCGACTTTTCCGCCGGCAGCTTCAATCTTGGCAATCGCCGACTTAGTGAACCCATTGGCCTTTACGGTCAACGCTACGGTCAACTCGCCGCCGCCGAGAACACGTACGCCATCATGAACGTTCTTTAAAATGCCAGCTTCCACAAGGGCCACTGGATCTACTTCTGCACCGGCTTCAAACCGATTCAGGGTAGCCACGTTCACTTCAGCATACTCTTTCCCAAACTTGTTATAAAAACCGCGTTTAGGAAGCCGCAGGTACAAAGGCTTTTGACCGCCTTCAAAACCGGGGCGAGTACCGCCGCCGCTACGAGCCTTCTGGCCTTTATGACCTTTGCCGGATGTTTTTCCTAGACCGGAACCAAGGCCGCGGCCCAAGCGTGTACGGGTCTTTTTCGAGCCGGGCACCGGTGCTAATTCATGCAATTTCATCGATAGCGCCTCCTCTCGTTTAGTTTTGTTCTTCTTCAACAGTTACTAAATGTTCTACCTTACGGACCATGCCGCGAATAACGGGGGTATCTTCCTGCTCTACGCAGCTGTTGATCTTCCCAAGGCCCAGAGCCTTCACCGTGGCACGCTGGTCTTCAGGACGGCCGATCAGGCTACGCGTCAGCTTAATGGTGAGTTTCGCCATTGTTTCTCCTCCTTAGCCCAGCAATTCCTGCACGGTTTTGCCACGCAGGGCTGCCACTTCTTCGGCTCTCTTCAACTGTTCAAGACCGCGAAGAGTAGCACGCACCATGTTATTGGGATTCGAAGACCCCAACGACTTGGTAAGAATGTCATGCACCCCGGCCAACTCCAATACCGCACGAGCAGGACCGCCGGCAATAACACCAGTACCTTGGGAAGCCGGTTTCAGCAAAACTTTGCCAGCGCCGAACACTCCGAGAATTTGATGGGGAATCGTAGTACCGACAATCGGCACCTTAATAAGATTTTTCTTAGCGTCTTCTACCCCTTTACGGATGGCTTCCGGAACTTCCCCAGCTTTGCCGAGGCCAGCTCCGACATGACCGTTCTCATCGCCCACGACAACAAGGGCACTGAAGGAGAAGCGGCGACCACCCTTGACGACCTTGGCTACGCGGTTAATGAAAACCACTTTTTCCTGCAGGTCGAGGGATGTATGGTCAATTTTGGCCATGAATGTACCTCCTTGTCCTCTTAGAATTGCAGCCCGACTTCACGCGCACTTTGCGCTAAAGCTGCTACGCGACCATGGTAGATATAACCGCCGCGATCAAACACTACCTGAGAAATGCCTTTCTCAAGAGCACGCTTGGCTACAGCAGCACCGACCAGTTTGGACGCTTCACAATTGCCGCCTTTGGCGACTTGTTCCCGAATGTCTTTATCCATGGTGCTGGCAGAAACCAACGTTACGCCTGCCACATCATCAATGATTTGTGCATAAATATGATGCAGGCTGCGGAACACATTCAGACGGGGTTTAGCCGCTGTGCCGCTGACGTTTTTACGCACCCGCAGGTGACGCTTCTGCCGCGAATCGTTTTTTACTGGTTTACGAAGCACTGTGTTCACTCCTTTCGCCTATGGCTTACTTCTTACCCTTGCCGCCGGCTTTACCGACTTTACGACGAACTACTTCGCCTTCATACTTGATGCCTTTGCCTTTGTACGGCTCCGGCTCGCGATAACCGCGAATTTTCGCCGCCAACGCGCCCACAGCCTCTTTGTTGATGCCTGAAACTACGATTTTATTCGGAACAGGCACATCCAACGCCAGGCCCTGGGGAGGCTCAACCTCGACAGGATGGGAAAAGCCAAGAGAAAGAGTTACTTTGTTGCCAGACTTAGCGGCACGATAACCAACACCATTGATTTCCAAGGTTTTGGTAAATCCTTCCGTTACGCCGACAACCATATTGTTGATCAACGTACGAGTGAGACCGTGCAAGGAACGATGTTCCTTCACGTCACTGGGACGTTCAACAGTCAACGTGTTTTCTTCGATTGTAATCGTCAAAGCTTTGGCGACTTCACGTGTCAGTTCGCCTTTAGGGCCTTTCACTGTGACAACGTTGCCATCCAACTTGATGGTTACGCCAGCCGGAATAGTGATAGGCATTCTACCAATACGCGACATGTATTACACCTCCTAGAGACAGAACTTCTTACCAAACGTAGGCGACTACTTCGCCGCCAAGGCCCTCGCGACGAGCCTGCTTGTCGGTCATGATGCCCTGCGATGTTGAAATAATGGCGATGCCGAGGCCGCCCAAAACTCGGGGCAGCTGCTCTTTTTTCGCGTATACGCGCAATCCCGGTTTGGAAATGCGTTTGAGGCCGGTGATGACTTTCTCGCGGTTCGGGCCATACTTGAGGCTCAACCGAAGAACGCCTTGTTTATTGTCGTTGACGAGATCATAGTCCCTTATGAAACCCTCGCGTTTGAGGATTTCGGCCATCGCCTGCTTCACTTTGGAAGCGGGGATCTCCACTTTATCATGATGCACCGAGTTCGCATTACGAATCCGGGTAAGCATGTCAGCGATCGGATCAGTCATTACCATGAGAACAAACCTCCTTCCTGTGCTTGGTTACCAGCTAGCTTTCGTAACGCCCGGGATTGCGCCTTTATAGCTCAGTTCCCGGAAGCAGATACGGCACATCTCGAACTTACGGATGTAAGCATGCGGGCGACCGCAAATCTTGCAGCGATTGTATTTGCGAACCTTGAATTTAGGTTCTTTTTTCCATTTTTCAATCAAAGCTGTCTTGGCCACAACTGTCCCTCCTTTTTACGCGCTGAAGGGCATGCCCATCAGCTTCAACAGTTCCCGCGCTTCCTCGTCGGTTTTAGCAGTGGTAACAATGATAATATCCATACCGCGGATCTTGTCGACCTTGTCGTACTCGATCTCGGGGAAAATCAGTTGTTCCTTAATGCCCATGGTGTAATTGCCACGTCCGTCAAACGACTTCGGGCTAACACCGCGGAAGTCGCGTACACGAGCTAGTGCGACATTGAACAGCTTGTCCACGAAGTAGTACATGCGTTCACCGCGCAAGGTGACTTTGGCGCCAATCGGCATACCCGCACGAATTTTAAAGGCAGCCACGGATTTTTTGGCACGAGTGACAACCGGTTTTTGTCCGGAAATCAGTGTCATATCCGCTAACGCAGAGTCAATCACTTTCGGATTGGCCACTGCTTCGCCGATTCCCATGTTCAAAACAACTTTTTCGATTTTAGGGATTTCCATGACGTTCTTGTATCCGAACTTTTCCATCATCGCTTTCGCGACTTCGTTAATATATTTCTCTTTCAGTCTGACCACAAGTGGTACCCTCCTTTCGTGCTGGGTTATTTATCCTTGTCAATTGTTTCGCCGCATTTTTTGCAAACGCGTACTTTGCCACCGTTAGCAAGAACATTGCTTTTTACCCGAGTTGCTTTGTCGCAAGCGGGGCACACCAGCATCAGCTTTGCAGCATGTACCGGCGCTTCCTTCACAATGATGCCCCCTTGGGGGTTGCTTTGAGATGGTTTAGTATGACGCTTTACTTTGTTGATGCCTTCCACAACCGCTTTTCCCTTTTTAGGAAGCGCCTGAATAACAGCACCCGTTTTACCTTTGTCCTTACCGGACAGGACCATGACTTTATCGCCTTTTTTGACGTGCAATTTCGCTTCTGACATGCCGGATTTCCCTCCTGACTTAGATTACTTCCGGTGCCAGCGAGACAATTTTCATAAAGTCTTTATCACGCAGCTCTCTCGCAACCGGTCCAAAAATACGGGTCCCGCGGGGACTCTTGTCTTCTTTGATGACAACGGCGGCGTTCTCGTCAAAACGGATGTAGGAACCATCTTGACGGCGCAGGCCCTTGTGAGACCGTACGACAACAGCTTTCACTACATCGCCTTTCTTGACCACGCCACCGGGCGTTGCGTCCTTAACGGAAGCGACGATGATGTCGCCGATATTGGCATAGCGCCGGTAGGAACCGCCCAATACACGAATGCACATAACTCTTTTCGCACCGGTATTATCAGCAACATTAAGAATGGTTTGTTGTTGGATCATCCTTGCTCCCTCCTTCAAGCCTGAAATTTTTCAAAAGTTAAAGCGATTACTTCGCTCTCTCAAGAATTTCAACAACTCTCCAACGTTTATCTTTGGAGAGCGGGCGTGTTTCCATCAAGGAAACCACATCCCCAGGCTTGCACTCATTGTTTTCATCATGAGCCTTGAAGGTAACCGTTTTCTTCACAGCCTTCTTGTACAGCGGATGCTGTACGGTACGCTCCATGGCTACGACTACAGTCTTATCCATTTTATCGCTTACCACACGGCCAATGCGGTTTTTACGCTCGTTTCTTTCAGTCACGTCCGATATGCCTCCTTCCATCTGCGACTTGGCGCTGTTTCCTTACGCTTCTTGGGTTTTGATTTCCATTTCCCGTTGAATGGTTTTCACGCGGGCGATGGTTTTCTTAACTTCCTTGAGGCGCATGGGGTTTTCCAGCTGACCGGTCGCATGCTGAAATCTCAGGTGAAACAATTCATCTTTCAGGCCAGCCAATTTTTGATCGAGCTCGGCGGCGTTCATATCACGGATTTCTTTAGCCTTCATTTGCTTCACCACCCACTTCCTGAGCTTTCTCCCGCACAACAAACTGAGTCCGAATCGGGAGTTTGTGAGCAGCCAGACGCATAGCTTCTTTTGCTACTTCTTCGTCAACGCCGTCCATTTCAAACATCACACGGCCCGGTTTTACAACAGCCACCCAATACTCGGGTGAACCTTTACCGCTACCCATGCGAGTTTCAGCCGGCTTAGCCGTAACTGGCTTATCTGGGAAAATTTTAATCCAGACTTTACCGCCACGTTTGATATAACGAGTCATAGCGATACGAGCAGCCTCAATCTGGCGGTTGGTAATCCAAGCCGGTTCAAGAGCTACCAAACCGTATTCGCCGTGGCTCACGGTGTTGCCTCTTTGGGCTTTGCCCTTCATGCGACCCCGGAACTGTTTGCGATGCTTAACGCGTTTCGGCAACAACATGATTATTCGCCCCCTTCTTGAGCGGCGGGTTTCTTGGCTTCAGGCAAAATCTCGCCTTTGTAGATCCACACCTTAACACCGATACGCCCGTAGGTAGTAGCGGCTTCTGCAAAACCGTAATCAATGTCGGCACGCAGGGTATGAAGAGGAATGCTGCCTTCGCGATAGCTTTCGCTACGGGCAATTTCAGCCCCGCCAAGACGGCCGCCACACATGATTTTGATTCCTTTAGCACCCATACGCATTGTGCGACCAACAGATTGCTTCATAGCACGACGGAAGGCAATGCGGCGTTCAAGCTGAGCTGCAATGTTCTCAGCAACCAACTGCGAAGACAATTCCGGATGCTTGATTTCTGCAATGTTGATGTCGAGCTGTTTTTCAGTCAGCTTACGCAGACCTTTTTTCAGCGCTTCAATGCCTGCGCCGCCGCGGCCGATAACCATGCCCGGTTTCGCAGTATGAATGTTAATGCGTACACGATTGGATGCACGTTCGATCACAACCTGAGATACGCCGGCAGCAAATGCCGCTTTTTTAATAAATTCACGAATCTTGATATCTTCATGCAAATTTTTTGCATAATCTTTATCGGCGTACCATTTGGCATCCCAAGTCTTGATTACGCCGAGCCGAAAACCATGAGGATTGACTTTTTGACCCACTAGATGTTCCCTCCTTCTCCGCTTATCGTTCCTGAACGACCACGGTCACATGGCTGGAGCGCTTCAAAATTTTGAAGGCCTGCCCACGAGACCGAGGATGAATGCGTTTCATCGTGGGACCCTGATCGACATATACTGCCGATACATAGAGGTTGTCGACATTAAGGTCAAGGTTGTTCTCAGCGTTAGCAACAGCTGATTTCAAAACCTTCTCAACAACTTCAGTACCCACTTTGGGAGTGTATTTCAATATAGCAAATGCTTCACCCACATTTTTACCGCGGATCAAGTCAATAACGACTCTCACTTTACGCGGCGCAATGCGGATATTCTTGGCAACCGCTTTGGCTTCCATGCACTAGCCCCCTTTCGGTATGATCACTGCGCTAAACGCAGCCCGCAGCGCTTAGCGCAGCGAAGTGGATTTTTCCGAGCCGGCGTGACCTTTATAGGTGCGGGTCGGAGCGAATTCGCCCAGCTTATGGCCGACCATGTCCTCGGTCACATAGACCGGAACATGTTTGCGGCCGTCATGCACAGCGATGGTATGGCCCACAAAATTCGGCAAAATAGTCGAACTGCGGGACCAGCATTTTACGACCTTTTTCTCGCCGCTGGCGTTCATAGTATCAATTTTCTTCAGCAGGCTTTCATGTACAAAAGGTCCTTTTTTGATGGATCTGGACACGACATTGGCCTCCCTTCACGCGGTTATTTCGTGCGTCGTTTGACGATCATTTTGTCGGACTGTTTGCTGCGACGGGTTTTTACACCATGCGCGCATTTGCCCCAAGGCGTAACCGGATGCTTGCGGCCTACCGGCGAACGGCCTTCACCACCGCCATGCGGATGGTCGCAAGGGTTCATTGCTACGCCGCGGTTAGCAGGACGCACGCCCAGCCAACGAGAACGGCCAGCTTTGCCGATCGTAATGTTTTCATGTTCCAAGTTGCCAACCTGGCCGATGGTTGCACGGCAGTTAACATGCACTTTACGCAATTCGCCCGAGGGCAAACGCAAAAGAGCAGTGCCGCCTTCTTTAGCCATCAACTGAGCGGAAGCGCCGGCGCTGCGTACCATTTGGCCGCCTTTGCCAATCTTCATCTCAATGTTGTGCACCATGGTACCGACAGGAATATTTACCATCGGCAGGGCATTGCCCACTTTAATGTCGGATTCAGGACCGCTTTCCACTTTGTCTCCCACTTTAAGACCATGGGGCGCCAAAATGTAGCGCTTTTCGCCGTCTAAATAATGAAGCAACGCAATATAAGCGGAACGATTCGGATCATATTCCACAGACGCTACTTTGGCGACAATGCCGTCCTTGTTGCGTTTGAAGTCGATAATACGATACATGCGCTTATGACCGCCGCCTTGGTGACGTACAGTCAGTCGGCCTTGTTGGTTGCGACCGCCTTTTTTAGTCAGACGTACCAGCAAAGAACGTTCCGGTTTATCAGTAGTAACTTCATCGAAGCTGGCTACCGTCATAAAACGTCTGCCGGCAGAATAAGGTTTAAACGATTTTACTGCCATAGTTGCCCCTCCTTTTCGGTGTTATCGGCTTAGACCCCTTCGAAGAACGCAATGCTCTGGCCGGGGGCCAGTTTGACGATAGCTTTCTTGAAATCGGGGCGTTTCCCTTCGTGTTTGCCCATGCGCTTGGTTTTACCCATTACACGCACTGTGTTCACAGCCTCAACCTGGACTTTGAACATTTTTTCCACAGCCTGGCGGATTTCCACCTTCGTGGCTTTGAGCGATACGATAAAGGTGTATTTGCTTTCCTCCATCAACAGATTGCTTTTCTCTGTGATGACAGGACGAACAAGCACGTCGCACAAGTTTTCCATTATGCCAGCACCTCCTCAATACGGGTGACTGCCTCTTTGGTAACGAACACCCGATCATAATGGAGCAGGTCCATTACATTCAGGCCCATGCTGGTAATGGTTTTTACGCTCGGAATGTTGCGGGCAGACTTGAATACGCTTTCCACTTCATCCGCCGTAATGATCAGGGCTTTCTGCTCAGAAGCATTAAAATCACCCATCATTTTAATAACCTGTTTGGTTTTGGGAGCTTCAAAATCGATGCCCTCCAGAACCACCAGCTCGCCGTCCTGCACTTTAGAAGTCAGAGCGGACTTAAGAGCCAAACGACGCTGTTTGCGAGGCATGCTGAACGCATAGGAACGGGGTTGCGGTCCGAAAACCGTGCCGCCGCCGACCCACAACGGAGAGCGAATGCTGCCGGCGCGAGCGCGTCCGGTTCCTTTTTGTTTCCAGGGTTTTTTGCCGCCACCGCGTACAAAACCTCTGGTTTTCGTGGACGCATTACCTTGACGCTGGCTGGCCATCTGCATAACTACTGCTTGATGAAGCACAGCCTCGTTCACTTCCACAGCGAACACGCTATCATTCAGTTCCACTTCACCGGTTTGCTTGCCGGTGATATCATATACTGCCACTTTCGGCATATAGCACATCCTCCTTTCAAGAAACCGGCGAATTTATTTGCCGGGTTTCACCGTGTTCTTGATGATGACCAGACCTTTTTTCGGGCCGGGGATGGCGCCTTTGATCAAGATCAGGTTGCGCTCAGTATCGATACGAACGACGCTGAGACGCTGAATGGTCACGCGTTGACCACCCATTTGTCCAGGCAATTTCTTGCCTTTGAATACTTTACCACCGCCACCGCTCATGCGAGGGCCGATAGAACCTGGTTCACGGTGCGATTTCGAACCGTGGCCCATGGGTCCGCGTGCAAAGTTATGGCGTTTGATGCCGCCTGCAAAGCCTTTACCTTTAGCCGTGCCGACTACGTCCACCATTTCGCCGGCTGCAAAGGTGTCAACACCAATGACCTGTCCGGCAGTGAATTCGGAAGCGTCCGCCAGGCGGATTTCCCGGATGAATTTTACGGGGGTCACGCCAGCTTTTGCAAAAACTCCCTGCATCGGCTTGGTGACGTTTTTATCTTTCACGGCTCCAAAACCAAGTTGAACCGCATTGTAGCCGTCGTTTTCAACCGTTTTGTTTCCTACGACAACGCATTGTCCGGCTTCGACTACCGTTACCGGAACCACTTTCCCCTCTTCGGTGAAAATCTGCGTCATGCCCAGTTTTTTGCCAAGAATGCTTTTTGCCATGTTCTGCCACCTCCTCCTACAGCTTGATTTCGATATCCACACCGGCCGGCAGGTCGAGGCGCATGAGGGAATCTACCGTTTTGGATGTCGGTTCCAGGATATCAATCAAACGTTTATGCGTACGCATTTCAAATTGTTCCCGCGAATCCTTATTTACATGAGGAGAACGCAGAATGGTGAAAACATTTTTCTCTGTAGGAAGCGGAATCGGCCCGGACACCATGGCGCCGGTTCTTTTCGCAGTTTCTACGATCTTAGCAGCGCTCTGATCAAGAGCTTTGTGATCGTACGCCTTCAAGCGGATTCTGATTTTTTGTTGCTTAGGCATTCGTGTGAATCCTCCTTATCGCCCAGTTTCTTAGAACGGACATTTCTCAGCAGGAATTTCCCCCGGAACTTAGCCGGGCCACCTCCTGCATCATCGCAAACACCGTTATTCAATTGTATTGCCATAGCGGCAGCAAGCCGCCGCTATGGCCAAAACCATTTTCATTAAGATGTTTACGCGTTGATTGCGGTAACTACGCCGGCGCCGACGGTGCGGCCGCCTTCGCGGATAGCAAAACGCAGACCTTCTTCAACGGCGATGGGGGTAATCAGTTCGATTTCCATCTGCACGTTGTCGCCAGGCATAACCATTTCCGTGCCTTCCGGCAGGGTGATCACGCCAGTTACGTCGGTCGTACGGAAGTAGAACTGCGGACGATAGCCGTTAAAGAACGGGGTATGACGACCGCCTTCTTCCTTAGACAGTACGTATACTTCGCCTTTGAATTTCGTATGAGGCTTAATGGAACCCGGCTTAGCCAAAACCTGGCCGCGCTGGATGTCCTTACGCTCTACGCCGCGCAGCAGCGCGCCGATGTTGTCGCCGGCTACAGCAGAGTCCAGCAATTTGCGGAACATTTCCACGCCTGTGCAGACCGTTTGTTTAGCCGCTTCCATCATACCTACGATTTCGATCGTGTCGCCCACTTTGACAACGCCACGTTCCACACGACCTGTAGCCACGGTGCCGCGGCCAGTAATCGTGAAGACATCCTCGACAGGCATCAGGAATGCTTTGTCGGTATCGCGTTCTGGAGTCGGGATGTAGCTGTCAACAGCTTCCATCAAATCAAGGATTTTCTGCTCATACTCAGGTTCGCCTTCCAGAGCTTTCAAGGCCGAACCGCTGATGACCGGGATGTCGTCGCCGGGGAATTCGTAGCTCGAGAGCAATTCGCGAACTTCCATTTCCACCAATTCCATCAGTTCCGGATCGTCAACCATGTCCGCTTTGTTCAAGAAGACAACCAATGCCGGTACGCCAACCTGGCGGCTCAGCAGGATGTGCTCGCGGGTCTGGGGCATCGGGCCGTCAGCGGCGCTTACCACCAGAATGCCGCCGTCCATCTGCGCAGCACCAGTGATCATGTTTTTAACATAGTCAGCATGACCAGGGCAGTCCACGTGAGCGTAGTGACGGTTAGCCGTCTCGTACTCAACGTGGGCAGTGTTGATGGTGATGCCGCGTTCGCGCTCTTCCGGCGCCTTGTCGATCATGTCGTAACCCATGAATTGAGCGCCACCGGTTTTGGACAGCACTTTCGTGATGGCCGCAGTCAGCGTCGTTTTGCCATGGTCAACGTGACCGATGGTACCGATATTCACATGGGGCTTGTTTCTTTCAAATTTCTGTTTTGCCATTTGTGATTTGCCTCCTTGCTATAAACTAATATGGCTTGTTTAAACGCCGCGCACTTTGGCGACAATCGCTTCGGCGATATTTTTCGGCACGTCTTCGTAATGGTCGAATTCCATAGAGTAGTTACCACGTCCTTGCGTCTTAGAACGCAAGTCAGTAGCATAACCGAACATTTCCGCCAGCGGCACGAAGGCGCGGATGGATTGAGCACCGTTGCGGGCTTCCATACCTTCAATGCGTCCGCGGCGAGAGTTCAAGTCGCCAATGACGTCTCCCATGTAATCTTCCGGTACGATAACTTCTACTTTCATATATGGTTCAAGCAATGCAGGCTGAGCTTTCGCCGCCCCTGCTTTAAAGCCCATGGATCCGGCAATTTTAAAGGCCATTTCCGAGGAGTCAACATCATGGTAAGAACCATCAAAGACAGTAACCTGAATGTCCACCATCGGATAGCCAGCAATAACACCGTTTTCCATAGCTTCCTTGATACCATTTTCAATCGGCTGAATATATTCCCGAGGAACTACGCCGCCGACGATTTTGTTAACAAAAGTGAAGCCAGCACCAGGCTCTTGCGGGTCCAATTTGAGCCAGCAATGACCATATTGGCCGCGACCACCGGACTGACGCACAAACTTGCCTTCCGATTCGACACTCTTACGAATGGTCTCGCGGTAAGCAACTTGTGGTTTGCCCACGCTGCAATCGACTTTGAATTCGCGCAGCATACGGTCAACGATAATTTCCAAGTGCAATTCGCCCATGCCGGAAATAATGGTCTGCCCTGTTTCGGCATCCGTAAAGGTCCGGAAAGTCGGATCTTCTTCTGCCAAACGCGATAAAGCAATACCCATTTTTTCCTGATCAGCCTTGGTCTTTGGTTCCACTGCGACGGAGATAACCGGCTCAGGGAAAACCATCGTCTCAAGGATAATGCTTGCTTTCTCATCACAGAGAGTATCACCAGTCGTTGTATCTTTCAGTCCCACCGCAGCAGCGATGTCGCCCGTGTAGGCGATTTCGATTTCTTCACGACGGTTAGCATGCATTTGCAGGATGCGACCAATGCGCTCCTTTTTGCCTTTCGTCGAGTTGAAAACGTAAGAACCGGAAGCCAACGTGCCGGAATAAACCCGGAAGAAGGAAAGACGACCCACAAAGGGATCTGCCATGATTTTGAACGCCAATGCAGAGAAAGGCAATTCGTCGCTGGCAGCACGCTCATCTTCTTCGCCGGTATCGGGGTCAACGCCTTTAATCGCCGGAATATCCAGCGGCGAAGGCATGTAATCCACAACGCCGTCCAAGAGAGGCTGTACGCCCTTGTTCTTGTAAGAAGAGCCGCAGAAAACCGGAGTCATTTTACAAGCAATGGTCGCTTTACGAATGCCGGCTTTAATTTCTTCCTTGGTCAGCTCTTCGCCTTCCAAGTATTTCATCATCAGCTCGTCGTCGTTTTCAGCCACTGCATCCAAAATCGCTTGGCGATATTCTTCCGCCTGCTCTTGCATGTCTTCGGGGATCTCGGCAGCTTCACTGGTCTTGCCTAGGTCGTCCGTATAAATGACGGCCTTCATGTCGATGAGGTCTACAAAGCCCTTGAAGGTATCTTCATAGCCAATCGGCAGTTGCAACGGCACCGGATGGGCGCCGAGGCGGCTTTTCATCATATCCACAACACGGAAGAAGTCCGCGCCGAGAATATCCATTTTGTTAACATAGGCCATCCGAGGCACGCTGTACTTGTCAGCTTGCCGCCACACCGTTTCCGACTGCGGCTCAACGCCACCCTTTGCGCAAAAAACAGCTACAGAGCCGTCTAGCACGCGTAAGGAACGCTCCACTTCTACCGTGAAGTCCACGTGACCAGGTGTGTCAATGATGTTGATGCGATGTTCATCCCACTGGCAGGTAGTAGCAGCCGAGGTAATGGTAATCCCACGCTCTTGCTCTTGTACCATCCAGTCCATGGTCGCAGCGCCATCATGCACTTCGCCGATTTTGTGTACTCGCCCGGTATAGAAAAGGATGCGTTCAGTAGTAGTGGTTTTGCCGGCGTCGATATGTGCCATGATGCCGATGTTCCGTGTTTTCTCAAGAGGAAACTTACGGGCCACTTGTTTTCACTCCTTATCTTGAACACAACCCTGTTTTACCAGCGATAATGCGCAAACGCTTTATTGGCTTCCGCCATTTTATGCGTATCTTCTTTTTTCTTGATCGTAGCGCCAGTGCTGTTCGCTGCATCCATCAGCTCGGCAGCCAAACGCTCCATCATAGTTTTTTCACCGCGCAGACGCGCGTGGTTTACCAACCAGCGAATTCCCAAGGATAGGCGACGATCAGGACGCACTTCCACAGGAACCTGGTAGTTCGCACCGCCAACACGACGAGCACGTACTTCCAGAACCGGCATGGCATTTTTCAAAGCCGCTTCGAATACTTCCAGCGGATCTTTGCCAGTCTTGGCACGCATTACTTCGAACGCATCATAAACAATGCCCTCGGCAACACCTTTTTTGCCATCTAACATAACTTTGTTGATGAACCGGGTTACAAGCTTGGAGTTGTATACCGGATCTGCCAACACGTCACGCTTCGGCACAGGACCTTTTCTCGGCATAATACCCCTCCTAAACCTTACTCATGCGAAATTTATTTCTTCGCAGCCTTCGGACGTTTTGCACCGTATTTAGAACGGCTCTGGTTGCGGTTTGCCACACCGGCGGAATCAAGAGCTCCGCGCACAATATGGTAACGCACACCCGGCAAGTCCTTAACACGGCCACCACGAATCAGGACCACGGAATGCTCCTGCAGGTTATGACCAATGCCAGGAATGTACGCTGTCACTTCGATCGAGTTGGTCAGACGTACCCTTGCTACTTTCCGAAGAGCAGAGTTCGGTTTTTTCGGAGTTGTCGTATATACTCTCGTGCAAACACCACGCTTTTGCGGGCATTCCTTCATGGCGGGAGCAGTCGATTTCTTCACGATTTGTTCTCTGCTTTTACGAACCAATTGGTTAATTGTCGGCATTACTGTTGCACCTCCTTCCCCATCACTGGGATTTAGAATTTAAAACATCCCGCGTCGGCAAGCCGCCGCGGAAGGTTTAACAAAAAAAGAACGCCCTCTCACATATCGCGGAGAAGCGCCACAGCCGAAGCGCCGACTTCAATCCCACACGCTTGGCCCAGCTCTTGCATCGTTGCAGATTCATCCAGGGGCACATTGTGCTTTTCCACAAGAGCCAAAAGCCCTTGCACCAGCCGCGGCTCCGCATCAGCTGCCACGTATACCGTGACCGCTTCATTCCGCTCTACCGCTTTGCTCACCTGTTTGATCCCAACAACCTTGCGGCTTACCTTGAAAGCATCCGGTTTCATCTCATTCACCTCGCTTGAAAGGCTTCTTTCAAAAGGCAGATTTACACTTCTATTTCAAGGCACTATCTAATATTATCACTCGTCTTGTAGAGTGTCAATAAAAAACAACGAAGAAAATGCCATTTTTCTCATGTTTTTCGCCTTGTTTTATTCACACGCACCCAGGTGTTTCTTTTTACTGTATTTTACAGTAAATTTTCAGGCAAATACTGCTATAATACAAAACACGCACGTCTTTTTATGACGTGCGTGTTTTGTACATAATTAGATGTTTTTAGGATAAACAAAGTAAATTTGTTTACTCTTCGCCGTTTTCCAGCAGATCAACCACTGCATCATCCGCCGTTTCGTCCGCTGGCGCCACAACTGGACGCTCGCGATCGATGACGCGAATATTACGGTAGCGGCTCATGCCGGTACCTGCAGGGATCAATTTGCCGATAATCACGTTTTCTTTGAGGCCCAGCAAGGGGTCAATCTTACCCTTGATGGCAGCTTCCGTCAATACGCGAGTCGTTTCCTGGAAGGACGCAGCCGACAAGAACGAATCCGTAGCCAAGGAAGCCTTGGTAATGCCCAGCAGAATAGGACGCCCCACAGCCGGTTCGCCGCCTGTTTCTAGAACCAACGCATTATCCTCTTCCAAGGTGTTAACATCCACATATTCACCTGGCAATACTTCACTATCGCCAGACTCTTCGATTTTGACTTTGTGCATCATTTGGCGCACCATAACTTCAATATGCTTGTCGTTAATTTCAACGCCCTGGGATTTGTACACTTTCTGCACTTCATACACCAAGTAGCGCTGCGTAGCTCCGACGCCGCAAATACGCAAAATGTCATGAGGATTGGCCGACCCTTCTGTCAGATGCGTCCCTGGTTGCACCGAGTGGCCGGTTTGCACGATAATACGCGCACCGTAAGGAATGGGGTAGATATGCTCTTCCCCTTCAGGCGTAATGATAGTAACCTTGCGGGCGCCTTTGACGTCTTTAACATCCACAGCACCAGTTACTTCGCTCAAAATCGCCTGCCGTTTAGGTTTACGCGCTTCAAACAATTCTTCAACACGCGGCAGACCTTGGGTAATGTCATCACCCGCAACACCACCGGTATGGAAGGTCCGCATGGTCAACTGCGTGCCAGGCTCGCCGATCGACTGCGCAGCAATAATACCCACCGCTTCGCCGACATCGACAATATGCCCAGTCGCCAGGTTGCGGCCATAGCAATGAATGCATACACCATAACGAGAACGACAAGTCAATACTGAACGAATCTTAACGGTTTTGCGCACTTTGACTACTTCATCTGCCAAAGCTTCATCAATCATCGTGTTCAGAGGCACAATGACGCGACCCGTTTCCGGATCCACAATTTCTTCGGCAGTGATGCGTCCGACAATACGGTCTTTCAACGGTTCAATAACGCTGTTGCCTTCGGTAATTGCCGAAACTTCAATGCCTCGGATGTCATTGCAGCGAACTTTGACTTCACGGACATCGCTGTCCAAAATCGTATCCACCAGTGCTTCCGTAAGGATTTCTCCTTTAGGCAGCACTTCTTCACCTTCGGTCGTGCGTACCGCTTCTTCCGCAGGACGTCCCGCCATGTCGCGAAGCATCGAAGTCCGAATGGCGCTCCTGATATTGACATCGGTCTCGCCAACCGTAATGGTTACATACTCGTCTTCTTCGCCTTCATTGATGCTCCAGACGGTAACATCCAGAATGTCGCTTTCATAAATAAGCTGCAGTTGCTCGTCTTCCAGCAAGGTTTCCGCTTCCACAACCACGTCACCTGTTTTATAATCCAGCACATCCTGTGCCGTTACACGGCCGCCAAGCTTTTCTTTGAGTGTAATTAGGTTCAGACGACCCTGCTTGGCCAGACGCGCCCGTTCACGCACTAAGTTAATACCGACTACATCGCAGTCATCTTCGCGAACGATGACATCCTGCGCCACGTCAACCAGACGGCGCGTCAAGTAACCCGAATCTGCCGTCCGAAGCGCCGTATCGGCCAAGCCTTTACGAGCACCATGAGTGGAGATAAAGTACTCTAACACCGTAAGGCCTTCACGGAAGTTAGCCTTAATCGGTAAGTCGATGATCCGACCGGAAGGATCGGCCATCAAGCCGCGCATGCCAGCCAGCTGACGAATCTGCTGAATGTTACCACGGGCACCGGAGTTAGCCATCATGTAGACCGGATTATTGAAGCGATCCAAGTTTTCCATCATCGCTTTGGTAATATCATCGGTCGCTTTCGTCCACAATTTGATTACTTTTTGATACCGTTCGTCGTCGGTAATCAGACCGCGGCGGAACAGCAAGTCGATTTTATCGACCTGGGTTTCCGCTTCTGCCAAGATTTCTTTTTTCTTCGGCGGGATTATAATATCCGAAATGGCAACGGTAATACCGGCTAAGCAGGCATAATGATAACCAAGACGTTTAATGCTGTCCAATATGGCAGCAGTCCGGGAATTGCCAAACGAGCGATAGGACTCAGCCACCAACTTGCCCAGTTCCTTTTTATCCATGAGCTTGCCCAAATGGATCAAGCCGTCTTCCAAGTAGTAATGGCGGATTTCTTCAGGCAGTTCCTCATTAAAGAGCAACCTACCAAGTGTCGTAACAACCAGCAGTTCTTTCTCGGTCACTTCCATGCCTAGCTTTTCCCGAACAAACGCCGGGACCTGCATACGCACTTTAACTTCCGCTTGTAAGGAAAGTTCCTCATGCTGATAAGCCAACAGCGCCTCGTTAATATCAGTCAGCACTTTGCCTTCGCCTTTTTGGTTTTCCTTGACAATGGTCAAGTAGTAGGCGCCCAAAACCATATCCTGTGTCGGTACGGCTACCGGTTTACCATCTTTCGTCGAAAGAATATTATGAGCAGAGAGCATCAGAAGACGAGCTTCCGCTTGCGCTTCCGCGGACAACGGCACGTGGACAGCCATTTGATCACCATCAAAGTCAGCATTATAAGCAGTACACACCAACGGATGCAGCTTAATAGCGCGTCCTTCCGTCAAGACAGGTTCAAAAGCCTGGATGCCTAATCTATGGAGCGTCGGAGCGCGGTTCAAGAGCACTGGATGCTCCTTAATAACTTCTTCCAACACATCCCAAACTTCCGACTTAACCCGTTCCACCATGCGCTTGGCGCTTTTGATGTTGTGGGCATGGCCAGCGTTAACCAGCTTTTTCATTACAAACGGCTTAAACAGCTCTAAGGCCATTTCCTTAGGCAAGCCGCACTGATGCAATTTCAACTCCGGACCGACAACAATAACAGAACGGCCCGAATAGTCAACACGTTTGCCCAGAAGGTTCTGCCGGAAGCGGCCCTGCTTGCCCTTAAGCATATCGCTCAAAGACTTGAGAGGCCGATTTCCCGGGCCAGTAACTGGACGGCCGCGACGCCCATTGTCAATCAAGGCGTCAACCGCTTCTTGCAGCATACGTTTTTCATTGCGCACAATGATATCGGGAGCGCCCAAGTCAAGCAACCGTTTCAAGCGATTATTGCGGTTGATAACGCGGCGATACAAATCATTCAAATCCGACGTTGCGAACCGTCCGCCGTCAAGCTGCACCATGGGGCGCAGTTCCGGCGGAATCACCGGTACCACATCCATGATCATCCACGAAGGACGATTGCCGGATTTACGAAATGCTTCTACCACTTCCAAACGGCGAATGGCGCGCACTCGCCGCTGTCCGCTGACTTCTTTCAGCTCACGGCGCAGTTCTGTACTCATGGATTCCAGGTCCAGCTCATCCAGTAATTGTTTGACCGCTTCCGCGCCCATACCCACTTTGAAAGCTGCCCCATATTTGTCCCTGGCTTCGCGGTACTCGTTTTCGCTGAGCAGCTGCTGCTTCATCAGCGATGTTTCCCCCGCATCCAATACCAGGTAGGAAGCAAAGTACAATACTTTTTCTAACGAGCGGGGAGAAATGTCCAAAATCAAGCCCATACGGCTAGGGATACCTTTGAAATACCAAATATGAGAAACCGGCGCTGCCAGTTCAATATGTCCCATCCGTTCGCGACGCACTTTAGAGCGGGTCACTTCGACGCCGCAGCGATCGCAGACAATTCCTTTGTAACGAATGCGCTTGTATTTTCCGCAGTGGCATTCCCAATCGCGCGTAGGTCCGAAGATTTTTTCACAAAAGAGACCGTCCCGTTCCGGTTTTAATGTCCGGTAATTGATTGTCTCTGGTTTCTTCACTTCCCCATAGGACCACTTGCGGATTTGCTCCGGCGAAGCCAATCCAATACGCATGGAGTCAAAATTATTCACGTCCAACAAAGGGTGGTCACTCCCTTCCCAAATTACTCGTCGTAATTTTCCAGATCAGCCAGAAAATCTTTTTGACTGAGCTTTTTTTCTTTTAATTTCAGTTTTTTGGAGGCACCCTTTTGGCCATCTTCATCCGACTCGCCGTTTTCTGGTTCGGCAGAAGAAAGATCTCCCAATTCGGCAATAATATCAAAGCCCTCCAGCACGTCCGGCTCATCGCTTGCTTCTTCCGCTTCCTCGCTAGGCGAATCGGCGTAATGACTTTCCGGGTGGGCCGGGGCATGCGGCGCTTCGCCCGCCAGGTTCAGCTCCAACTCTTTGGCCGTTTCCTGAATATCTTCATCGGTATCACGAATCAAAATTTCCTGCGCATCCTCTGTTAAAATTTTGATATCGAGACCGATGCTCTGTAATTCTTTGATCAAAACCTTGAACGATTCCGGCACGCCAGGCTCCGGCACATTTTCGCCTTTGACAATGGCTTCGTACGTCTTAACACGGCCAACCACGTCATCGGACTTAACAGTAAGCAATTCTTGCAATGTATAGGCGGCGCCATATGCTTCCAGCGCCCACACTTCCATCTCACCGAAACGCTGACCGCCGAACTGCGCTTTACCACCCAGCGGCTGCTGCGTTACCAACGAGTAGGGACCTGTAGAACGAGCATGGATTTTGTCGTCAACCAAGTGAGCCAGCTTCAGCATATACACAAAGCCGACAGTAACAGGATTGTCAAATGGTTCCCCTGTACGACCATCATACAATACGGTTTTGCCGTTTTCTGGCAAACCAGCTGCACGTAGCGTATCGAAGATTTCACTTTCCCCAGCGCCGTCAAAGACCGGCGTTGCTAAATGTAAACCAGCAACATCCGGCTGAGGCATGCCCTTCGCTTTAACATCATATCCCAAACCTTCGAGACGTTCGGCAATATCCGGCGCTCCTTGCTTAATCTGCATGCCCAGCGCGTGCGCCGCCATCCCTAAATGTGTCTCTAGAATCTGGCCGATGTTCATACGTGATGGTACGCCCAACGGGTTGAGCACAATTTGTACCGGCGTGCCATCTGGCAAGAACGGCATGTCTTCTTCACGCATAATGCGTGAAACAACACCCTTGTTACCATGACGACCAGCCATTTTATCGCCTACGGAAATTTTCCGTTTTTGCGCAATATAGACGCGCACTAATTGGTTGACACCTGGCGGCAATTCGTCGCCATTTTCGCGAGTAAACACCTTAACATCAACGATTTTACCGGCTTCGCCGTGAGGCACTTTCAAAGACGTATCACGAACTTCGCGGGCTTTCTCACCGAAAATAGCCCTCAATAGACGCTCTTCCGCCGTCAGCTCCGTCTCCCCCTTAGGAGTAACTTTGCCAACCAGAATATCACCGGGCCGTACTTCGGCGCCGATACGGATAATGCCGCGTTCATCGATATCCTTCAAGGCGTCTTCCGCCACATTGGGAATATCGCGGGTGATTTCTTCAGGACCCAATTTGGTATCCCGAGCCTCGCATTCATACTCTTCAATATGAATCGATGTATAGACGTCTTCTTTCACCAGCTTTTCGCTCAAAAGAATGGCATCCTCGTAGTTGTAGCCTTCCCAAGGCATGAATGCCACCAGAACGTTAAAGCCCAAAGCCAGTTCGCCTCGGTCAGTAGCTGGTCCGTCTGCCAACACCTGGCCACGCACCACACGCTCGTCTTTGCGAACAATAGGCTTTTGGTTAATGCAAGTTCCTTGGTTGGAACGCATAAATTTAGTCATCCGATAGGTTTCCAGACGTCCGTCATCGCAGCGCAGGCCAACTTCCAGAGCGCTAACCCGTTCAATTACACCGTCGCTTTTCGCTAGAATTACAACGCCTGAATCACAGGCCGCACGATATTCCATACCGGTTCCGACCAACGGCGCCTGCGTCCTAAGAAGCGGTACCGCTTGACGCTGCATGTTCGCACCCATGAGAGCGCGGTTAGCATCATCGTTTTCCAAGAAAGGAATCATCGCCGTCGCAATGGACACAACCTGTTTCGGAGACACGTCAACATAGTCGACCTGCTCAGCAGGCACAACCAATGTATCATGGCGATAACGCACTGTTACGCGCGGATGGGCAAACCAACCTTCGGGCGTAATTTCTTCGTTCGCCTGGGCGCAAATGCCCTCATCTTCTTCGTCGGCAGTCAAATAGGCCACTTCTTTGGTAACAATGCGATTGACTTTGTCAATTTTCCGATAAGGAGTTTCGATAAAGCCAAAAGCGTTGATGCGTCCAAAAGTGGACAACGAGCCGATTAGACCGATATTCGGACCTTCCGGCGTCTCAATAGGACACATGCGGCCATAGTGAGAATGGTGAACGTCGCGAACTTCAAAGCCGGCGCGTTCACGGCTCAAACCGCCTGGTCCCAAGGCGCTGAGGCGGCGTTTATGCGTCAATTCCGCCAACGGATTAGTTTGGTCCATAAACTGAGAAAGCTGACTGGAACCGAAAAACTCTTTAATTGCAGCCACAACCGGGCGAATATTAATCAAAGCCTGCGGATAAATTCCATCGACCTCTTGAATCGTCATCCGTTCTTTTACAACCCGTTCCATACGCGAAAGGCCAATACGGAACTGGTTTTGCAGCAATTCGCCAACAGAACGCAGACGACGGTTGCCTAAGTGATCGATATCATCGGTATTACCGAATCCTTCCATCAAGTTCAGCAAATAGTTAATAGCAGCAATGATATCCTGGCGAGTAATCGTCCGGTGCTGATATGGCAAGTTCGGATTGGCAATGACTTTAATAGCCTGGCCTTCCTTATTGCGAATATAAGCTACATTTAGGCGATCCCCTTCAAACAGACCAGACGCTTCTACCGCATTCAAAGCCTGCTCGTCAAGAACAGTCCCTTCTTCTGCTACAACTTCCCCCGTAGACTCGTCAACTAACGGCTGAGCCAAGGTTTTGCCCATCAAACGCCGACGCCATCCCAATTTTTTGCCTAGCTTGTAACGCCCGACCGTTGCCAAATCATACCGTTTAGGATCGAAAAATAGCGATTCCAGCAACTGTTGCGCATTTTCAACTGTCGGCGGTTCACCAGGACGCAGACGTTTATAGATTTCCACCAGCGCTTCTTCTTTCGAGCTGGTGCTGTCACGTTCCAAAGTAGCTTGAATGCGCGTATCTTCAGCAAAAAGTTCTGCTATTACACTATTCGATGCATAGCCTAAAGCACGCACCAAAACAGTTGCCGGCAGTTTTCTAGTCCGGTCAACGCGCACGGAAATCACGTCGTTGGCATCTGTTTCCAGTTCCAACCACGCGCCACGATTTGGAATGACGGTTGCATGATACAACTTTTTGCCGCTGGTATCAATCGTTTCTCCATAATAAGCACCAGGAGAACGAACCAGCTGACTAACAATAACACGTTCTGCACCATTAATAATGAACGTGCCGGTTTCCGTCATTAACGGAAACTCACCCATAAACACTTCTTGCTCCTTAATCTCGCCAGTTTCCCGGTTGATTAAGCGCACATTTACCTTGAGCGGCGCCGCAAAGGTAACGTCCCGCTCTTTGCATTCCTCAACGGAATACTTCGGTTCTCCCAGGGAGAAGCCTTCAAAGGAAAGCTGCAAATTGCCCGTAAAATCCTGAATGGGCGAGATATCCTGGAAGATTTCCTGCAATCCTTCTTCCAAAAACCAGTCATACGACCTCTTCTGAATCTCGATCAGGTTGGGCATGTCAAGTACTTCATCAATCTTTGCGTAGCTGTACCTGACTCTCTTTCCTACAGGAACAGGTTTGAACATGAACCCCTTCACCCCTTACACGAAATGAATAAATTCCAAGGCACCAGGCGTCGCTGCAGTCCTAAGACCGGCATAGCACAACAAAGCCGCCAAAGGCATTTGGTAATGGAAAACGAAAAAAGACAAGGTATCGTTCTTTTCTACATACCTTGCTCTTCCAAACGTAAGGAGTTTCTCCTTCCGTATGTCGTTCTACTTGGTTAATCTCCATTCCATTTAGCTTGGCGACGCCAATCCCAGATACTGCTATTCTTTATTGCTTGGTAAAAGATATCGCGTTTTATAATGCTACCATCATTTATTTAATTTGTCAATTGTTTTTGCAAAAAACATCTCTTGATTTTAAAAAGCATACGCTGTACTTCGCCATTTAGCAAAACAACTATTTCAATTAAAAATGAATACTAAAAAAGGCCACCCTGTTAAACAGGATGGCCTTTTAAAAAAAGCTTACTTTACTTCGACAGTAGCGCCAGCTTCTTCCAGCTTAGCTTTCAGAGCATCAGCGTCAGCTTTGGCAACTTTTTCTTTGATGGCTTTCGGAGCGCCATCAACCATTTCTTTGGCTTCTTTCAAGCCCAGGCCGGTAGCTTCGCGAACTACTTTGATAACGTTGATTTTGCTAGCGCCAGCGCTGGCCAAAATCACGTCAAACTCGGTTTTTTCTTCAGCAGCGGCAGCGCCGGCAGCCGGAGCAGCAGCTACAGCTACAGGAGCAGCAGCACTAACACCGAATTTTTCTTCCAGAGCTTTCACCAGCTCGGACAGTTCGAGAACGCTCATGTTCTCAATAGCTTGCATAATTTCTTCTTTAGTCATTGAATATACCTCCAAACATAATGTTTAAATTTTTGTTAACAGAAACCTGGAAGACCATAGGCCTTCTCTATGCCTTACGCCGACTCTTTTTGTTGGCGAACTGCATCCAATGCATAGACCAAATTGCGGATGTTTCCTTGGAGCACGTTGACCAGGCCCGTAATCGGGGACTGCATGCTGCCGAGCATCTTGGCAATAAGGACCTCCCGGGACGGCAAGCTGGCAAGAGCTTTGACACCGTTTTCATCGATGACATTACCTTCTACCAAGCCCGCTTTGACTTCCAATACCTGCAGTTTATGCTCTTTGACAAAATCAGTAATGATTTTAGCAGGAGCTACAGGATCGGTTGTGGAAATCGCCATGGCGGTCGGACCTTCCAGATAGACGTCCAACCCTTCCAGGCCTGCTTCCTGAGCAGCAATGCGAGTCATCGTGTTTTTAACAACACGGTAGTCCACGCCAGCTTCGCGCAGTTGACGGCGCAATTTAGTGTCTTGAGCAACAGTCAGACCACGATAGTTTACTAATACAGCGCCTTTGGCACCGGTCAGTTTTTCTTTCAGTTCTGCTACTATTGCCTGTTTTGCAGCGGTTATGGCCATTTTATCCACCTCCTTTAGATTGCTGAAATAGAAACGACCTCTCGGCTGAAGCCGAGAGGTCGTAAAATACGAAATTACTTTCATACCTATACAACCGCCTCAACCTCTGCAGGCGGACTAACGTCCTTACGCGCAAAAGCGCCTGCCATCTACAGCCGAGATAGTCAATTATTCTTTTTTGCCTGCTGCAGCACGGGTAGGATTGATTTTAATTCCAGGTCCCATGGTCGTGCTGACAGTAATGGCCCGCATATACTGCCCTTTAGAAGCAGAAGGTTTCGCCTTATTCAAGGTGTCAATGAGGGTCTGGAAGTTTTCCAGCAGCTTAGCGCTTTCAAAAGAACCTTTGCCGATCGGAGCATGGATATTACCAGCTTTATCGGTACGGTACTCAATCTTACCAGCTTTAATTTCATTGATGGCGCGAGTCACGTCAAGCGTAACCGTACCCACCTTGGGGTTTGGCATCAAACCGCGAGGTCCCAAAACTTTACCCAAGCGACCTACAAGGCCCATCATGTCAGGCGTAGCAACAGCTACGTCGAAATCAGTCCAGCCACCTTGGATTTTTTGCACCAATTCCTCAGCACCAACAATGTCAGCGCCAGCGGCTTCGGCTTCTTTGGCTTTTTCGCCTTTAGCAAAAACCAAAACATTTTTGGTTTTGCCTGTGCCGTGCGGCAATACTACTGCACCGCGCACCTGCTGATCCGCATGCTTAGGATCAACACCCAATTTTACAGCCACTTCAACGGTTTCGTCAAATTTGGCAGTAAGAATTTTTTTGACAAGCTCAACCGCTTCAGCAGCTTCATACAGCTTGTCGGCATCCACCAATTTGGCGGCTTCTTGATACTTCTTACCGAATTTAGCCATTTTAAATTCCTCCTGTGTGGTACTTACGGAATGATCCTCCCACAAGACACCTTCTTAGTCGATGATGTCAATGCCCATGCTGCGAGCAGTGCCTTCAATCATACGCATTGCAGAATCCACGTTAGCGGCATTCAAATCCGCCATTTTGCTTTCCGCAATTTCGCGCACTTTGTCGCGCTGCAGTTTCGCAACCTTTTTCTTGTTTGGCTCACCAGACGCCTTTTCAAGACCGGCAGCTTTCTTGAGCAATACAGCAGCCGGAGGAGTCTTAGTAATGAAGGTAAAGGAACGATCTTCAAAAACAGTGATTTCAACCGGAATGATTAATCCCGCCTGAGCCGCTGTTCTTTCATTGAAGTCCTTTACAAACGCCATGATGTTCACGCCAGCCTGACCTAACGCAGGGCCTACCGGAGGCGCCGGAGTGGCTTTGCCTGCGGGAACTTGCAATTTTACGAGTTTGATTACTTTTTTTGCCATTTTTTCCACCTCCTCATTGTGGTTACAACGATCTATCTAAAGGATAATTTCAAAGATTATATTTTTTCAATCTGAGTGAAATCAAGTTCTACAGGCGTTTCCCTGCCAAACATATCGACAAGCACGCGCAATTTTCCCTTTTCCGGGTCAATATGCACAACTTTAGCTTCCCAACCTTCAAATGCTCCGGATTTAATCCGAACCATCTGTGAAAGTTCCAAGTCCACTTTCGGTTTTTCTTCCATCCCCATGGAACGAAGAATCTGACGCGTTTCCGCTTCACTCAAAGGAATCGGCTTGGTTCCCGAGCCAACAAAGCCGGTGACTCCTGGCGTGTTGCGAACAACATACCAAGAACGATCATTTACGATCATTTCCACCAGGACGTAGCCCGGAAAGACTTTGCGTTTGATTACCTTTTTACGGCCATCCTTGATTTCCACTTCATCTTCCATCGGCACAAGAACATTGAAGATCTCATTTTCCATGCCCATGGACTGAACTTTGCGCTCCAAGTTGGCTTTTACTTTGTTTTCATAACCAGAATAGGTATGGATTACATACCACATCTTTTCAGAATCCATCGCCTTTTCACACAGGGGGCCTTCCCCCTATCTCCTAGTTACTTGATCACCGCACGCAACAACCCGCTGAAGCCGGCATCGATGATCCAAATCAGCATGGCTACTGCCACGGTGGCAACAAATACTATGCTTGTATACGAAAGCAATTCCTTGCGAGTCGGCCAAGTCACTTTTTTAAGTTCTGCCCGAACTTCACGGAAAAAGCGTTTCCACTGCGCAGTTCCTTGCGCCGCAGTCTCCTGAGCAGCCATTGTTTCACATCCTCGTCTTCCAAGCAATAGGTTGGCAGGGGCGGCAGGAATCGAACCCGCAACCAACGGTTTTGGAGACCGCTACTCTACCAATTGAGCTACACCCCTATCCAATTACGAGCCTGATCTTACTTCGTTTCTTTGTGTACGGTATGTTTCTTGCAAAACTTGCAATACTTGCTCAGTTCAATACGATCAGGATCGTTTTTCTTGTTCTTATTGGACTGATAGTTGCGTTGTTTGCATTCCGTACAAGCCAACGTAATCGCGTTACGCATCGTCTGTACCTCTCTTATCTGCAAAAATCATTATATTGCAAACGTTACTAATACAATTTAGCACACTTCCCCTGGGCTGTCAACAACATTCCATACGTCTTCGCGCCAGGCAAAGAACAACCCAGGGGGCTAACGCCCCCCGGGTTGGCACTTGCCGCAACGCAGTAACCACGCTCAGGTAAAGCATGTGTTTATTGCACTGTAACAACTCACCAAATTTACGCGTTGATTGCGGTAACTACGCCGGCGCCGACGGTGCGGCCGCCTTCGCGGATAGCAAAACGCAGACCTTCTTCAACGGCGATGGGGGTAATCAGTTCGATTTCCATCTGCACGTTGTCGCCAGGCATAACCATTTCCGTGCCTTCCGGCAGGGTGATCACGCCAGTTACGTCGGTCGTACGGAAGTAGAACTGCGGACGATAGCCGTTAAAGAACGGGGTATGACGACCGCCTTCTTCCTTAGACAGTACGTATACTTCGCCTTTGAATTTCGTATGAGGCTTAATGGAACCCGGCTTAGCCAAAACCTGGCCGCGCTGGATGTCCTTACGCTCTACGCCGCGCAGCAGCGCGCCGATGTTGTCGCCGGCTACAGCAGAGTCCAGCAATTTGCGGAACATTTCCACGCCTGTGCAGACCGTTTGTTTAGCCGCTTCCATCATACCTACGATTTCGATCGTGTCGCCCACTTTGACAACGCCACGTTCCACACGACCTGTAGCCACGGTGCCGCGGCCAGTAATCGTGAAGACATCCTCGACAGGCATCAGGAATGCTTTGTCGGTATCGCGTTCTGGAGTCGGGATGTAGCTGTCAACAGCTTCCATCAAATCAAGGATTTTCTGCTCATACTCAGGTTCGCCTTCCAGAGCTTTCAAGGCCGAACCGCTGATGACCGGGATGTCGTCGCCGGGGAATTCGTAGCTCGAGAGCAATTCGCGAACTTCCATTTCCACCAATTCCATCAGTTCCGGATCGTCAACCATGTCCGCTTTGTTCAAGAAGACAACCAATGCCGGTACGCCAACCTGGCGGCTCAGCAGGATGTGCTCGCGGGTCTGGGGCATCGGGCCGTCAGCGGCGCTTACCACCAGAATGCCGCCGTCCATCTGCGCAGCACCAGTGATCATGTTTTTAACATAGTCAGCATGACCAGGGCAGTCCACGTGAGCGTAGTGACGGTTAGCCGTCTCGTACTCAACGTGGGCAGTGTTGATGGTGATGCCGCGTTCGCGCTCTTCCGGCGCCTTGTCGATCATGTCGTAACCCATGAATTGAGCGCCACCGGTTTTGGACAGCACTTTCGTGATGGCCGCAGTCAGCGTCGTTTTGCCATGGTCAACGTGACCGATGGTACCGATATTCACATGGGGCTTGTTTCTTTCAAATTTCTGTTTTGCCATTCTTCTACTTCTCTCCTTTAAAAAGAGTTTTCGCCAGCTTGCTTAGCGAATGTACGATTATTCTTTTCGCTCTGGCGGTGGAAAATCCTGCTGCTTTGCAAGAAAAAAGAAAAAACCGCGATTACGCGGTTTCATGCCAGTACTGGTGGCGGCGCAGGGACTCGAACCCCGGACACTGCGGGTATGAACCGCATGCTCTAGCCAACTGAGCTACGCCGCCTAATATTATGGAGCTGATGACCGGATTTGAACCGGTGACCTTATCCTTACCAAGGATACGCTCTACCAACTGAGCTACATCAGCATCAAACCATTGGTTGCGGGGGCAGGACTTGAACCTGCGACCTTCGGGTTATGAGCCCGACGAGCTACCAACTGCTCCACCCCGCGTCATTAGTGGTGGAGAGGGAAGGATTCGAACCTTCGAAGGCAGAGCCGGCAGATTTACAGTCTGCTCCCTTTAACCACTCGGGAACCTCTCCACGGTACAATATTGAATTTTTTGGAGCTGGCGAGAGGAATCGAACCCCCAACCTGCTGATTACAAATCAGCTGCTCTGCCAATTGAGCTACGCCAGCGTTTCTGCCGCGCCCCTCAGTGACGAAATTGATTGTACATCATTTCCTTGCCCCTGTCAACCGCTTTTTTCTTACTGCGGTTTCGAAGTTCAGGACTGTCACCTGCTCGACGCTTATGTATATTATCACGTCTCCGGGCGCTTGTAAAGTCTTAAAAGAAAACATTTGATTCAACAGGCAAAAAAACTAATTTCCAGCGCTGCGCCAAGCATACACTGCAACGATTAAAGCCGCCAAGAACAAGCGATATACCGCGAAAATGGCAAAATTATTCTTCTGCAAATACTTGAGCAGAAAGCTGATACAAAACAAACCCACGACGGCGGAAGTAAGCGTTCCAATTAAGAAAAGCGGATGCGTTACGTGTTGAATAATGTCCGGCGTATGCTTAAGAGCCGCCCCCGCAATAATAGGCGTCGCTAATAAAAAGGAGAATTTGGCCGCTGCCGCCCGTGATAACCCCAGCATTCTCGCTACTGTCATCGTAATGCCGGAACGAGAAACTCCCGGTATCAGCGCCAAAGCTTGCGAGGCTCCAATGAGCAAAGTCTGGCGAAAAGTCATATTTTCATAGCGGATATACTGTGGCATCTTTTTATCTACATAGTAGAGAATAATCCCCATTACAGCCAACCCCACCGCAATAATCAGCGGCTGGGACCGGATAAACTTGTCGATAAATGATTCAAAAAGCAAACCGACAACTCCGCCGGGAATGGTCGCCGCCACCAGCCACCAAAACATCTTGCCTTCACGAGATTTCAGCCCCGTCGTCAAGCCGCCCACAAGCAATTCCAGCCAATCTCGAAAAAAATAGATCAAGACCGCCAGCAACGTTCCTACATGAAGGGCCACATCAAGAGCCACATCAATATTGCCCCCCATGCCAGCAATCACCGCATCCCAACCAAAAAGCCACCGCACCAAAATCAAATGCGCCGAACTGGAAATAGGCAAAAACTCGCCCAAGCCCTGCACAATCCCCAAAATAATAGCAATGTACCACACCATAACGCATCGTTCTCCTTTGTTTCTGGTCCTAAAACCAGTTTTCATCCTGCCGCGTCAAAAGCCGCAATGCGTTAATTATACTAAACACGTCCAGAACGAACAAGAGGAGCCACGTGCAAGCATGCAAAATAAAGAACCCGGTCCGAAAAACTGCGGTTTCCCGCTGTTTCCCGGACCAGGTTCCACTCTCAACTTCTGTTAGTCGATTTGAATGACCGTAATATCGGTCAACGGATACTCCAACCGTTCGCCAGTCGCTCCCCGCAAATGTGAAATTACACCCTCTTGATATTCCCCGGGCCAAGCCACCAGCAACACCTGCTTTTTGCTAATAGTCCGCAGCAATTCTACCGGCTGCAGTTCCAACTCAGCTGCAAAAAAATTCCGCATATTATCCAGCAGTACCACTTCGGCTTCCAGCGCCGCCAAGGCCTTCGTTACCGCCCTGGCCGCTTCCGCCTGCCGCGACACATGAGCCGTTGGACGCCATTCTCTCGGCAATATCTCTTTACCTTCAACATATTTCCAACCGCGCATGCTGGCTAATTCTCTCAGAATTTTGCTTTTCCCACTGCCAGGGGCGCCGATGAGCAACACCATTTTATCCGTGGTTTTAGCCGCATCATGAACACATTCCACAATTTGTTGTACAATGGCCATCTTATTTCCCCCTTTTTCTAAGAATCCGCCGATATACTCAACGGTTCTTCATTACACTACTCTGTTGATTTGTTCTTTGCTTTTCGCTAAATTCACTTTCCCACTTAGCGCTATTTTGTTATGCATCTACATTCGACACACCTGCAAGAAAACCCTTTCCTACCTGCTGCAAGAGCTGCAAAACAAAAGCTCCCCTAGCGGGGAGCCAGCTTCATGTCTTATCGCGAAAATCAGGTCCCAAAAACTCCACGCCCAACTCTCGTGTTGGAAGCGTGCGGCTGATGGCATCCCCATCTTCACCTCGATTGTCCAAATACCGTTCCAGTTTCCGTTTGACCCGCTGCAAGGCATTGTCAATGGACTTTACATGACGATCCAGCTCTACGGCAATCTCTTGATACGACTTGCCGTCCAGGTACGCCATGAGAACCTTCCATTCCAAGTCGCTTAAAATCTGCCCCATTTTTTCTTCAATGTCGCTGAACTCTTCCCGGCTGATCACCAGTTCCTCGGGATCCGATATTTTCGACCCCGAAAGCACATCCAGCAATGTCCGGTCAGAATCTTCGTCATAAATGGGTTTGTTGAGAGAAACATACGAGTTCAATGGAATGTGTTTTTGCCGCGTAGCCGTCTTAATCGCCGTTATAATTTGACGAGTAACACAAAGTTCTGCAAAAGCTCGAAACGAAGACAACTTATCCCCGCGAAAATCACGAATGGCTTTATACAGGCCAATCATGCCTTCTTGGATAATATCCTCGCGATCCGCGCCAATCAGAAAATACGATCTGGCTTTTGCTCTTACGAAGTTCCGGTATTTATTGATTAGAAAATCAAGTGCAATGGAATTTTCTTTTTCTTTTGCATCGGTGACGATTTCTTCGTCGGTCATATTTTCGAATACGCCGTACAAATCATTTTGCGAATGAAACCGCATGCGATCGCCCCCCAGTTCTTCCTTGTTCCTTCATTCGAGCCTTCCCCTATAACCTAACGGTATTTCTGGCGACGACTGCTCAAGGTGTTTCGAGGGCGTGTCAGACAATAATCCCTCATCAATAACCAAACTTCTACCAGTAAAAAAATTATACCGTATTCCTGCGTCCAGCGTCAAGCAAGACTGCATTGCGAATCAGACGCTTCGCAGACGCTGTCGCACAGCTTCATACAAAACAAGAGAGCAGGCCACCGACGCATTCAGCGAATTGACATGTCCTTGCATAGGAATGCGCACTAAAAAATCGCAGTGTTCTTTCACGAGCCGTCCCATCCCTTGTCCTTCGCCGCCAATCACTAACGCCAACGGCCCTTTAAGAGACGCTTCAAAATAGTTCTCCGTACCATCCATATCACAGCCAGCTATCCACACGCCGGCTTTTTTCAGTTTATCCAGAGTCTGCACTAAATTGGCCACCCTGGCAACAGGAACATATTCCACAGCACCTGCGGACGTTTTAGCTACCGTAGTCGACAATGGACAGCTGCGCCGTTTGGGGATAATAACCCCGTGAGCGCCAGCGGCGTCAACACTACGCAAAACAGCCCCTAAGTTATGCGGATCTTCCAATTCATCCAGCACCACAATCAAGGGCGCTTCCCCTTTGGCTTCAGCCGCTGCTAAAATATCCTCCACTTCAGCATACTCTACCGGCGAGGCCATTGCCACTATTCCTTGATGTCGCTGGCCTGGAGCCAGTTGCGCCAACCGCTGCGGCTCCACTTCCTGCACCAGAATGCCTTTATCTTTGGCGATTCCCGCCAGCTCTCTAATGGACCCCTGTCGCTCGCCTTTGGCGATAAGTAGTTTATTCAAGGGCCTGCCGCTTTTCAGCGCTTCGCCGACGCTGTTACGCCCAGCAATTACATCTTCCATCGTATTCCTCACTTTCTAAAAAGCGCCGAAGAGCCTTTTCTTTTTGACAAATCAGGACAGGTATTTTCTGCGCAGGCAATCGTCCAGGCCGCAACCTGGGTACCGCAGATAACCGCCTGCCCTAATGTTTTTCCTGCCGTCAAGCCATAAACCGTACCGGAAAAAAAGGCGTCCCCTGCACCGGTGGAGTCAACCACATCGGTCTTAAATACCGGTTGATAACCCACCTTCTGGCAAACCGCATCATAATAGACAGCCCCTCTGGCACCCAGCGTGATAACCATGGACTGTAGGCCTTGGGCATCCGCATACGCACGAAGTTCTTTGGCGATTTCTTCCGGTTCCAGCACGGACAATTCCCGTTTCAGCAGCCTGCCTGCCTCAACGTCATTGCAAATAAAGGAAGCCAGTTTCGGCAAAATATCTGGTTTTTCCAAAACAACAGACAGGTTGCCCGGAATACCGTGTACCGGCACCCCTTGCACTGCCGCCAGCTCCAGCACGCGCAACGTCAAGGCTGCATTCAAATCCAGCTCCAGCACCACATGCTGTGTCTTTTCCAGCAACGCGCTTCCCTGTTCTTGTATAAGCTCGCTCAGCGCCGTTAAATCGGGCATCTGGGAAATGGATCCCAAAAGGTCGCCATTCGCCCCCAAAACAGCCAGCCACATTCCCATCCCCCGGCCTACCGCCGGCACGCATTGCATGTCCACCCCCGCCGCTCGCAGGCGGCTGCAAACTTCTTCCGCCAGAGCGCTTTCGTCAACCGTGCTGACAAAACGTACTTCCGCTCCCAAATGCGCTAAATTTTCCGCGACATTTCGCGCTACGCCGCCATGAAAAAACTCTATGTGTCCCAAGTTGCGTCCCTGGGGATTATAGGCTTTTTGCGCAAAGCCTTTGCAATCAACAAATACAGTGCCAAATACGGCCACGGTTCCCATTGCTTATCCCCCTCAACTTTGCGTCGGCAACGGTTTAGCCCGCCCGCAGCTCATTTTCCCTTCACTACAATAGCCAGCCGCTATACAAGTCGGCCCTGCTTTAGCAAAGAGCAACGGCGCCGCCTGGCGCGCCTCTTTCAGCATAGCTTCCGCCATAGCCCGAATCTCCCACTGCGCCCGCATACAGCAACGCAGCGAAAAGAAATGCAATAAAGTTCTGGCATTCATGGTGATGACCACTTTGGTTTCCGTCGCATTGGCCAACACATACCGTGCGTCCTCTTTAGGAACCCCCATAGCGGTCAGTTCTTCATAACCCGTGCGTATCTGCGCCATCAAAGCTGCAAACTTTGCCGCTGCTTCCGGGCGCGCAGCAATCGTCGGCGGTACAATGGCCTCAAAATCATGTTCGCCCACATAACGCTGTGATTGCTGCGAATACGAGGCAATGCGGTGCCGGACCAACTGGTGGCTCAAGACCCGCGAAATTCCTTCAACGGCAAATGTGAAATTCACATGTTCCAACGTGGACAAATGTCCCAGCTCGACAATCTTCTTTACCAGTCCTGCTACTTGGGACTGGCTCATTTTTTCTGCCAACTCTTCCGCGCCGACAGCCGAGTAGCACAAACGAGCGGCCATAGCCACTGTCCGCTCTGGTTCCGGCGTATATTGCATCAATTTTACTTGCATTCGTCTTTTCCTTCCATTCCTGCCTGCAAGGCGGCAAAGGCAATCGCAAAAGACTGCTCCGCCAATTTTTCCAGGCGTTCCTCCTGCCCCGAAAGCAGCAAATAACCAAAAAGAGCCTCTAGCGCCGTGCTTTGTCGGTACTCCTTAACACTGGCGCTTTTCGGCACGGAGGCTTTAGTATTCCGCCCCCTTCTGGCCACAGCTCCTTCTGTTTCTGTTAAGTCTTCTTTCAACACCTCGTAGGCCTTTGACTGATATACAGCCGAAACCAGCCGCATGCCTGCTTCGTGAACCACCCGAACCTGGCGCTGTTCCTTTTCCAACAACCGCAGTCTTACATAAAGGGTATAGTAAGCATCCCCCACATAAGCCAGCACCAAAGGGTGGGCCTGCTCTGTCAAAGTCGGTTCCCCGCCTGCATCCTGAAGCAAGCGGTTCTTTAAAAATTGAAACTGTGAAAATTTCATTTGCGCTTCCACCGCGTTCCCTGCGGAGAATCTTCAATGACAACTTCCATGGCTTGCAGAGCGTCCCGAATGCGGTCCGCCATACCCCAATCCTTATTCTGACGAGCCTGTTGGCGTAACTCCAGCACCAATTCCATCAAGCCGTCTACCAAACCATTGTCTTCGGCCACATTTTCCGCCGTTGCAGGTACAATGCCCAGCACGTCTTCCAATAGAGTAAATACCGCGGTTGCCGCAACGCTCGCTTTGGCAGAAGCCACTTCCTTACCGGACGCCACCAGCGCCTGATACGAATTGACTTCTTTACCGAAGGTGAAAAATGTACTAATGGCCAAAGCCGTATTGAAATCATCATCCATCGCCGCGTAAAATTCGTCTCTGGCTTTCTTCGCCGCCGCCAACAGTTGCTCAGCGCCAGCGCCGCCACAGTCTGTCGTAGCGGCCGCCGTTAGCTCCGCCAGGTTTCGTTTCACTGTCGCCAGTCGTTCCAAAGCCCGTTCCGCTTCGGTCAGGCGTTCATCACTGAAATCCAAAGGGCTGCGGTAATGAGTGGATAAAATGAAGAAACGCAGCACTTCCGGCGCATAATGCGCCAAAATATCTTGAACCAAAAAGAAATTGCCCAAGGATTTGCTCATTTTTTCTTGGTTCACTGTAATAAAGCCATTATGCAGCCAATAGCGTACAAACGGCGTCACCCCTGTAAAAGCTTCCGACTGAGCCACTTCATTTTCATGATGCGGAAAAATCAAATCACTGCCACCGCCGTGAAAATCAAATTGTTCGCCCAAATATTTATGCGACATAGCCGAGCATTCAATATGCCAACCTGGACGACCTGCACCCCAAGGACTTTGCCACGAAGGCTCACCAGGTTTGGCGCTTTTCCACAAAGCAAAATCCATGGGATGGCACTTGCGCTGGTCTACCTCTACTCGAGCGCCAGCTTTCATGTCGTCCAGCGAGCGTCCGCTCAACTTGCCATAATCCTCAAATTTTTCTACGGCATAGTAAACATCACCATCAACAACATAGGCAAAGCCGTCTTTTACCAGCTTAGCCACCATATCAATGATTTCCTGCATATGTGTGGACACCTTGGGATAGATCGCTGCACGACGCACATTCAGCTTGTCCATCACTTCAAAATAGCTGGCGATATAACGCTCGGAAATAGCATGCCAAGGTACTTTCTCCTCATTGGCAGTCCGAATAATCTTATCATCCACATCGGTGAAGTTCTGCACATGCATCACTTCCCACCCTTGGTGCTCTAAATAGCGGCGGATGACGTCCCAAGTTACAAACGGCCGTGCATTACCGATATGCGGATGATTGTACGGCGTAACGCCGCAAACATACATTTTTACTTTTCCTTCTTCCAACGGAACAAAGGCTTCTTTCTGTTTGGTTAATGTATTATATACACGCAAGTTCATTTCTTCTTCAGCTCCCCTTCTAATTCGTCAATGCGTTTTTCCATGCGATGCATATTGCGCTGCATGCACATCATCATTTCTACAATTGGATCCGGCAAGTCATTATGATCCAAATCGATGAGGTCTACGTTCTGATTATTGTCAATCCGACGCCCTTCATGCCAAACAATGCGCCCGGGAATGCCCACTACTGTCGAATTGGGAGGCACTTCCTTGAGCACTACCGATCCAGCGCCGATTTTAGAATTGTCTCCCACCTTGAACGACCCTAATACTTTGGCTCCACTGGCAATAACAACATTGTTTCCCACTGTAGGATGACGTTTGCCTTTTTCTTTGCCTGTTCCGCCTAAAGTAACGCCTTGATACAAGGTGACATTATCGCCAATTTCCGCAGTTTCACCAATCACAATGCCTGTACCGTGGTCAATGAACAAGCCTTCACCAAGAGTTGCCCCCGGATGAATTTCTATGCCTGTCAAAAAACGTGCAAAATTAGAAACCAAGCGCGCCGCTACAATCCAGCCGCCAAGAAACAACCGGTTCGAAATCCGATGCAGCCAAATCGCATGCAAACCGGAGTAGCAAAGAAGCACTTCTAGCACGCTCCGCGCCGCCGGATCGCGTTCAAAAACAACCTGAATATCTTGCTTGATGCGTTTGAACATGAACACTCTTCCTTTCTTTACTCTAAAAAACAACGTAAAAAAACCACCATCTCCTGACAGAGACGGTGGTTCCGTGGTTCCACTCTGCTTGGACAGCACTTGCCATCCCTCTAGGCGCAATAACGGGCGCACCCGTGAAGAGTTTAGCTCTCCCCAGCTCCCGGACGCATTTCCGCTGACCGCTGCCTGCAGATGCTCTCAACCTAGGCATCCACTCTCTGTAAGGGCGTTTCTGCGTACTTTTTCCGTTCTTCGCCGTCCTCTATTCGTATTGCCTGCAGTATATCCCGTTCCGGCACCTCTGTCAATCAGATTTTTGCCAGCATGCGCTCCATCCGGGCCAGTGTACGTTCCCGCCCAATCAGAGGCACAATATGAATGAGCTCCGGTCCGTGCATACACCCGGTCAAGGCTACGCGCACCGGCATAAATACCTTTTTGCCGCCCAGCTTCAATTCCTTAGTGATGCTTTTCAGCAACGCTTTTATCGCCGGGGCATCTACGGTCTCCAACGCCAACAATTTCGTCTTAAACAAGTCCATCACAGGCGGCACATCGGCATCACGCAAAATTTCGTGAGCGTCTTCGTTTTCAAAGTCAATCTCATCTTGAAAGAAAACAGCCGCATGGTTGACAATCTCCGCACCGTAGCTGATATAGTCCCGCAAAGCTTCTACCATCTGCTCTACCCAAGCTCGCTGTTCTTCATTCAGTGCTTCCTGTACATAACCAGCTTTCACCAAATGCGGCAGCACCAAGTCGGTAAGTTCCGCCAACGTCAGCTTCTTCAAGTAGCAGGCATTAATGTAGTTCAGTTTGTCCACATCGAACACGGCTGGATTTTTTGCCACCCGATCCATGGAAAATTTTTCGATCAGTTCCTGACTGGTAAAAAGCTCTTCCTCTCCAGGAGGAGCCCAGCCTAAGAGGGCCAAGAAATTCACAATTGCTTCCGGCAAATAGCCCAGTTGGCGATACTGTTCCACTGAAGTCGCTCCATGACGCTTACTCATCTTCGAGCGATCCTTACCCAAAATCAAAGAAATATGTCCAAACTGCGGTGCTTCAAACCCAAGCGCTTTGTAAAGGAGCCATTGGCGTGGAGTATTGGATAGATGCTCTTCCGCCCGAATAACATGGGTAATTTTCATCAGCATGTCATCAATTACCACGGCATAGTTATACACAGGAATGCCATCCGATTTCACAATAACAAAATCGCCTACGCCAGCCGCCTCAAAACGCACCGTTTCACGAACCATGTCTTGAAAAACAATATCCTGTCCTTCAGGAACGCGGAAGCGAACAACCGGCTTACGTCCTGCCGCTTCCATTGCCGCTTTTTCTTCTTCCGAAAGATTACGACAGCGTCCGCCATAACGAGGTGTTTCGCCCTTAGCCAGCAACGCTTGACGTTCCGTTTCCAGCTCTTCTTCCGTACAATAGCAATGGTATGCCTGCCCGGAAGCCAATAGCTGCTCCGTATACTGACGATAAATATCCAAACGCTGCGTCTGATAATAGGGCCCGTAAGGACCGCCTACTTCTGGGCCTTCATCCCAATCCATACCCAGCCAGCGCAACGCTGCTTTGATGTTTTCTTCCGATTCTTTGGAGGACCGTTCCAGATCCGTATCCTCAATACGCAACACCAGCTTACCGCCGTGCTTGCGAGCCAACAGCCAATTAAATAACGCCGAACGGGCGCCGCCGATATGAAACGGTCCCGTAGGACTCGGCGCAAAACGCAGCCGCATTTCTTTCTCTACCATCAATATTCCCTCCAACAACGTCCATTTTTAGGCCAAATTATTCTTTTATGATAGCAGATTCCTCTCGTTTGTGCAAAAGGCATTCCTTTTCAGGATACAAGACTACGCTTTTACGCTCTTCTTCCCGCAATTTCTTTTGAATTATACTAATCTGCAAATAATTTTGGCAAAAAGAAGTTCTTTGCAGGAAAACAGATCGCTACAAAGAACTGTGTTTATATATCTATTTTAGCAAATACGGTCGCACTACAAAGGAGGGGGTACTATGAAAACCTATATCCGATGCAAAGCTTGCGGTTACATCATGGATGAAAGTCATTTAAAAGACGTTTGCCCTGCATGCAATCTGCCTAAAACCGTATTTGAACCGTATACCAAAAAAATTTCTCCACAGCGAAAATTTTTACTTGATCAACATTTCCATCCTATTGCAGTACACTTTCCCCAGGTTTTCATGGCACTTATCGTATCCATGCTGGGGCTTTCTTGGCTTGTTGCCGAACCGCTGCGTAATGAATTCCTCATTGTGGCAAAAATTTCTTTGATCGCCCTGCCTTTTTCGGTATTCTTCGGCTTTATCACCGGACTGTACGATGGCAATTTACGGTTTAAAACAGTTAAAACGCCTATTTTAAAAAGCAAAATACTCGTGGGCGCCGTCTTTCAAGGCCTATCATTCCTGATGCTCTGGCTTTACTTAGCCAATGGCTTTACACCCTCCAACATAGTAGCGCTAATCGCTCTTGGCCTAGTTAGCACCGGCTGCGCCATTTATCTTGGCCGCGTGGGTTCCCCCATGTTTGACTCGTTCCTGCCAGGATAATTTCATGTTAATTTGCCCCCTGCATCATTTAAGTGCAGGGGGTTTTTAGCGTCTTTTTCTATTTTTTAAGCATGGCTACCGCATAGGCGGACATGCCTTCCTCGGTTCCTACAAAGCCCAATTTTTCTGTCGTTGTAGCTTTGATATTGACACGTTCTTCGGATACCTTCAATACCGCCGCTACATTTTTAACCATTTGCGGAATATGCGGCGCCAGCTTTGGCCGCTGCGCCGCTACGGTTACATCTACATTGTTAACCGCCCACCCGGCCTGCTCCAGCAAGGTCTGTACCTTCTCCAGCAGCAACAAACTAGAAATACCGCGATACTGTGCCTCGGTATCCGGAAAATGGCGGCCAATGTCGCCCAGGCCCGCCGCACCCAACAGCGCGTCCTTTAAGGCATGCAGCAACACATCCGCATCAGAATGGCCGTCTAAGCCCAACGAATGGGGAATGTCTACACCGCCCAAAATCAGTTTGCGCCCCGGCACCAGCCGGTGCACGTCATAGCCCATGCCTGTTCTCCACTCCACTTGCCTTTCCTCCCCGCGTTGCTGCAAGATAGCTTCCGCCACAACCAAATCCTCTGGCGTCGTAACCTTTAAATTGCTGTACTCTCCCTGAACCAAATGCACAGGCACTCCCAAACGCTCTACCAACGAAGCGTCGTCGGTCCCTAAGAAACCCTCTGCCGCAGCCTGGTCATAGGCCTGACGCAACAGCGCCGCTTCAAATACTTGGGGTGTCTGGATAGCCCATAGTCGTTCCCGCGGCGGAGTCGCCACTACACAACCACACGAATCGCTTTCTTTGATTGTATCCTTGACCGGCACTGCCAAGCCGGCCGCCCGCTGCCGCCGCGCCGCTTCCACCACAGCTGTGACCGATTCCGGCAGTACCAAGGGCCGCGCTGCGTCATGCACCGCCACATAATCAGTTCCATTAGGAAGAGCCTTGAGGGCATTGGCAATGGAATATTGCCTCTCGCTGCCGCCAGCTACTACCTGCCAGGGTTTTAAAGAGGCATCCTGCGATAGAATGCGTCTGACCTCAGATTCTTCTTCCGGCGCTGCTACGATAATCATTTCATCAATTTTATTGCTGGCCGACAAAGCCTGGGCACTGCGCAACAGCATAGGACGTGAAAGAAGCGGGAGAAAAGCCTTATTGCTCCCCCCGCCCATGCGCTTCCCCTGTCCTGCCGCAGCTAAAACAGCTATATTCATGCGTTAAGCGCCTCTTTCTCCATTCTTCAATTTGGCAAAAATCATACGGCCCGCTGCAGTTTGTAGCACCGATGTTACCAAAACCTCCAAATGCTCGCCTACATATTTTTTCCCGCCGTCGACAACAATCATGGTGCCGTCGTCAAGATAGGCCACTCCCTGGCCGAATTCCTTGCCATCTTTGACCAAATGCACATGCATTTCCTCACCAGGCAAAACCACCGGTTTGACCGCATTGGCCAGTTCATTAATGTTCAAGACCGCAACGCCGTGCAACACAGCCACCTTGTTCAAGTTGAAGTCATTAGTCAAAATCTTGCCGCTCGTTTCCTTGGCCAGTTGAATTAGCCGCGAATCCACTTCCGCAATTTCTTCGTAGTTGCGGTTGTCGATCTGTACAGCCAGCCCCAATTCTTTTTGCATGCGATTTAAAATATCAAGGCCCCTGCGTCCCCGGTTGCGTTTCAGCGGATCTGAAGAATCCGCAATATGCTGCAGCTCCTCTAATACGAAAATCGGCACCAGCAACCGGCCTTCTACAAAGCCGCTTTGACAGATATCCGCAATACGTCCGTCAATAATAACGCTCGTATCGAGAATCTTCGGTGCGCAGACATCCGCCTGCGGCACCTGCTGCTTTGACGCCTTTTCCCCTTTATTCAGCCAGGGCAGATAGGATACCAAAAAGCCAAGCTCGTCCCGTTTGCGCACAGCAATATTCATACCTAAATAGCCCAGAAAGATACTCAAAACAATAGGAATGTACTTACCAATAATCGGAATCGGTAAAAAAGAAGAACTAATTAAGTTAGAAAGTATAAGTCCGATAGACAAACCAGCCGCTCCCGCCAATACGTCGTTTAACGGCATCTTGTTCAACCGCGCTTCCACCCAATCGTTTATGCGCCATAAGTAACGGACAAAAAGCGGAGATAGAAGAAAACCTAACAAGCCGCCCACAAAAGCGCCGGCAAGCAAGGATAAAATCGTAGCCAGCGTACTGCCGAACAAGCCCATACGCAACACTTCCGCGCTAACCAACACTGCCAGAACCTGATTGATCCATTCCGCCATGGTCAAAAGGCCTGCGATCACGCCCAAGCCAGTAATTACAAAGCGCAATACTCTATCCAGCATGATTTCGCCTCCTTTCGCGTATATTATATTTATTTCTTATGCCATGTTGCCACAACAATAGAGCGCCCCCCTTTGGCTTGCCAAATTACTTTCATACGGTTTATTGTAACACAGCGGCCAATGCTTCCGCTACCTGCCTAACACCAATATACTCAGCTTCCGCTTTGCGCTGTTTTAACGCTGTCAGGTTGCCTGCAGGCAACACAAACCGGCGAAAACCCATTTTCCACGCCTCCTGAATACGCAACTCCGCCCGAGGAACCATGCGTATTTCTCCGGTCAAACCAACTTCTCCCATCACCACCGTATGTGGATCAACAGGACGATTGCGAAAACTGGAAGCGATGGCCACTGCAACTGCCAAGTCCGCTGCAGGCTCCGCCATGCGGATGCCGCCGATCGTGTTGACATATACATCCTGATCTCCCAGCACCATGCCAACTCGTTTTTCCAAGACTGCCAGCAGAAGCAGCGTTCGATTGTAGTCAAAACCGGCTGCTGTCCGCCGCGGCATGCCAAAGCAAGTAGTGCTGACAAGAGCCTGCACTTCGAGTAACAGTGGCCGAACGCCCTCTAGGTGCGCCAAGACGACGGATCCCGGCGAATTAACAGGCCGCTCCGCCAGCAGCACGGCTGAAGGATTTTCCACCTCGACCAACCCGTCTTCTTCCATGGCAAAAAGACCGCTTTCCTGAGTAGAGCCAAACCGATTCTTAATGGCCCGCAGCACGCGGAAAGTGTAACTGCGCTCCCCTTCAAAATACAACACCACGTCCACCATATGCTCCAACAAGCGCGGCCCGGCAATTTGACCGTCCTTCGTTACATGGCCGATAATAGCGATGGAAATACCTTCCTCCTTAGCTAGCCGCAACAGCCTGCCTGTACATTCGCGCACTTGACCAACACTACCGGGCGCACTGGGAAGTTCCGGACAATACATAGTCTGAATAGAATCTATCACCAATAAAGCCGGTTTGCACTCCTGCGCTGTACGCAAAACATCATCCAAGCGAGTCTCGTTCTGCACCCATAAACGCGGCTGCAGACGCCCCAATCGTTCGGCCCGCATTCTAGTTTGCGCCGCCGACTCCTCACCGGAAACATAAAGCACCGGCGCCTCACCCTGGCTTAAATGCGCCGCCACCTGTAACAGCAGCGTGGATTTACCAATCCCCGGGTCCCCCCCCACAAGCAGCAACGAACCAGGAACCAAACCACCGCCCAGAACCCGGTCCATTTCACCGCTGCCGGTAGACATGCGAGGCAGCGCGCTGATATCGACTTCGGTAATCGGACATGGCCGGGATACTGCCGCAGTGACACTTCCCAACCCAGGCCGGCTAGCTTCTTTGCGGAGCACTTCCTCACTAAAAGAGTTCCACGCCTCGCACTCTGGACATTTTCCCAGCCACTTGCTAGAATCATAGCCGCAAGTCTGACATACATAGCGAATTTTATCTTTTGCCATTACTCTTAATTGCCTCCCTGGCGCCTGCTAAAAAATATCGAAAGCACTTTGGATACGCCATACCCAAAGTGCTTTCGCGTCGCCCGGCGTCATTTCCTGCTACGAAAACCGAGTAAATACCTTTTTTAGTTTTTTTTCGCGAAAGTCAGTTTCCCTGCTTCGTCGGCATCAACAGCGACTGTGTCACCCTCTCCGACACCCCGGCGCAACATCATCTCCGCGATTTCATCCTCTACCAGCTTCTGAATGGCTCGCCGCAACGGCCTGGCTCCATAGGTGATGTCCAGGCCTTCCTTAATCAGCTCCTCTTTCGCCTTTTCGCTGACTTCCAGGGAAATCTCATTTTCTTCTAGGCGTTTGGACACATCGGCAAGCATGATTTCAACAATCTGTTTAAGCTCTTCATCGTTCAGGCTTGAGAATACAATCAGCTCGTCAATACGGTTCAAAAATTCCGGCCGGAACAGTTTTTTCACTTCTTCCAGCACGCGTTTCTTGCCTTCGCTATCGTCTTTCTTTTTCTCATTGCCTGTAACAAAGCCCATCGTCCCGCCGCCTTGACGCTGCAAATGTTTAGCGCCTACGTTGGACGTCATGATAATCACCGTATTTTTAAAATCAACCGTCCGTCCCTGACCATCGGTCAGTCGGCCGTCCTCCAGTACTTGCAGCAACATGTTGAACACATCCGGATGGGCTTTTTCGATTTCATCCAGCAACAGCACCGCATACGGTTTGCGCCGTATTTTCTCTGTTACCTGGCCACCTTCTTCATACCCCACATAGCCAGGAGGCGCTCCTACAAGGCGGGACACCGTGTGCTTTTCCATATACTCGGACATATCCAGACGAATCATGGCGTTTTCATCGCCGAAGAGCGCTTCCGCCAAGGCGCGCGCCAGTTCGGTTTTGCCCACGCCGGTAGGTCCCAGGAAAACAAAAGAACCAATAGGCCGCTTCGGATCCTTCAACCCTGCCCGAGCGCGACGCACCGCACGAGCCACCGCCTGTACCGCCTCGTTCTGACCGATAACTCGTTTATGCAAAATTTCTTCCATCTTCAACAGCCGCTCGGACTCTTCTTCCGCCAACTTTCTGACGGGAATGCCAGTCCAGCCTGCCACAACTTGGGCTATATCATCCGCTGAAACCACGATTCGCTCGCCGCCGCCCTGCTTCCAAGTGCGCTGTTTTTCTTCCAGCTGCATTTTTAAAGTTTGCTCTTGGTCCCGCAGCTTGGCCGCCTGCTCGAATTCCTGAGCAATAATGGCTGCTTCTTTTTCCGCTTGAATGCACCCTAGTTCCTTCTCTAAGCCTTTCACATCTTCCGGTTTAGAAAACGCTCCTAAGCGCACCCGCGAAGCCGCCTCGTCCATCAAATCAATGGCCTTATCCGGTAAATACCGGTCAGAGATATAACGATGAGACAGTTTTACCGCCGCCTCAATGGCTTCATCCGTGATTTTGGCTCGATGAAAAGCTTCATACCGATCCCGAATTCCCTTCAAAATGGCAATGGCGTCCTCCACGCTGGGTTCGCCGACATTCACTGGCTGAAAACGCCGTTCCAATGCCGCATCCTTCTCAATATGCTTTTTATATTCTGACAACGTTGTCGCACCGATCACCTGAATCTCGCCGCGAGCCAGGGCCGGTTTTAAAATATTGGCAGCATCAATAGCTCCTTCAGCGCCGCCAGCTCCCACCAACGTATGCAATTCGTCAATAAATAAAAGGACATTGCCGGCTTCGCGCACTTCGTCCACCACTTTGCGCACGCGATCTTCAAATTCACCGCGATATTTCGTACCGGCCACCATGGCCGCCATATCTAAAGAGATAAGCCGTTTGGCCCGCAACGTCTCCGGCACCTTGGCGTCAACAATCCGCTGCGCCAACCCTTCCGCCACCGCGGTCTTGCCTACACCAGGTTCGCCAATCAACACGGGATTATTTTTAGTCCGCCGACTAAGAATCTGCAGCACCCGCTCAATTTCACCGCTGCGTCCAATAACCGGGTCAATCTTCCCGTTTTTCGCCAGTTGATTTAAATCCCGCCCGAATTCATCAAGCAGCGGCGTATCTGTTTCCTCGTCTTCCACCGCCTGAGCATGAGCGTTGCCGGAAGCGTAAAAACCGCCGCCCAAAAGTTCCATCACTCGTTGCCGAACCTGTCCCAAGTCCGCCCCTAAGGCAGTAAGAACCTGAGCCGCCACACCTTCACCTTCTCGGATCAGGCCTAAAAGAATATGCTCGGTGCCGACATACTGATGCCCCAGACGCAAAGCCTCTTCCACCGATAATTCGATGACTTTTTTGGCACGCGGCGTATAGCTGATGTCCCGGCTGGTGCCGTCGCCGCGCCCTATGGTTTCTTCCACCTGGCGGCGAATGCGCTCCAAATTGATATTCAGGGAGGTCAATGCTCGTGAAGCCACGCCTTCCCCTTCATGCAGCAGACCCAAAAGCAAATGCTCTGTGCCAATGTAATCGTGGCCCAAGCGAATGGCTTCCTGCTGCGCCAGCATCAATACGCGTCTGGCGCGCTCTGTAAAACGACTCAACATTGTAACTACCTCCTTAAAAATAAAATCTTTTTTCTATTGACCGCTCTCTGGTTCCTGCGCCAGCGTATGACGAATAACTTCTGCCCGCAGTGCCGCTCGTTCCTGGGCTGTCATGGTTTCCTTCCCTGCCAAAGAATGAAGGAATCCCGGACGAGTCTTAACCAATAAGCTATGCAGCACTGCTTTTTCCACACCTGTCACAATCCCTAGATCCAACCCCAATGATACATCACTGAGCAACCGCAGCGCTTCTTCTCCCGTCATGCTACGAGCATGACACATGACACCATAAGCCCGCCAAACGCGATCAGCCAAAGAATCTTCCGCCTGCTCCAACAACCGCAGCCTGGCCTGACGCTCATGATGCACCATATGTTGCACAACGCCATTCAGATTGGCGATAATCTCTTCTTCTTTCGGCCCCAATGTCAGTTGATTGGAAACTTGAAATAAATTGCCAGCGGCTTCTGTTCCTTCTCCATAAAGGCCACGCACCGCAAGGCCCAACTGCGTAGCTGCCGAAATCACCCGACTGGCCTGCTTCGTCATAACCAACGCCGGCAGATGCAGCATGACTGACGCGCGCAAGCCGGTGCCTAAATTAGTCGGGCATGATGCCAGATAGCCCAAATCTTCGCGAAAAGCGACCTCTTCACGGCTTTCTAACAGATCATCTACCTCATTAGCCTGAGCTAGGCATTGTTCCAAATTCAACCCCGGCGCCACGGCTTGAATGCGCAAGTGATCTTCTTCATTCACCATAATACTTACGGCGCCTTCCCATCCTACCACCAAGGCGCGCCCTGCAGCGCACTGAGCAAAATCTGGACTTGCCAGATGCTTTTCTACTAAAATTTTCCGCTCCAACTTTGATAAATTCTCCAGCGGCACAAACACATACGCCGCTTCATTCTCCTGATTTAGCTGCGGCAGCGCTTCTTTTACTACGTTTAACACCTGCTGCAGTATCGCCTCATCAGCGCGGGTAGGAAACGCAAAGCGTTGAAAATTCCGTGCCAGCCGCACTCGACTGGATAGCGCAATATCTCCCTCCGGCCCAGAAAGGGTTCCCCAGGCACTGCGAGGGCTGCGCAATAATTCCTGCCAATTCATGCCGTGCACCACCTTATCCACGCTGCCCTTGCACCTCAAGGCTGCGTATTTCATCTCGTAAGCGAGCCGCTTCTTCATATTCTTCCTGTCGCACATGATGTTCCAATTGCTGCCTCAGCCCTTGAATGCGCCGTCGTATTTGCAAGGCAGCGCCTGTATGAAGCGGCACTTTGCCATTATGCTGGGCTGTGCCGTGAATGCGGCGTACCATTGGCCCCAATTTTTCCTCAAAGGCGTCAAAACAGCCACTACAACCAAAGGTCCCCTTGTGGCTAAACTCCTCATACGTCAAACCGCAGGCAAGGCAGCGCAATGTTTCTTCCTGCATTTCCTCCGGCTGTGACACAGCCAAGAGCAGCTTAAGAAAATCCTCCGCCCCCGCCGGATCGTTTAAAGCCAACACCGAAAGAGCTGGCTGCCCTTGAGCGCAAACTTCACAAAAATGATGTTCTTCCTTTTCTGAGCCCATCATCTGCACAATGCGAATCGTCGCCGGACGTTTGCCGCAATTCTCGCACAACATTACATTCCCTCCTCACGAGGTAAATCCGCCAAACGTTGCAACACATTCCGCAACAAGCGGCCTCGCTCTTCATCGTCCAGACGTTCGGCAAATTGCATCATAAAGTAGCGCACAATCGCCGCTTCTCTTTCACTCAACAACTGATGCTGCTCCCACTGGCGAATACGCCACTGCACTTCCTCTTGCGACCAAGCTTCCTCCGGCGGCGTCGGCAACTCCGCCAGCACCGGCAGCGCCAACTTGGCAATACGCACAAAGCCGCCGGAACCACGGCGGGATTCTACAATAAAGCCTCGTTCCATCGTAAAGCGAGTACCCAGCACATACGTAACCTGTGAAGGAGCGCAAGCAATTTCTTCTGCTATTTCACTGCGCCGCACGACAATGATATCACCGCTACCTGCAGCCAATTTTCGTAAAATAAAACGTTCAATGGCATCTGCCAAATTCCCCATGCTGCAGCGCCTCCTTTTTCGTAAAACGCGCACTTCTTTTCACAAAAGCACTGTTTCATCTTTTGACTTTATTCTATTTGACTATTTGACTTTGTGCAAGTAATTTTTTGAGCGGTTAATAATAAAAAGAGGGCTTACGCCCTCTTTTTATATTCAATCTTTGCGATTGGCTTCTTTCACTTTTTCACCGAACTGCTGTCCAAACTCAAAACACTGCTGCAGTTCCGCCTTATCAGCAGTCCATTTCAAGAAAAGACTAGGCCGAGCTGCTGTAATGCCGCTGGCAGCCAAACCTGCTTCCAGCTTTTCCTGGGCGCCGCCATTCCAGCCGTATGCACCAAAAGCGCCTCCCAGCTTGTTTTGCGGTTTTAGACCTTGCAGATAGGATGCCGCCGCAGCCATGGTCGCCAAGGGCCCGCTATTAATTGCCGAAGAGCCTAAAATAACTCCGCCGGTTTCTAAGACCGCCAACGCTACATCGCTTAATTCCGTAGTAGAAATGCGCATCAGCCGCACCTCCACGCCAGTCGATGCCACACCGTCCAAAATACGCCGAGCCATCTGCTCCGTACTGCCCCACATCGTATCATACACAATCACGACGCGATCACGGTTTTGACCGCTGCCCCAGCGTTTATATGCAGCCAAAACATCTTTGATATGGCTGCGCCAAATTACCCCATGACTAGGCGCAATCATATTCAGAGGCAAGCTGCTCACTTTATCCAGGGCCCGCACGACCAATTTTCCGAAAGGCATCAGAATATTAGCGTAGTATTTGGCCGCTTCATATATAGCCACAGGCAATTCATTTTCGTCATCAAAGCGCTTGCTTGTGCAATAATGCTGACCAAACGCATCGTTAGAGAAGAGAATATTCTCCCCTTCCATAAAGGTAGCCATAGAATCCGGCCAATGCAGCATCGGCAACGGCACGAAATGCAGCTTGTTGCGGCCAATATCCAGTACATCACCTTGCTTAACCGTCATAAAGTCATATTCCTTGCCATAGTACTTTATGACTTCCTCCCGGCCTTGGTTGGTCAGCACCACCTTAGCCTGCGGTGCCCGCTCCATCAGCTTAGGCAGCGAGCCGGAATGATCCGGTTCCACATGGTTTGTAATTACATAATCAATCTTGGAGGGATCGACGATCTGGCTGATGCGTTCCAATAACTCCTCCGTATAGGGAGCCTTAACATTGTCAATCAAGCAGATCTTTTCATCAACTATTAAATAAGAGTTATACGTAACCCCCCGCGGCGTATTGTAGCCATGAAAATCACGTAAGTTCCAATCTACAGCGCCTACATAATATACTCCACGAGCAATTTCAATTTGATTCAGCATTCCCTTTTCCCCCTTGTAACCTAGCAATCTTTCTTGAGCTTAAAGCAGCGACGGTGCACGCTGCAAAGACTCTTTGGCACCGCTCATAATTTCACTGATGATTTCCGCAGCAGGCTGAACCCGTTTCAGCGGCAACAGACTCTGTCCAGCTTGAACCATGCCTTGTTCCACATCGCCGTCTACGGCCGCTTTGCGGTTGGTGCCTGTCGCCAATTTTTCCAATTCTTCTTTGGGATGATGTTTATACTCCATAGAAATAAACATATCGGTAAACTGGTTGCGAACACCGCGCACCGCATGGCCAATCGTTTGTCCTGTTACCACCGAATCCGTATCAGCTGCTTCAATCAACCGTTGTTTGAAATTCGGATGCACTGCGCATTCTTCCGCCAACATAAACCGAGTGCCAATCTGTACGCCCGCAGCTCCCATCACCAAGGCCGCCGCCAAACCCCGCCCGTCAGCAAAACCGCCAGCCACGATAACCGGCAAAGAAACCTCGGGAATAACCTGCGTCATCAAAGCCATGGTCGTCAGCACGCCGATATGGCCGCCAGCTTCCATGCCTTCTACAACAATAGCATCAGCGCCAGCCGCTTCCACGCGTTTAGCCAATTTCACATTCGGCACTACAGGAATTTTTTTAACGCCAGCTTCTTTCAGACGTTCAAAAAAAGGTACCGGATTACCGGCGCCAAGAGTCACAAAAGCAACTTTTTCCCGGCAGACAACCTCTATCAACTCTTCTTTATTGGCAGCCATAAGCTGCACATTTACGCCGAAAGGCTTATTGGTCAACCGTCTCGCGTCGCGAATCTGCTCTTCAAGCCACTCGGCCGACCGTCCGCCAGAAGCAATAATTCCCGCTCCGCCAGCTTCCGAAACGGCAGCTGCCAAACGAGCTTCCGAAACCCAAGCCATACCGCCTTGTAAAATTGGGTATTGGATACCTAATAGTTGCGTCAATCTTGTTGTCATCTTCAGACTCTCCTTTGGCTCATAGAACCATTATTTTAATATTTTCTTACCTTGAATTTCACAATTGATTGCAAAATTCCTGCATACTAAGCAGTAAATCAACAAACATGGCCAAAAAATTATTCGCCCTTTGAAAAAAGCTTTACAAGCGCATATATCGTCTCTATAATGAAAAATCATGCATAGCTGTATGCTGACGCTTTTTTCTCGGACATCTTTTCAGTAGATCTTGTTCTTACAACGGCAAAGCCAAACGTTGCAAAGAGAAAGTGAGTGAACTCGAATGACTGTCATCGGTAAGCACATCACAGCCGATATGTACGGCTGCAAATTTGAGTTGCTTGATGATCGGGACTATATCAAGCAAGCCGTTTTAGCTGCTATTGCCGAAGGCCAATTAACACTTCTGCAATACATCGATCATCCTCTGACACCCCAAGGAGTCGCCGCCATTGCGCTTTTGACGGAAAGCCATCTCAGCGTACATACCTATCCGCACTTAGGCTATGCGGCTATCGACATTTTCACTTTCGGTGAAACGGCCTTGCCAGCCAAAGCGCTGCAAACGCTGCGTCGACAATTTAAACCGACAAAACTCAAAACCACCAATATCCGCCGCGGCGATTTCGGCTCTGTCAGCGATATGAAACCAAAAACGCGCACTTTGGGCAATCCACTGCGCCGGGTCAAAGATACCAGCACGAAATTCATCAAGTTTCTCAGCCGCTCGCGAAAGTAATCCTTAAGCTGCTAAGCGCCTCGCCAGAGGCGCTTTTTTTATACCTCATTTCCGCGCCTCGCACCTTGTCAACCCTTATCTGTTTACTCTACAATTTGCAGTCTTTTTCCTTAGTTGCTTATTTCTTCATAACCATCTACCAGAACCGCTACTTTGCCAGTCTTCGGATCAAAAAGCAAGCCGTGAATCGGCACATCGATCGGCACTAACGGATTGCTGCGGATCGCGGCAACAGTCTGCTTTACATTCTCCACAGGATTATGGAATTGATCCACCCAATGCTCCAAATCGCCTTCAATCATCTTGATTGCGCTGGGATGAACGCCTCGGGCAATCATCTTTGCCTTCAGGTCCTGTGACGTGCTATGCGCCATACCGCAGTCCTCATGGCCAATCACCATGATTTCCTGCACACCCAGTTCATAAATGGCAATAAGCAAGCTGCGCACAACGGCCCCAAAAGGTCCTGTCACCGTATTGCCGGCAGTTTTAATCACTTTGGCCTGACCGCGTTCGATGCCTAAAGCCGGTTCTAAAAAATCCACCAACCGCGTATCCATACAAGTAAAGATTGCTAATTGCCGATTCGGATATTTACTGACTTCTCCTGCACCACAAGGACAGCCTTCTTCGTTCGTATGGCACTCACAATACGCCTGCGGCAGACTATGTACAAACTGTTTATTAGCCCCCAGAACCTGTTCTAGCATCGTCATAAGAATCCCTCCTGCGAATCATCTTCCACTCACATTGTCTCTTACCTAGAAGGGCATCGTCAAGAGCGCTGAAAAAAGTTGCATTATACTGACAAAAAGAGGACGCGCCTTCAAGGCGCATCCTCTTTTGCAATCCTACAACAGTTATTGAGCAATCCCAAAGCACTGACATGTATTGGCCGTCGTCTGCTTAGCCACTTCTTCCACACTCAACCCCCGCAGTTCCGCCACTTTCTCTGCTACCAACCGCACATGCATCGGCTCATTACGCCGCCCGCGAAAAGGCACCGGCGTCAAATACGGGCTGTCCGTCTCGAGTAACAATCGTTCTAAAGGAACCTCTTGAACAATTTCCGGCAGTTTGGCTGCATTTTTAAAAGTCAGAGTCCCACCTACAGAAATATAAAATCCTAGTTTCAAAATTTCTCTCGCCATCTCTAAGCTGCCGGAAAAGCAATGAAATACCCCGCGCACTCCCTGGCCTTCCGCTTTGACTAAACGCAAAATATCGCCATGCGCTTCCCGGTCATGAAGAATCACCGGCAAATCACATTTTTTGGCCAAGGCCAGCTGTTTGACAAATACATCCTGTTGCACCGAACGCGGTGAAAAATCATAATGATAATCTAACCCTATCTCGCCAATCGCGACAACCTTCGGATGCCGCGACCATTGAAGCAACTGTTCATAAGCCGCCTCATCCGCCGAGTCAGCATCATGCGGATGAATGCCAACGGCTGCGTAAATCGCCTCATGCTGTTCCGCCAGCGCCAAAGCGGCGGCAGAGCTTTTCATGCAGGCGCCTGGATTTACAATTCCAGTCAGGCCATTCGCCAGCGCCCGGGCTATCACTTCTTCACGGTCAGCGTCAAAGGCTTCCTCATCCAAATGAGCATGCGAGTCAAAAAGCATGCTTACTTCACCTTGCTTCCAGGTGCCATGCCGGGAACTTCCACAACCTGAAGCGTACCATCGCAAGAAGCCGCCAGCACCATGCCTCTTGATTCAACGCCACGTATTTTGGCAGCTTTCAAGTTGGCCACCAATACCACTTGTTTACCTACAAGCGCTTCTGGCTCATAATGCTGGGCAATACCAGAAATTACGGTGCGAGTTTCCTCTCCCAAATCCACCGTCAGTTTGAGCAACTTATCCGCTTTGGGTACTTTTTCCGCTGCAATGACTTTAGCTACCCGCAAATCCATGCGGCCAAAATCCTCAATGGAAATTTCGCCAGTCTCCGTAGCAGGAGCCGTCTTCTGCGGCGCTGCCGCCTGCTTTGTCTTAGCAGGGGCTTCGGCGGCCACCGCTTCTTTTTCGATTTCAATACGCGGAAACAACGGTTCTGCCGCCGCTACTTGCGTTCCCTCCGGCAGACCACCCCAGGCCATATCGGTCATCCGAACAGAAGCCCAGTCCCACGTCAGACCCAGCTGCGCCCAAATCCGAGGCGCCGTGTGCGGTAGGAAAGGAGCAATCAAAACGGCCGTCTGACGTAGCGTCTCCGCCAAATGGTACAATACCGCCGCCAGTCGATCCGCCTGTTCCGGCTTCTTCGCCAGCGCCCACGGGGCTGTTTCGTCAATATATTTATTGCTGCGTCCAATCAACGCCCAAACGCATTTCAAAGCTTCGGTCAAATCCATTTTTCCCATAGCGATACGATAATCAGCCAGTGTTTTCTCCGTCAGTTGGCGCAAGGAAGCATCCACTGCCTCCTCGGTGCACCCTTGCAAGATTTTACCGCCCTGAAAGCGTTCGATCATGCTGAGAGTGCGGTGAAGCAAATTCCCCAAATCATTGGCCAAATCGGCGTTAATCCGCCCAATAAGGGCATCCCTGGAAAAATTGCCATCATTCCCCAGCGCAATTTCCCGCAACAGGAAATAGCGGATAGCATCAGGGCCAAATTCATCAATCAACGCCACCGGATCAATTACATTGCCTTTGGACTTGGACATCTTATCGCCGTCCACCACCAGCCAGCCATGGCCATAGACCTTCTTCGGCAACGGCAAATCCAAGGCCATGAGAATAATTGGCCAAATGATAGAATGAAACCGGACAATTTCCTTACCGACCAGATGAACATCTGTTGGCCAAAACTTCGCAAATTTCTCCGGATTATCAAGATAACCAGCTGCAGTCAAATAGTTGGATAAAGCATCGAACCAAACGTAAACCACATGCTTTTTATCAAAAGGAACCGGAATTCCCCAATCAAAGGTTGTCCGGGAAACGCACAAGTCTTCCAGACCACTTTTGATGAAATTAATCATTTCGTTGCGCCGCGAAGCGGGCTGAATAAAGTCTGGATTCTCTTCAATGTGCTTTAAAAGACGTTCCTGGTATTTGGACATACGGAAGAAATAGCTTTCCTCTTGCAGCACCTCCACAGGACGCCCGCAGTCCGGACATTTGCCATCCTGCAATTGCCGTTCCAGCCAAAATGTTTCGCAAGGCGTGCAATACCAGCCTTCATAGGCAGACTTATAAATATCTCCCTGCTCATAAATGGTTTGGAAAATATGCTGCACTACCTGGTAATGACGTTCTTGGGTCGTACGGATAAAATCGTCGTTAGAAATACCTAATTTGCGCCACAGTTGTTGAAAAGAAGCAACAATGCCATCAACATAACCAATAGGTGTTACGCCTTTTTCTTCTGCTTTACGCTGGATTTTCTGACCATGCTCGTCAGAGCCTGTCAGGAAAAATACTTCTTTGCCTTCCAATCGCTGGTACCTCGCCAAGCTGTCCGCGATAGTCGTGCAGTAAGCATGACCAATATGCAACCGATCGCTCGGATAATAGATGGGAGTAGAAATATAGTATTTAGAGTTGTTTTCCATGATCATCCAACCTTTCTCTTTTGTCATCTTATTCCTTATTTTTCAAAAAGGGTTTTTTGTAAAATTCTCCCACAAAAGTACTCTCAGCCTAAAATTCCAGTACATTTCCAATTAGCCGTCTTCTTTTGAAACACTTTTAGTCTTCATCGTGCAATTATACTTGTTTTTCGTATCAAAAAAGACAGCAAGAAAATAACTCTTGACAAGGCGTTTGTGACATTTCCCTAATTTGACAGGATTTTTCATTTTTGTTACGCTGATTCCAGGTTGAGAGAATGACCTTTTCTATTATAAAAGACATTCTACCATTTGTCGATTTTCTCAGATTAAGCAAGGAGGATTTATCTCATGAAATCTACAGGTATCGTTCGTAAGGTGGATGAACTCGGTCGCGTAGTTCTGCCCATCGAATTGCGCAGAACCCTCGACATCGCCGAAAAAGACGCTTTGGAAATTTACGTTGACAGTGATCGCATTGTTTTGCGCAAATACGAGCCTGCTTGCATCTTTTGCGGCAGCGCTGACGGCATTACTAATTTCCGCGGCAAAAATGTTTGCAAACAATGTGCTCTTTCAGTCGGAGAGGCCATTTAATTTTCTTCAGCCTCTTTAATGACAGCTTGGTACAAATCACGACGGCCCAATTTTTTTTGAGACGCTATCTTACGGATAGCGTCTTTTTTATGTTCTCCCGCCGCCACCAAACGCCCCACTTCCGCCACAGCATCAGCCATTCGGACGGCAGGGTTCGCCTCAAGCGCCGCATCGGTTGCTTCAGGTTCTGCGCCAGCGCAAAGCAAAGTAAACTCTCCCCGCGGCGACACGGTCTGAAAATGCGCCTCTATAGATGCCAAATCGCCCCGTATAAATTCTTCAAATTTCTTAGTCAACTCCCGCACCGCTACAGCCTGACGATTGCCAAATGCGATTTGCAGTTCCTTTAAAGTAGCCAACAACCGATGAGGTGCTTCGTAAAAAAGCAGCGTCCCAGGATACGAAGAGGCTTCTTCCAAAAGAACTCGTCTTTTTTTAGTTGTTTTGGGCAAAAAGCCCAAAAATTGAAACTGCTCGCTTGGCAGACCTGACGCAATCAACGCCGTCAACGCCGCATTGGCGCCTGGCAAAGGCACCACCGGCACGCCCGCCTCTAGCGCCAGTCTGACAAGATCCGCTCCTGGGTCAGCAATGCCCGGCATGCCTGCATCACTGACCAACGCAATGCTTTCGCCGGCTAGCAGGCGCTGCAATAGCTCTGGTCCACGTTCCGCTTTATTATGTTCGTGATAGCTCACCAAGGGTTTATGTATTTCAAAGTGGGTGAGCAATTTACGCGAATGGCGAGTATCCTCCGCCGCTACCACGTCCGCTTCCCGCAATATGCGCAGCACCCTCAAAGTAATGTCTTCCAGATTGCCAATAGGAGTAGGGCATAAATACAACATTCCCGGATGCATGACCATCCTCCTCATTCTTCATTGAATCCGCGTCGGCACAGCCTCATAACAAGCCAGTAATTGAGCCGTATAGGCGCCATCGGCTTCATATACTATCAGCGGCGCCAGCGCCTCCAGCCCCGGACGTCCGCCATGTATGCCTTCTATCAACAGCAAATTAGCCGGCGCTCCGGCTCGAGGCTGCACTAGTTGTAACCGTTTGGGCTCCAGCTTTTCTTCCCTCATCGCCGCCAGCACATCCACCATTCTATCCGCCCGATGCACTAATGCCACGCGGCCCCGAAACCGCACCAGTCGCCGCGCCGCTTTCAGTACATCAATCAACGTCGCCGTAACCTCTTGGCGAGCCAGGCCCTTTTGCACACTTCCCCGCCCTCTTTCGGGCTGAAAGTAAGGAGGATTGGCAACAACAACATCCCAAACACCTCTAGTCAGTTGAGGCAGCGTCTGTCGATAATCACCACAATACACTTGAATTTGGTCGCTGCGATGGCTCAAATGAATGCTCCGCGCCGCTCGGCTGGCCGCTGCCTCATCCAATTCCACCGCGGCTACTGCTCTTGCGCCTCGCGCAGCCAGCAGCAAAGAAATAGCGCCGTTTCCAGCCCCCAGATCTACTACCTGATCTTGCGAACGCAACCGTACAAAATGAGCCAGTAATACAGCATCCAGGGAAAAGCAAAAAGACCTGGGATGCTGTATAATGCGCAGCCCTCCCAGGCCCAAGTCGTCTACCCGCTCCGGGCGATGCAGACGTACCCCAATCATGCTTTTTCCGCCACTTCTTCCCAGGACAACTGTACCATACCGCCCTGATCCGCCAGTTCCACCGTCGCCATATGCTTGTTGTTGCTGACAATGGTAACTTTTCCTTCGCCTTGTGGCGTCATCACGGTGCTGCCCACTTTCGGGGGCTGCGCCCTCTTGCAGCATTTGCGATATCCATCGCTCTCATATTTCAAGCAACACATCAATCGTCCGCAAATACCGGAAATTTTCGTAGGATTTAAAGAAAGATTTTGCTCTTTGGCCATACGAATAGATACTGGCTCAAAATCGCCCAAGAACGTAGCGCAGCACAAAGGTCTCCCGCAGCAACCTATACCGCCCATCATTTTAGCTTCATCGCGAACGCCAATCTGACGCAGTTCAATACGAGTGCGGAATACGGCTGCCAAATCCTTGACAAGCTCCCGGAAATCAATCCGTCCATCAGCGGTAAAATAGAAGATAATCTTATTAACATCAAAAGTATATTCTACATCCACCAATTTCATTGGCAGTTTGTGCTCTTCAATCTTTTTCTCACAAACCTTGAAGGCTTCTTCTTCCTTCGCCTTGTTTTGTTTGACCTTTTCCTTATCCTTGTGGTTAGCTTTGCGCAGCACCGACTTCAACGGTTGGACTACGCTTTCGTCTTCCACGTCCCGTACCGGTATGACCACTTCGCCAAATTCCAGTCCTCGGGCTGTTTCCACAATGACGGCGTCACCTAACGCCAATGTTCCCTCGCTAGGAGCAAAATAATAAATCTTGCCCGCTTTTTTAAAACGAACGCCTATTACCTTCGGCATAAAAACCCGAACCCTCCTTCGCTTCACTCACGGCAAGCCACAATGCCTCTAAGGCCAGCCGCAGCACGGCGTGAAACCGTATATTTCTGCGCGTTTCCTCGACAGCATGCAAGGCCTGCGTCAACCCCTTATCAGTCCACTGCTGAGACTCCTGGTGCAATTCTTCCTCCAGGTCCGGATGAAATAATGGTATCGCCGCTTGTTGCCGCAGTACCAGCATATCACGTAACAGCAAGGAAAGATAGCGTAATCGCAGTTGGACCTGCGGCCGCTCCTCCTTGCCCCAGAGCTCTCCAAGGCGCCAAGCCGCCTTCCCCCTGGCCTTCAACGCCTGCCAAACCTCATCCCGCAAGGTCTGTCGCCCTTCTTCTAAAAAGAGCAAAGCCTCCCCCAGACTGCCAGCAGCCACACTGGACGCCAAAGAGGCTGCTTCCGGCGTGAAGCCCCGACTCTGCAGCATGGTCTCAAGAAGCGGCGCCGCTAACTTTTGCAACGGCACTAGGCAACAGCGTGAACGCACCGTCGGCAACAATTGCTCTACCCGTTGCGCCAAGAGCATAAAGTAAACTCCCGCCGGCGGTTCCTCCAACATTTTCAGCAAGCTATTGGCAGCTTCCTGATTCATCAGCTCGGCTCCGTCAATAAGCACAAAAAAACGCGCCTGACCGCCACTCAGCAATAAACGCGGTAACAAGTCGCGTATTTGGCTGATTTTTATGGCTGTTCCTTCTGGCCGCAGCACCTGCATTTGACCGTGCTCTTCCAGTTCCACCTGCCGACAAGACGGACAAACGCCACAAGGGCGGTCTTGTTCCCGACACAACAATGCCGCTATGAGCGTCTTGGCCGCCAACCGCTTGCCGATTCCGTCAATACCGGTGAATAAAAAGGCATGGGGCGATTGTTCCTGCCGCAGCATCTGCTGCAACGCCGCTACGGCACTATCTTGTCCCTTCAATGATTCCCAGCGCAGCATCATGTATAAAGATCTACCAGCATGCCGCGGATGGCATCTAGTTTTCCCATGATTTCCAATTGCTGCGACTGCCCTTGCCGCACATCTTCCGTCAAGCCGGATAAATTTTCGTCAATCTGCTTTACCAGCGTGTATACTTTCCGACGTCCAAATCGATCCCACCCTGTTTGCGATTGCAGATTATACATGCGGCCTACGGCTTCGCCTACAAAACGCTGCACCAATTGACGGTACTTTTTTAGTTCCCCGTAGGTCGGCACTTGCCCCAACTGCTCGCCTTGCGTCGTGATCTCATCCAGCAGTTTCCCCATGCGCTCCATATAGCCATCATCATTGGCTTTGCTTAAGCTGGCGGAAAAACTCCGTCCACTTTTTTCGGCACGCTGACCGCTTTCTTTTTCCTTGGGCAAGGGAATGGAGGAAATGCCTCTCGGATCAATTTTCATAGTTCATCCTCCTTATGGAACCACTGGCAAGCGATTCCATGAACAGCAGCCAGTTTGTTACACTTTTATATTATATCGGATCATCTCGCCGGAGAAAATATACCTAATAAACAAGTTATGCTATAATTAGTCCGATTATGCAAAAAAAGGAGGCTTTTTATGAGCCGCATGATTGCTGGCGAACTATTAGCCGGTATTATTTATGGAGATACGACGAATCAAGAATACGTTTATTTGCCAGCAGGAGAAGTAGGCAGTGAACCAGGTGTCTGTATTTTTGAATCTCACGAATCTCGCCAAGATCTTTCTCTAGAAGAAGCAGCCCACCTGGCGGCCCGTCTTTCTTTACGTCCTGTGCAGCATCCCCGTATGGGACCTCGTTCTTTTTAGCTGCCGCAAGAGCAAAGCTCTAACGCTCTAGTTAAAATTTCCTTATGAATCTCTTCGACGCAACGCAGCTTTCCTTGCGGTGCACAGTTTACTTGCTGCCACCCATATTGTACAGCCAACTGCCGATATAAGGAATAACATGCTTCTAAATATGCCGTGTCTTGCTCATGAATGTCCCGCTTGCGCTGTTCACTTTCTCTAGCGGCAATCAACACTGCACTGAGCGCAGGAGGAACGTCTAAAAAGAAGACTGCATCCGGCACAGGCAAGGCAAATTTTTCAAATTCTAAATCCCACAACCAACTCAAAAAATCCTTTCTTGGCTCACCTGGCGGCACTTTGACCGCTTGATGCACCATATTGGATGTTGCATACCGGTCGGCGATAACAATACCGCCTTGCCGATAAAATTCACCCCAATCCGTATGATAGGAAGCAAAACGATCAACGGCATAAAACGAAGCCGCCGCATAAGGATTGACATCAGCCGCGCGTTGTCCGAATTCCCCTGCCAGATACATTTTGATAGCGCCAGCCGCAGGGCTGGCATAATTAGGGAAAGACACCTTGCGAACTTTATGCCCCTCTTTGATTAGCGCCTCCACTAATAAGCGCGTTTGCGTGGCTTTGCCACAGCCATCGCCTGCTTCTAAAATCAGCAGTTTTCCTTTACTCATTTCCACACCACCCTTATCGTCTCCAACGTACTATCAGCCATGCCTGACATATGCTGCCCTTGGCGTTTGCAGGCTGCAATCCAAGCAATCACGTCTGCAGTCAATTCTTCTCCAGGTAAAACAAGAGGAATTCCCGGCGGGTAGGGGGTAATTGCTTCCCCCGCGATCAGCCCTTGCGCTTCCCGCAACGACACACTGCGATATTCCGCTAAAGCCGCCTCGCGCGGTGCCAACCGTTGCGGCGGGACCGGCGGTAACGCCAGTGTTGCTTGTGAAGAATCACCGGGAGCCGGCATCTGCAATAGCTGAGGCAATGCTTGTCCCAAACGCTCCCAGTCTTGTTTGACATCAGCCAAGGACAACAACAGTAACAGTCGTTTTGCATCCGCCCATTCCACAGCAATCCCCTGACGCCGCAGTTGGCTGGCCGCAGCGTGACCCGACCAGCCTCGTACGGCCAGCGTTATCTTCGTAATATCCATTTGAAACGGCGCTGTCAGCGTCCCCGCCACACCGCCAACTATATCTACGCCCGCCAAAGCTTGCCAGCGGCGGCGCAGCTGCTCCGCCTGCTTCCAAAGCCGGCGGAGCCTTTCTTTACCCTCTTGTGCCAATTGCCAACGCGCCGCATCCAAAGAGGCCATCAAAACATAACTAGGACTGGAAGATTGCAGCCATTGCAGTGCGCTTTTCACCCGGCCTAAATCCAGCATACTGCCTTGCTGTACATGAAGCCAGGCACTTTGTGTCAATGATCCGGCCAGCTTATGTGCGCTTTGTACACAAGCGTCTGCACCGCAAGGCAATGCCATAGGTAAAGAGTCATCCGGCAGCCATGGAAAATGAACGCCATGAGCCTCATCAACAAGCGCCATAAGTCCATGCTCGCGGCAAATTCGAATCAACGCCGCTAAATCACCAGTCACACCTTGATACGTCGGGTTGACAAAAAAAGCAGCCTTAGCTTGGGGATATGTCTTTACAGCCTGTAAAAAATCCGCTGCATCCAGGCCCAACGGCACGCCACTGCTTTCGTCTTGACGCACCTGCAAAAAAATCGGCTTAGCCCCAGACAATATTAACCCAGACAATACAGCGCGATGCGCATTACGCGGCACCAAGATTTCGTCTCCTGGCCGCAGGCATGCTAAAAGCAACGCTGCAATCCCGACACTACTGCCATTAATCAGAAAAAAAGAAGCTGCCGCTCCGTAAAGATCGGCCAACAGTCTTTGCGCTTCGGCAATACAGCCCTCCGGCTCCTGCAAATCATCCAGACCGGCAATCTCCGTCACATCTGACTGCCACAGTTTGGGGCCTAGCAATTCTTGCGCTGGCAGTGGTGCTCCTACGCCGCCCTTATGGCCTGGCATGTGCTGGCGCAATGCATGCTCCCTTATATAATTTTCCAACGCCTGTACCAAAGGCAAGCGGTTTTGATCCATATATTCTCCTTGCGCTTCACCATCGCTGACACGAACAGAGGATATCTGCACTTTTATGCAGAACTTCCTGTTCAGTATACCACTAAAAGGAGCATCTGTTATGAAGCATATAGCGATTCTTACTGGCGGCGGCGATTGCCCCGGACTTAATGCCGTCATCCGTAGCGTTGTCAAAATGGCCTCGCAGCACCACATTAAAGTCACTGGCATAAAAAATGGCTTTTCCGGCTTAATTCATGGCAAAACCCTGCGCTTAAATTTACAAAGCGTCAGCGGCTTATTGCATCGCGGCGGCACCATTTTGGGCACAACCAACCGCGACAACCCATTTTCTTATGCCAGTAAAACCGGTTCAGAAGACACCTATGTCGATAGAAGCCAAGATGTCCTCCATCATTTGCGCCAATGGGAAATCGACGGCCTTATCGTCGTCGGCGGCGACGGCTCTTTGCATATCGCCAATCAGTTTGCCGCTTTAGGCGTGCCTATTGTAGGCGTTCCCAAAACCATTGACAATGATTTATCCGCCACAGACTACACCTTTGGTTTCGAGTCTGCTGTCACTACAGCAGTAGATGCCCTTGACAAATTACATACTACCGCCGAATCTCACCACCGAGTCATGCTGCTAGAAGTGATGGGACGCTATACAGGCTGGATTGCCTTGCAGGCTGGCATTGCCGGCGGTGCGGATGTGATTGTGATCCCTGAAATCCCTTATGACATCAAAAAAATCATCACCGCTATCAAAAAGCGCAACTCTCTGGGGAAAAGCTTCAGTATCATCGTCGTAGCAGAGGGAGCCAAACCCCTAGGCGGCGGCTATACTGTCCAACGTTTAGTCGAAGGCAGCCCCGATCCGCGACGACTAGGAGGCGTCAGCCACCATCTGGCCAATGATATCGAAGCGCTTACGTCGCTGGAAACGAGAGTCACCATTCTAGGGCATCTGCAACGAGGCGGCTCGCCCACGGCTTTTGACCGTCTTTTGGCCTCCCGCTATGGAACAGCAGCCGTACAATGCTTGCTAGACGGAAAATCTGGCTGTATGACTGCTCTGCATGGTTCTGATATTGTATCGGTCCCCTTAGCAAGTGCTATCGGGGAACTCAAAACCGTCCCCATTCAGGGAGAGCTTGTTCAAACTGCTAAAAATCTGGGGATTTCCTTTGGAGACTGATAAAACAACATTCTCCAATAACAAAGGACGGCCTGTGAAAAGAATAGCTCTTTCATGACCGTCCCAACTTCCTGCTGCGCTGCGCTTATTCTAATTCGTCAGCTTCTTCCAAAGGAATTTTCAAGAACAGCTGCGTTCCCGCCCCTGGTTCAGACTGAACGCGCAAATCACCCTTTAAAATATTAGCGCGCTCCCGCATCCCCAGCAAACCGAAGCACTCATCAGAAATTTTTTCATCCAAAGAAAACCCTCGTCCGTCGTCCTGAATCAAGACCTGCAACGTTTTAGGGCGATATTCCATTACCACCTGAACCTGCTTAGCATTGGCATGTTTTTCTACATTATGCAAAGCCTCTTGTACAATGCGAAAAACAGCCGTCTCTCGATAGGCGTCCATACTTACTTCCTTGCCCAGCACACGCAGTTGCGCTTCCACACCGCTTTGCTCCCGACAACTCTGGCAAAGCCCTTTCAATGTCGCTACCAAGCCCAAATCATCCAAGGACATAGGACGCAAATCGCAGATAATCTTGCGCACCTCCCGCAAACAGCCGCGTACCTGTTCGCGCAGATCCGCCAGCTCCGCTTTGGCTCGTTGGCTATCGCGATCTACCATACGTTCACAAATCTCCGTACGAAACACAAGATTGGCCATAGTCTGCGCCGGGCCGTCGTGAATTTCCCGGGCCACTCGGCGGCGTTCCTCTTCCTGCGCGTGAATAATCTGCGCACCTAGCCGCTGAGTCTGCTGCAGCGACTCAATATGCTCCACAACGTCATCCATCTGCGTCCCTAGGTAGCCGAGCACGGCTCCTACCTGCGAAACCAGGCGCTGCGCCTTTTGGGCCGTCAGCTCTAACGTTCGCAAACGAAGTTCCATTTCATCCCGGCGCAAACGCAGATTCAGCTCACATTCTCTGGCTACCGCCAGCTCCACCTGCAAGTCTCGCGCCATATCATATGATTTTCTGACGTCTTCTTCACTAAACTGACGAAAGCATTTGCTTACTTCCATCAAGTTAATGCGGGCTTGCTTCTCTTTAATTTCCAGCTTGTCCACCCGGTCAATGGTAGTTGCCGCCTCTTCTTTCAGGCGCAACAAGTCCCGGCGCAGCTTTTCCACCTCGCCGCAAGCGGCTTCATACACTTCATATATCTCACTTTTGCTCTCCTCAATCGCTTCCACCGTTCGTTTTACGATCGAGTCGAGCATTTTTGCATCCAATTTTGTTGCGCTTGCGTCCATTTGGGACCTCCCTGTTCTTTGCTTCGCTCTTATTAGTAAAAAAAAGCATTCGCAGAACCTCATCTTCTGCGAATGCTTTTTTTGCGACCCTACACAGCCATGCTAACGTCTTCGTTGCAGTCCTGCCTGGCTCAGGTGCTGCAAAACACGTCACTATGAACAGGCTTCCCTGCCAAAACAGCTGTCTTGCGCCGCATCTTCCATATTGGTTCGTCTTAAGAACGCCCAAACACGGAAGCTAAGTCTTTCAAGCCGAACCGTCATTAAACAGCCTTGCTTGTCCAACTCTTTCACTTAAACATTAGCAAAAGACTCGAATTGCGTCAATATTCCATTATTAAATTAATCAGCCATTACTTAAAACCAATGTTAGGCGAGTCAATGCTTCCGGCCAAGTAACAGCAACCATCTCTACTTCTCCGCAAACAGCAGCCACACCCTCGGCTACGTTCTTTCTTACCACCTGGCGCCCTTGTTGCTTCAGCAAATATTGCAGCTTCTCCGCCGCCATCTCGTTGGTAGAAAAGCACGGCACCTCTTCCGCATAGTCTTGACGATGCTTCAAGCCGTCCCATTCTTCTTCGCGCATGGTACGATACATGCCCTTAAAGGCAGCCAGCGATTCTTTCGCCATCAGCCATTTTACCGCCATTTCCTCGCTGAACTGCAAGGTATGCGTGACCCAGCAATAAGCGCCGCTAGCCACCGCTGCTGCTGCATCCAATTCGCGCCCTTGCAGCGTTTTTTCGCCAGCCTCTATCTTCATAGCTCTTGCCTCCTAGCTTCTGTTGACACTGCTACACGAGCCTGCATTTTATGCCGACGAAATAGATACACTCCGAGAACCATAAAAACGCTTACAAGTACAAACCCGACAATTGCTTCTGTCTTATACTTCTCAAACATAGCCAACGCTTGGGGGCCATAATAGTAAATCAACAGCCCTTCCACTAAAAACCGTTTCGCGCGCCCCAAAAAAGAAAAGACGAAGAAAAGTCCCAGATTTACTCGAAAAGCACCAGCGCTAATAGAAACAAACTTATAGGGAATCGGCGACATAGCCGCCAAGAACACCGCCAACGCACCATACTTTTCCATCCAGCTGCGAATAGTCTCCAAGTGCCGTTCTGGAACAATACGCCGCAACGCGGGTTCACCAAAGCGATGACCGACGTAATAGCCGATAAAGCCTCCCAAAACCGAAGTAAGGGTTGTCCAGACGGCATACCAGATCGCTTGCTCCGGATTAGCCAGCGCCATAGGAATCAGCAGTAAATCCGGTAAAATCGGAGAAATAAAAGACTCCAGGAATGCCACGGTCAGCAGCCCCCATAACCCATATGTTTGAAAAAAGGCGACTCCGTCCTGTAGCCAGGCTGTCTCCATGCTTCGCACCTGTCCTTCCTAACTCTAAACATCACTGTCTTTGTTCTTTGGCAAATCTCATTCTTATATTATAGCAATCTCTGGAGGTCACTGCAATTGCTTTTGCCGTTCCTTACGCAACAACAAAGCCTGCCGCAAAACGCCTGCTTCATTTTTTAGCATTTCGCTTTGAATGCGCAGCAACAAATTTTTCTGAAACGCCCCAACCTGCGGACCGCTGCCCAATTCCGCCGCAATGTCGCCGCCGGAAATGGCTAACTGCGAGACAAAAAAAGGCGTCTGTTTTAAAATGGGTTCCACCTGCTGCAGCAACTGCTCCAACGAATCGTTCGGCCTGGTACGCGTCGCCGTCGCATCCGCCCAATATAATGCAAACAGCTGAGTTACTGCCTGTTGCAACTCCCCTACGTCGCGGAACGACACCGCGCGTTTACGCAGCCAGCGCACCACCGATTTACGGGACAAATCCGGCGCATGCATATGATTACGAACCAACCAAATCACGCGTCTAGCTACCTGCGGATCTACCCGTAGCCGACGTAGTATATCTTCTGCAAGTTCCGTGCCTACCACATCATGGCGATGATCGGTCCACTCCCCCTGCGCATTTACACTTCGTACTCCCGGCAAGCCCTTCGCCACGTCATGCAGCAGTGCCGCCCAACGCAAAACCAACTGCGGTTCAATCCGTTCCACCGTATCCAATACATGACGCCAAGCATTCAAACGATGGTGCTTTGGATTTTGCGGCAATTGATATAAATGCATAATTTCCGGCAAAATCGGCACGTTCTGCTCCACACCCTCGTCTTTCGCACGGCAAGTTTCGGCAAGCAAGCCCGTCATACGCAATACATGGATGCCCTTAGCCGCATGCCTAGCCAGCAGCGTCTTCTCCAGTTCATTGCGCACCCGTTCCACTGACAACCCCCGCACCCGCTCCCGATTGGCTACAATGGCTGGAAAAATATCCGAGTCAAAAGAAAAGCCCAACTGCGCCATGAAACGGGCAGCCCGAAACATGCGCAAGCCATCCTCGGCAAAGCGGACGCTAGCGTCTCCCACTGCCCGTAGACGACCTAATCGCAAGTCGCTCAAACCGTCAAACGGATCATAGAGATCGCCGTTCACATCCAGGCATAAGGTATTAATTGTAAAGTCCCGGCGACTTAAATCTTCCAATAAGGAGTCGCCCCACTCCACTTTTTTCGGTCTGTGGCTGTCTTCGCCATACTCTTCCCTGCGGAAAGTGGTAACATCATAAGGAATGCCTGCTATTACAACCAGTACACTGCCAAATCTCGCACCCACGTCGCTAGTCTTCCAGCCCCGTCTAATAGCCATGGCACGAATATCGTCCGGCTTGGCATTGGTGCAGATATCAACGTCAATATGATTCACGCCCAGGAACAAATCCCTCACTGCACCGCCTACCATATATGCCTGCCAGCCTTCCTGAGTCAGCGCTTCTAGAATTTTTCGGGCTTGCTTCATAACCGCCTCCACGTCTCCTTGCACTTTCAACCACATGGCAGCTATCGCCTCATTTCCGCATGCACGCCTGCAAAATCAAGCAATGTGTGGTGTATTTCCATTTCATTATAGCATGAACCCTGCTTGAGAGCCTCTGCTTTACCAGACTTTCGCCGCATTGTGTCGAAATCATGACTTTTTTGCTATGTATGCAGGAACTGACTAACGTACGCCGAAATCAAAAGACGGGATAAACCGCACCAATCACTACTTATTGAATCAGCATAAGCAAAGGAGCATCTACATGTCAGACACCAACACCGATGATTTATTATCACCACGCGCCGCTTTCGCCTTGCGAGTGCTTACGGTTGTTCTCTTGGCCATAGGTCTGGCCCTGGGAGTATATTTCTGGTATCAAAACACCGCTACCCTAAAAAGTTCGGATGCCCGTATTCAAGGAGCTCTTTACAGCCAAACCGCCCGGGCTTCCGGCCAAATTTTAGAAGTTCTAGTAAAAGACGGCGATGTCGTAGAAAAGGGAAGCCCCTTGCTCACTCTGCACTTTCCTGAACTGGATAAGCAAAAAGAAGACGCTTCAGCCGCGCTTGTCGCCGCTCGCGCACTTTATGCACAGGTCAGCCAAGGCCGACCAGGTCGGTCCCTGCAAACAGGCGGCAGTGTTGACAGCGGCGCCGTAGCGCGCCTGGAGCAAGCGGCCCAACATTACCAAAAGATGCAAGAACTGTACGCACTAGGAGGTATCAGTGCTGCCGCCCGTGATCGCGCCGCCAGCGCCTACGAGCAAGCCCGCCAGGCAGCCAGTGCGTCTCCTGTAATGACCACAACCCCCAGTCAACCGCCTGACCCCAATGAAGTCCGTATGGCCCAACAACAAATCCAGCAAGCCGAACAAAAATTAGCCGCTCTGCAATCATTAGAACAGCAAAAAATCGTCATCGCCCCAACCAGTGGCACTGTTTCCTTACTGAGCGTTCGCGCTGGTGATAGCGTCGCCGCCGGACAACCGTTGCTGGCTGTCATTTCTAATACTGAGCTTTGGCTCACTGTCCGAGTTGAGACAAGCGATGCCACTAGACTGAAAACAAGCCAACACGTAAATTTCATTCTGCGTGATCTGCCTGGACAAACATTTACCGGTGAAGTTCTGGAAACCTCCGCTGCCGGCGCGACTGGGCAGCGTCAACCGATCAAGGTTTCTTTACCAAGCGATCCCCCGTCTCTTTTCAAACCAGGCATGCTGGCTGACGCCGAATTTATCTTTTAATGCAATTACGAAAAAGAACTGTGAAATCTCTCAAAAGAGATTTCACAGTTCTTTTTCGTGGCTTCTTACGGCTGAAAATGATCCTTCATAGCCATTACGGCAGCAAAGGCATGTTCCGCTGCATTCAGCGTCCGCTCCAGATCGATTTCGCTGTGGGCCGCTGAAATAAAGGCCGCCTCAAACTGCGAAGGCGCCACATAAACGCCTTGCGCCAGCAACGTGTGGAAATACGTCCTAAAAGCGTCCAAGTCCGCCTGTTGAGCAGTTCGATAGTCAAATACAGGTCCTGCATGGAAGAAAAGACCGAACATCCCGCCCAAGTGGCAAGTACTCACAGGCAGCGCGTATTTAGCCGCCCGACCATAGAGGCCTTGCGCCAAGGTCGCTGTCTTTTGGGACAATTCGTCATAAAATCCTTTAGTCTCCATCAACAAGCGCAACGTAGTAATACCGGCAGTCATCGCCAAAGGATTACCGCTCAATGTACCCGCCTGATAAACAGGGCCTGCTGGAGCAATGCATTCCATGATATCCTTGCGTCCGCCATAGGCGCCGACAGGCAAACCACCGCCAATAATTTTGCCTAAACAGGTCAAATCCGGCTTAATGCCGTATACGCTTTGCGCTCCCCCTAGAGCCACCCGGAAACCGGTCATAACTTCGTCAAAAATCAACAAAGCGCCATGTTTACTGGTCAAGTCCCGCACACCCTGAAGATAGCCGTCTCGCGGCAGCACCATGCCCATATTCCCAGCCACCGGCTCAATAATGACGGCGGCAATTTCCTGCGGATTGGCTTCGAAGGCGGCAGTCAGATCCTGCAGGTCGTTATATTCCACCGTCAGCGTGTTGCCTGCCACTTCACTAGTCACGCCAGGACTGTCCGGAACCCCCAAAGTAGCCGCACCGGAGCCGGCTTTGACCAGCAAGCTGTCATGGTGCCCATGATAGCAGCCGGCAAATTTGACGATTTTGCTGCGTCCTGTAAAAGCCCTAGCTAAACGCAGCACGCTCATCGTCGCCTCGGTACCGGAATTGACCATGCGCACTAACTCCATCGATGGCACGCAGTGCCGCACCATTTCTGCCAGTTCTGTTTCCAGCAGTGTCGGCGCACCATAGCTGGTGCCTTTTCGAACCGCCTTCTCCAGCGCTTCAGTGACTTGCGGGTGGGCGTGACCCAAAATCATCGGCCCCCATGAACCAATGTAGTCAATATAACGATTGCCGTCAATATCTTCTATATAGGCACCCTGCGCCTGCGCAATAAAAGGAGGCGTCCCGCCAACGCTGCGAAACGAACGCACCGGGCTATTTACCCCTCCGGGAATGCAGGCTTTAGCTGCAACAAAGGCTTCTTGGGATCGTTGCAAAGAAAAGCTCATGGTACTATCGCTCCTTTGTTTACTGATTCTCTAGCAGCCACTTGGCTGCGTCCAGGGCATGATAGGTAATAATAATATCCGCGCCGGCTCGTTTCATCGAAACCAGCGTTTCTAGAACAATTTTCTTCTCGTCAATCCAGCCCTGCTGCGCTGCAGCTTTGACCATGGCATATTCACCGCTGACATTATACGTTGCCAACGGCAGCAAATACGTATCCTTGATCTGACGCACAATATCGAGGTACGCCAGAGCCGGCTTAACCATTAGAAAGTCTGCTCCTTCTTCCACATCCAGGGCCGCTTCCCGCAAAGCCTCTCTGGCATTGGCCGGGTCCATTTGATAGCTGCGACGGTCGCCAAATTGCGGCGCTGAATCCGCGGCGTCTCGGAAAGGGCCATAGTAAGCGGACGCGTATTTAACAGCATAACTCATAATAGACACCTGCGCGAAGCCAGCATCGTCTAGGGCCTCGCGAATGGCTCGTACCCGGCCGTCCATCATGTCCGAAGGGGCGACAATGTCCGCTCCTGCTTTAGCCTGGCTAACCGCTACCTTGGTCAAAAGTTCCAGCGTCGAGTCATTGTCCACGGTTTCGCCTGCTAGCAGGCCGCAATGCCCATGACTAGTGTATTCACAAAGACAAACATCCCCAATAATCACCATCTCTGGCAACGCTTTTTTAATCGCCGTCATCGCCAGTTGCACAGGTTGCTGCAAGTCCCAAGCGCTGCTGCCCTGTTCGTCCTTATAAGAAGGAAGTCCAAAAAGCAACACCGAGCGAATTCCCAACCCCCATGCCTCTTGCGCCAAAAGTACCGCTTGCTCCACAGACAAGTGGTACTGCCCTGGCAACGACGGAATTTCCTTTTTAATATTCTCGCCCGGCACTAGAAACAATGGATATACCAAATCCTCTACCTGCAACACTGTCTCCCGCACCATGGCGCGCAAGCCTTCGCTGACGCGCAGCCGCCGGGGACGCAAATACGGATGGAACATGAACTACATCTCCTCGCCGTAAAATGTAAGGATGGCTTCGGCCAACCCTTTAATTGTATATTCGCCAGCCATGACATCTGGCTCAATGCCATGTTCTAAGCACGTTTCCGCCGTAATCGGGCCGATGCAGGCCACCTTTGCTTTTTTCAGCAATGCTGCGCCATCTTCGCCCAAGAGCTTCAACAAGTTAGTTACCGTCGAAGAGCTGGTGAACGTTACCCATTGAAATTCTCCAGCCTCTAAGGAAGCTTTCAGCGCTTCCCCGTCCGCCTGTGCCGTTACCGTACGGTACGCAGGCACCACATCAACCGCCAGCCCCTGCTCACGCAGCTGCTCCGGCAGCAATTCCCTAGCTACGGTAGCTCGTGGAATCAGAATGCGCATACCCGGCTTCACTTTTCCCTGTAGAGCTTCAATAATACCTTCCGCCCGAAACTCTACTGGCACCAAATCGGCTTGAATGCCGTAAGCCGCCAGCTTGCTCGCCGTAGCTACGCCAATAGCCGCTACTTTGGCAGTTGCCAGCGCCCGAGCGTCTTGACCCTGCTCCGCTAAACGATTGAAGAAATACTCCACGCCGTTGACACTGGTAAAAATAAGCCAGTCATATCCTTGCAGTTCCTTAATAGCCGCATCCATTGGTTCATAACTTACAGGCGGTTTAATTTGAATGGCTGGCGCTTCCACACATTGAGCGCCTAATTCTTCCAAACGCGCCGTAAGCAAGCTGGCTTGCTCACGCGCCCGCGTCACCAACACCTTTTGTCCGAACAAAGGCCGCTGATCAAACCATGCCAACTCATCTCGCAAGGAAACAACGTCCCCTACTAGAAAAATCGCCGGCGGCGTCAATCCCTTTGCCGCCACGTCGGCTGCCGCTGTCGCTACGGTCGTCACTAATACTTCCTGCTCTGCTTTGGTGCCCCAGCGAATAACCGCTGCCGGCGTTTCGCCGCTGCGGCCATGTTCCATCAACTTCGCCGTGATATGAGGCAAGTTTTCCACGCCCATCAAAAAGACCAGCGTATCTGTACCTGTGGCCAATTTATCCCACCGCATTGAAGATTCCCCTTTTGTAGGATCCTCATGACCGGTCACTACCGCAAACGAAGTAGCAATGCCGCGATGGGTAACCGGAATGCCTGCATAAGCCGGAACCGAAATAGCCGAAGTAATGCCAGGGACGATTTCAAAAGGAATGCCAGCAGCACGCAAGGTCAAGGCTTCTTCGCCGCCGCGGCCAAAAACAAAGGGGTCGCCTCCTTTAAGGCGGACTACCACTTTGCCTTCTTTTGCCTTGTCCACCAAAAGTTGGTTGATGTCCTCCTGACGCATGGCATGGTTGCTGGAGGCTTTACCTACATAAATAAATTCCGCGTCTTTTTTGGCGTGACCGAGCAAACGCTCATCAGCCAAACGATCATACACCAAAACTTCGGCTCGTTGGATGAGTTCCAAGCCGCGTACGCTAATCAATTTATAATCTCCAGGGCCGGCTCCGACCAAATACACTGTTGGATGTGTCATCTATACTCCCTCGCTTTGCATCAATTCCGCTAAAATCTCTTTGCCGCCTGCAGCCAATAGCTGCTTGGCTAAAGCAACGCCTAGTTCCGCTGCTTCCTCGTTACTGCCCGATTTCTGCGCCTTTAAACATTGTTTGCCATCCAAGGTCAAAATGACCGCCGTAACCGTCAGCTGTCCTTGCTCTTCCTGAGCATATACGCCTACAGGCACTTGGCAGCCGCCTTCCACTTCGCGTAGAAAAGCCCGTTCCGCTTCTGCAGCTACCCTCGAAGGCTTATGATTTAAAAACGCCAGCAACGACAGCACTTCAGCATCATCGGCCCGCGCCTCTACTGCCAGGCAGCCTTGCCCCACTGCAGGCAAACAGACTTCCGGTTTTAAGATTTCCGCTATTTCCTGCTCCCAGCCCAAACGCTTCAGCCCCGCTGCCGCCAGCACAATGGCATCTAGTTCTCCTGTTTGCACTTTCTTCAGGCGCGTATCTAAATTGCCCCGCAGGTCAACCATCTTCAAATCCGGCCGCAACCGCAAAAGCTGCGCTTTGCGCCGCAGACTGCTCGTTCCCAGCGTGGCGCCTTGCGGCAATGCTTCTAAGGATGCATAATCACGGCTGACCAAGGCATCGCCGGCGTCAGCCCGTTCGGTAATAGCCGCCAGGCATAAGCCCTCCGGCAGCTCTGTCGGCATATCTTTCAAGCTATGTACCGCCAAGTCGATCTGCCCGCTTAGCATTTCCACTTCCAACTCTTTAGTAAACAAGCCCTTGCCGCCAATTTTGGCCAAAGGCACATCCAATACTTTATCGCCAGTCGTAACAATTCGTTTTAACTCTACTTCCAGCCCGGCATGCTCTTGGCGCAGACGCTCTGCAATGTGTTCCGCCTGCCAAAGAGCCAGTTTACTGCCGCGCGTACCTATAACAAGCCTTTGCCTCACAGTGTTTCCCCTCTCCTATTGCATCCAATTTGAATAGTTCCCGAATCGCTTCCAGATAGTATTCTTCCTGTTCGCTGCCAGCCGCCTGATTGAGGCGCACCATGGGGTCGCGCAGCATCTTGCGAATAATCATGCGTGACATGCTCTCCATGATTTTCATCTCTTCCGGCGGCAAATCCGGTAGTTTCGTCAAGGCGCGTTTCATTTCCCGCTGACGAATATGCTCCGCCTTATCCGCTAAACGCGCCATCACCGGCTGAAAGGATAAATAGCGAAACTTGGCCACAAGCTCATCTAACTCTTTTTCAATAATCTCCTCAGCGGCTTTTGCCTCCTGCTCTCTTAGGCGCATGTTTGATTCAACCACCGCTTCCAAATCGTCAATATTGTATAAGGTCACCCCTTGAATCGCCGCCGTCTCCGGTTCTACGTCTCGCGGCACAGCAATATCAATTAGTACAATTGGCCGACCTTGACGTTTCGGCATGATGTGCGCCATATCCCAAGCCCGAATCATATAATGAGGCGCCCCGGTGGACGTAATGATAATATCCGCATCAACGGCACGTTGCAAAAAGGATTCAAACGGAACGGCCTCGCCATGAAAACGCTTCGCCAGATCCACTGCCCGCTCATAGCGCCGGTTGGATACAAATACCGTCTGCACACCACTGGCTACCAAGTGCTTGGCGGTCAATTCTCCCATTTCCCCTGCACCCAACAGCAAGACTTTTACTTTCTCCATTTCGCCGCAAACGCTTTTAGCCATTTCTACGGCAGCATAACTCACTGATACAGCATTATAGGCAATGCGAGTCACAGTTCGTACTTTTTTACCTACCGTAATCGCCCGGTGAAACAGCGTATTCAGCACGGTACTGGTGGTACCGGCATCTCGTGCCATAGAATACGCTTTTTTTACTTGGCTTAAAATTTGCCCCTCGCCAATTACCAACGAATCCAAACTAGATGACACGCGGAAGAGATGATTAATGCAGTCTTGATCACAATGATAAAAGACATAATCATCTGGTCGCTGCTGCCCTGTGGCCATGCGCGTCATTACCTCTTTCAGAGGCTCATACGCTTCCTCTGCATCCTCGACGACAGCATATAGCTCCGTCCGGTTGCAAGTAGACAACCACACACATTCTTCGACAATCTCTTGATCCCTAAGGCGCCTTAAAGCCAGGCGCAACTGCTCCTCGGAAAAAGAAAAACATTCCCGTACCTCAACAGGCGCGGTTTTATGGTTGAGTCCTAATACCACTAGCTGCATGTCGAATCCGTTCCTCCGCCTCTTTCAAATTTCCAGACCTTAACTCGTCCAGCACCTCATCAGTCAAAGCCGATCGCCAAAAAAGTTCACGCTCTCGCGATGTAGGAAAATGCTCTTTCATCTCATCTCTAATACGCCCTAACAACAAAAGCAATTCTTCATATTCTGGCCCATAGCGTTCCGCTAGCTCCCGACGCAGCTTGCGTACCAACGCAGGGCTTTGCCCTCCGGTTGAAATAGTCAGCAGCAATTCCCCCCGTCGCACCAGCGCCGGGAGACTAAAATTCCCTTCCTCAGGTTCATCTGCTACATTGACCAACTTCCCTCGTTCTTGAGCCTCACTAGCCACGCTTTGGTTTACTTGACGCCGGTTTGTCGCACAAAAGACAAGGCAAAACGGCTCTACATCACCAGACTCATACATACGCTGCCAGCATCGAATAGTCCCATTTTTCGCCAACACCTGCAGCCCGGGCGTAAGCTCCGGGCTGATAACGGTAACGGCAGCTTGAGCAGCCACCAATGTATTTATTTTTCGCTCCGCCACCTGCCCCCCACCTACCACCAAAACCGGCTGGTTTGTCAGATGCAGATTAATCGGGTATAAAACCATGGTCCTACACCTCCCCGAAGCAATCAACGTTCAGCAAAATCCTTGCCTACAATCACTGTTGCTTGGGTGCTGCTGCCTTCATTGCGGCTGATTTGCAAAGCATAATCAAAAGGTAAGCTATTCAAGCGATTTATGACGCTATTATCATTTGAATTACTGATAACAACGGTGTTACTACGCGCCGAACCAGGGGAAACACCAACTACGTCAAATCCTTGGCGACGCAAAGTGGCCGCCATTTTATCTCCAGCAGCGGCGCTGCCGCTGCCATTGACCACACTAACACGAATCCGCCCGGTCGCCGCCGGGGTCTTCGGGCTCACAGGTTCATTCGCTCTGGTTGTATCATTCGGTTTCGCCGGGTTTTTAGGCGCATCCACTACTTTCACATTTTTCGGTAAGGTTCCTGCGTATTCATCGGCCTCCTGACGCGTGCTTGCTTGATATCGTTCGCTGGCTGAAGCGCCCAAGACCTGCGCCATGTGTTGTCGCAAGGCGACAATATCCGGCAGCCAATAACTGATATCTTCAATATAAGCTGGTTTGCCGGGAACCATATAGGATTGCAGCCCTTGCGCCTTGGCATCCTTAATAATTTTAGCCAAATTCAGCATTTCAGCTGTCGACAAATCACTCTTCACAGCATTGCTAACACTCTGAATAATTCCTGGAATCCGAGGAATCACTCCGGGGCTTGCCAGTTGATCCAACAATGCCCGCAGAAAATGCTGCTGCCGCTCTACACGGCCAATATCGCCTTCTTCATCACGATAACGTACATACTGGATGGCTGTTTTGCCATCCAAATGCTGCATCCCCGGCTGCAAATCAATAAACAAACCACCGTCATCGTCCCAGGGATCGCTGTAATACATGCGTTTTTCTACATCAATATCCAAGCCGCCTACTGCGTCTACAATCCGCTTAAAGCCTGCTATATTGACGACAATATAATGATCAATCGGGACTCCCAGCAGCAGTTCTACCGCCTGCTTTGACAAAGAATGTCCCCCCAAGGCATAGGCATGATTAATCTTATCATAGCCGTGGCCCGGTATTTTCACACGTGAATCCCGAGGAATGGCTACAATCGAAACGCCTTTGGTTTTCGTATCAATGGTCAGAACCATCAAGGTATCGGAACGCCCCACATCATCCGCTCGTTCATCAACCCCCATGACCATGATATTAATCTTATCCTGAAATGCCAGAAACTTGTCATCCACTTTTTTCTGTTTGTTTCCGGTTAATGCTCCGGAAGAAAACCAAAGAAAGGCAACTCCTAATGTAAGAAAAAAGACCGCTAAAAAAAGCGCCGCCCATTTTATCAAACTCTTTTTCTGCTCTCTATTTTTCGATACACGCCGCTGCTCCAACCGTTGCTCCAGATTAGGCACGAAGCAAATCCTCCTTTCGGCGCTGTCTGCAAATTCCATTACAAAATAAGCCCCCGCATCCGGGGGCTCCCCTTACTATATCAAAAAATCCTCATCACCGTCAAGATTGTCCTACTTCAAATCCCGCATCTTCAATGGCCGCAATAAGTTCTGGCAGTTGAAATTTTTCTTCGTCATACGTCACCGTCACCGTTTTAGCCGCCAGCTGCACTGCTGCTGTTTGAACCCCAGTCACAGACAATGCCGCGGTTTCCACCGCTTGCTGGCAGTGACCACAGCTCATCCCTTCTACTCCAAACACCTTTGTTTGCATTTCCACTACCTCCTTAGACTCTGTTTTTTTTTACACTTATCGCTAAATCCATCTATAAAATCTATTTTATCTGAAAATTACACAGTGCCTCTCTAGCTGTCTTATTCTCAATCAACATCCTTGCTCTTTCATTTCGCGAGGTTTTTCTCATATGAAAGAACGGTGTAGCTATGATATAATACTGCCAAGCCTTACGGAACCGACATAGGGTTCCCAATATGAAATAAGGAAGTGCATGCGTCATGAAAGAAACTACAGCCCGCGTGCTCCCGCCTCTCGACGGACCTGCCGTCCGTAAGTTGGAAGACGCTCTCTTGCAGTCTCCCAGCAAAAGCATTTTATTACGCATCAACCAGACTTTAGTGCAGTTATCCCGCGAAGGAAATTGGTTCAAATTCGCAGTCTTAACGAGAAAACGAACGATTAAACGCGCCTCTGTTTTTGAAAGCCTTACGGAAATCTACAATGATTTCATTCACGGCCAAGACTGGCAAATTGCAACCTTACCCTCACATACCTAAGAAACTTACCGCCGCCTTCGCGGCGGTTTTATTTTTATGCCTGCACCTTGCGGCACACGTCCAAAAAGTTCTTCAGTACCTGTGCCGTCAAGCCCCAGATAACTCGTTTTTTCCAAACATAAAAATAAACGTCATATTCCCCCCGCCGACGCCATTCTTTGGAATATGCAGGCAGCAAATGGTGCGGAAAACCAGGCATAGGTTTCGTCGCCATTTCCATGCGTCCTACTTCCGGCTTTATTGCCAACAGTTCTGCAAGAGGGATGCAAAAGATTTCAGCTACTTCTTCTGCTTGCAGTTCCAACTGCTTACAATCTTGAAGCACCCCCGCATACGGATGCAGCCAAACCCCGATCGGGCTCGCCACTTCGGGCAATTCGCCTAACAAGTCTAAGCAATCTTCGTCTACGCCTAGTTCTTCCGACATTTCTCTACGGGCCGCTTGGCAAGGAGTCTCATCCGTCTGCACTCGCCCGCCTGGAAAACATATATCTCCTGGTTGCCAAGTAAGCTGGCTAGAACGAACCTGGAAGAGAACTGCCGGCTCACCGTGCATTTCCACCAACGGTACTACCACCGCCGCCCGGAAATATCCTTTTTGCAACAAATCCACGTCTCGCTGCCCCAACTGTTTCTGCAGCTGCCTACGAATATCTTCTAACTGCCTCACAGCACCACTCCGTCTGCTAAAAGTAAAAACTATGACTTATGAATAATTCGGGATCGCTTGTTAAACACCTTCTTAGTCTATGGCTTGTAACAAAAACGTCACAAAATAGAGCAAGCAAAATAGGCAAAGAAATGTTGAATCCCACCGGCGCTTTGCGCCACCTCCCTTTAACAAGGGAGGCCAAAACATTCCCTATATGCTAACAAGCTAACACCGCGGTTCAGTGTGCTTGAGAAACTCCTCTCCCTGGCGATGCACTCATTCAATCAGTGGCTCTTACAGGATGCCGGGGAAGGACGCTAGAAATCATCTCATTTGCGCGATGCTGGGCATATGAGCATTCGCCGAGGCGCGGTGTGCTTGGCGAAACTTTTAGAGACAAGACGGTCCGCAGGACAAAAAATAACGGCTTGCAGGATTAGAAATACGGATGTCTGAGCACAGCGAGTTCCCGTATTTCCCTGTAAACCGTCTTTTTTTGAGTTGAGACTCTTCTTGTTTCGACAAGGATACCGGGTAAGGCGGCTTGGAGATACCGACATATAAGATTTATACCAGCTGTCTCATTTAGTCAGCTTGATTGCCCCGGCAACCTACCTATCCCTCCCGTCCTTCGCTTTGCCGTCCATGACGCGTACTCTTCTTAGTCAGTTTTATCTATTTACATCTAAAGGACGTCGGTTGCTACGCCATCCATGGCGCAACCGACCCTAGGCGCATCACACGCCGTCGCAGGCCGCTTCTATTTTTTAAGGTTGAAATCACTTGGCTGGAAGCTTCCTCGTAGCTTGGATACTTCCACATAAACAAAAGAAAAAGCACCCGTTTTCACGGATGCTTTTTCTTTTGTTTAACCGGCAACTACCTATCCTCCCAGGCCGCTTCCAGCCAAGTACTTTCGGCGTATGTGGGCTTAACTGCTGTGTTCGAGATGGGAACAGGTGGAACCCCACAGCTATCGTCACCGGATTGTCTTACTGAGTTTGCATTTGCATGCTCCCTCAAAACTCCACACAGAAGAAAG